>DAIMNW010000297.1:0-1977 GCA_036719905.1 Chitinophagales bacterium
TTAAATCCGTATGGAATTTAATCTGGCTAAAAGGAAAAAATCATTCGCCTGTTGCTTCTGCTTTTTTAGAATATTTAAAAATAGAAAAAAACGACATAATTAAAAATAGTTTTGAGTGGTTTGAGAACTTTTAGGTTGGTGTGCTCGAATAAATATTTTATCGAGTTGTTGAATTGACCGGGAAGTACCATTTGTATATTAGATATTCATTCACGGTGGTTTCAAAGTAGGGTGAGTGTTTATAAACCCAATCTAATTGTGACCTACCATCTTTTTCAAAGGCAGTGTCTTTTGCTTTCAATTCTTCCAACTCTTTTCGCAGTTCGGGATGTTGTTTTAAATATTCGGCCGCCATATCTTCAAAAACATAATCGCTATATCCTTCCTTTTGCTGCAAGATACCATCAAACAAGTTCCAGTTGAAATACGAATCAGGGGCGGTGGGTTCTAAAACAGACGCCAAAAATTTGGAGTAATTATTATGCGTAGAAATAATATAAGAACCTGCTTCGACTAATTTTTGTCTTTCATATAAACACACTCGAGTTTCATAGTGTAAGTAGTGTCCTTCGTAGGGTTGGCTAACAGTTTTATATTTCTCTATGTGGTAAACATCAAGTTCCAATAAAGTATCTCTTAGAATTCGTGTAACAGCAGAAAAACCATTAGGCTGTGAAGCTTGTGATAGTATTTTTTCAATAACATTTTTATAACAGCCAGGTATAATATATGCATCAGGCATTTCCACTAAGTTCGTTGGAACATATTCATCATAGTGTTTCACTTTGTTACAGTAAGGTTTCGAATGGTCATAATACAAACGCTGTCTTCCAGAAATAGCACTTGGTTTATGCCCGGCACTATATCCATTAAAATTAATTAAAGCATATTTTGAGGAATCAACTTTCCATGCTACCGGAATGGTTTTCATTTTAGCAAATGAATTTTCATCTGCTCTTTTGTTTTCCTTAATAATTTGAAAATGATTAGCAGCATAGGATATTGCCGATTTCAGAAATTCCAACGTTGCCGGTACCCTTTGTATATAAGGTTTTAACATATGTGTTTCAGTAAGAATGGAAAGTGAATGAAACATGGACGTAAAGCCTGAGGAAAATCTAGGTGAATCAAAAAATTCAACCCAGCCGGAATCAGGAGTTTCTGAACTATGATTTACATATGGAACTAAATCATATCCTTTTTCTTTCATATCAGAATATAACGCCGGCACTAACTCGTCGTGTTGAAACTGGCCAACCGAACCTCCTAGCTGATTGTGTTGAGTAGGCAATAGCGTTAATATAGGCTGATAATCGGCACCATCACTTACGTGCGTTTCTATAAATATTTCAGGTGAGTTTCCATTGTAAAAAAATACCTTTTTAAATGCGGCCGTCTCAGGAGCATCCTGTTTTATAAAATCACGATTAAGGTCAAGGTTCATCCCATTTGCTCGAAAGCCATATTCCTCAGGTCCGTTTTGATTTGCCCTCGAAGTTGAGGTACGACGCTTGGCACCACTAATATTATAGATAGGAATTATATTAAGTTCAACTTCATTTGGCAAGTTAAATTTATTAAGACAAATATCACGTACCAACATCATGCATGCATCTACCCCATCCGGCTCACCCGGATGAATAGCATTATTAATAAATATTCTAACCAAATTCGATTTTTCGGTTAAATTTTCGATTGGATTTATTCTATTTCGAACAATCACAAACATAAATTCAGGGTCACTGCTGTAGCTGAAACTAACTTTATCGGGAAACTTTGCGAATAGATTTTCATAGAACATTTTGCACTGAGCTACAGTAGCTGTTTCAGTACCATTGCTTTTCTCGTAAGGGGTGAGCCAGTCCGTAAAAGTTTGTGCCGGTAGCACATTAGCCACCGCAAGGCTTATGAAAAGTAGAATAATTAGATGACGCATAGTTTGATTAATATATGAATCGAAAGTAGCAAGAAATAGTC
>DAIMNW010000298.1:0-1975 GCA_036719905.1 Chitinophagales bacterium
GCTTTACAGTGGGGTGCTGATCCATAAAATCATCTATAAATCGATGCATCATTATTCCTCGGGCAACTTCAGGCTTAAAATTTTCATATTGCCTGCCCTTTACACTATCGGCTATAAAATTGCCCACCAGCAAATTTTCATCTTGTTGAGAAAGGTAGAAGTGGGCTAAAAAATTCATGATTGCATAAAGATAGGAAGGCAAATACTACTTTTGGACAGATGAAAATTTTAAATCACCCTTATTTTCTGGCATTAACCGGCGGCTTGCTCCTTTACCTAGCCTGGCCCACCATGCCACTCACCCCTCTTATTTTTATTGCTTTTGTTCCTTTTTTATTAATTGAAAAGGGTTTCAGAATGCAAGCTGCAGGGCATGGGAAATACGGCAACTCCTTCTTTTTTGTAAGCTATGCTATGTTGGTGTGTTGGAATGGATTAACCCTATGGTGGATTTGTTACGCAAGTGATTGGGGAGGTGTTTTCATCATTCTCAGCAATGCCTTATTGCAAATGTTGCCCTTGTTGGTTTTTCATGCTGCTCGAAAAAAGCTCAGCAAGTATGCTTCATATGCGTACCTTATTATCTGTTGGTTGGCATTTGAACGATTTCATAACGATTGGCAATTGGCCATGCCGTGGCTAACTTTGGGAAATGGATTAGCCATGCAGCCCGAATGGATTCAATGGTATTCAGTAACAGGGGCGGCTGGCGGAACCGTTTGGGTATGGGTTGTCAACATTCTCATATTCGAAGCTATGGAGCTCAGTTTAGGTGGTAAAAGCCACAAGCAATGGCTTTTGCCTGTAGTGGCCATTACAGCACCCATTTTACTTTCCTTCTGGATGCTCCAACTGGAAAGGGGTAAAGAAAACAAGGAATGCCCTACGATTGAGGTCGTAGTGGTACAGCCCAACATTGACCCATACAACGAAAAATTTGAAGCCAATACGCTTCAATTGCAGCTTGAAAAAATGGTTGATTTGGCCGAGAAAGCCGTCACACCCAAAACCAAGTATGTGGTATTTCCCGAGACAGCCATCCCTATGGGCTTAATGATTGAAGAAATAAATACCGACGAAAGCATAGCTTACTTAAGGCAATTTCTAAAGAAGCATCCTCAACTTAAACTTATTACCGGCGCCTCACTTTTTACTAAGTATAAATACAAGGCCACCGCTACAGCTCATCCAATTGGAACCACAGGGGAGTACTACGACTCATACAATTCGGCACTTCAACTGGATAGTAGCCGGAAATTTTTAGTCTATCATAAATCAAAACTTGTCCCTGGGGTAGAGAGTATGCCATATGTGACACAGTTTAGTTTTTTAGAAAAGTTTGCCATCAATATGGGAGGCACAGTGGGGAGTCTTGGCGTTCAGAACAAGAGAAGTGTTTTTTTTAATGATGAGAAAATGGGGGTGGCGCCGGTTATCTGTTATGAATCCATATTTGGTGATTATGTTACCGAATATGTACGCCTTGGTGCCAATTTTATTTTTATTGTCACCAACGATGGCTGGTGGCAAGACACAGATGGGCACCGACAGCACCTAGCATATGCTCGACTGAGGGCCATTGAGACCCGTAGAGCCATAGCCCGAAGTGCTAACACGGGCATCAGCTGTTTTATCTATCCCGATGGCAGCACCTACCAAAATACCCCATGGTGGAAAGAGGCCGCCATACGAATGAATATACCTTATAGAAATGATCTAACTTTTTTTGTGCGCCATGGCGATATAGTAGGATGGCTTTCACAGTGGTTGGCTCTTGGCTGCTTAATTTTTCTCTTTATTATAAACAGAATAAAAAGAAGAGAGAGTGTCCAATAATCTTTTAAAGAAATCCGATTTGATGTTATATTTAGTTTTCATTTGATATGCCATGCAGCGACGCCTCTTTCTTAAATCAGCTTTTTCCGCTTCAATGCTCATGGCAGCCGGAGCATTTCCATTCGAAGCATTTTCAGCC
>DAIMNW010000299.1:0-1970 GCA_036719905.1 Chitinophagales bacterium
GTTTTATAAGCGATTATAAATATTTAACTAAGTTATAATTTCAATCGACACTCCCTGTTTTTCAATCATTATGCCATTAGGATTTTCGGAACTTATGGCAGGTTAGTTTTGAAATATTGGCACTATATCAAAGCAGTAACTTCCCAAATTTGGCATGCAAAGTAGTTAAATAAAGACCAGACGAAAGGAGTAGGGCTATTAATCCCAAAAGTGAAAAATGTAAAAGAAATTAATGCCTAGTAAGGCACAGGAATAATCCAGAATAGACCGAAAGACCTATTGGGAGTAACCAAATTTAAGGCTAATTAGCCTTCACCTCATTCACCAATTCGGCTAGCACTTTTTTAGCATCGCCAAATAGCATTCGGGTTTTATTTCCGTAGAAAAGCTCGTTGTCGATACCTGCGTAGCCCTTGTTCATCGAACGTTTGTTCACAATCACGGTTTTGGCTTTTTCTACCTCAAGAATTGGCATTCCGTAGATAGGAGAGGCAGGGTTGGTTTTGGCAGCAGGGGTTACCACGTCATTGGCACCTAATATAAGTACCACATCAGTAGTGGCAAATTCATCATTGGCAGCATCCATTTCCAAAAGTTTGTCATAGCTTACATCGGCTTCGGCCAGCAACACGTTCATGTGGCCCGGCATACGGCCGGCAACAGGATGGATAGCATATTTTACCTCAACCCCTTTTTCTTCTAATTGCTTTTCCAACTCATGACAAGTGTGCTGGGCTTGTGCAACTGCCAATCCATAACCCGGAACAATAATTACTTTCTTGGAATAGCTCATGTTAATAGCTGAATCGCCCACGGTGATTTCTTTGATAGTACCCCCGTTTTCACCACCTATTGCTGCGGCTCCACCACCGCCAAAAGAGCCAATGATTACATTCATTAATGAACGGTTCATGGCTTTGCACATAAGTACAGTAAGCAATGTACCGGCTGCGCCCACTAATATACCTCCAGTCAGCATTACTTGGTTGTTGTATAAGAATCCACCAAAAGCCGCAGCAACGCCTGTAAACGAGTTAAGTAAGGAGATTACCACAGGCATATCGGCACCGCCAATTGGCATCACGAATGAAATTCCATATACACAAGCCATGGCAAACAATACGTACATCATCATGTGCGCATTAGCCACATCGCCATTCATCATAAAGAAGGCAACAGCAAATACCGCAATAAGGAAAAACAGATTGAAAAAGGTTTGCCCTTTGAAACTATAATCGCCCAGATTGCCATTTAATTTTAAGAAGGCAATTACTGAACCGGCAAATGATACTGAGCCAATGATAAGGCCTAAAATAATGGTAATGGCATGTCCACTCATCAAAGAACCGCCAGCTAATTCGGTAGCATGAATCAAATGACGAAATTCGATTATGCCTATTAAGCCGGCACAAAGGCCACCCATTCCGTTAAATATGGAAACCATTTGCGGCATGGCAGTCATCTGTACTTTTTTTGCCGATACGGTTCCTAGTATGGTGCCAATTACCATTCCGCCAAATATCCAGAGTAGATTGCTTACGTGGTGTTTCATCCCATCATCGCCATCAAATTCATAGAGGAAAATAGTTCCGAAAATGGCTATGCCCATACCAACAGCAGCCACCCAATTACCTTTACGGGCGGTTTCAGGTTTAGCCAACATTTTTAGTCCTATAATAAATCCCAGGCTGCCAATTAAATAACAAACGTTTAAGAGTACGGTATTGTTCATTTTTTATTATGAATTAGTAGATTATAAATTGTGAAGATTAGAAAGTTAAGCAGGCAATTTTCATTGACCATTTCCTAACTTCTCGATTAGATTTATTTTTTCTTTTTAAAAAGTTCTAACATTCGGTCGGTTACCACAAAGCCACCCACCACGTTCAGTGTTCCGAATACTACAGCCAAAAATCCCAACACCATCACTAGGTAATCATCGGGCGAAGCTTTACCCATTACTATAATGG
>DAIMNW010000013.1:0-24366 GCA_036719905.1 Chitinophagales bacterium
GTCCATTATTTCGATATTGATAGCTCACCGACTGAGTACCATTATGCATGCAGATAGAATTTACGTTTTGGAAGCCGGCCAAATAGTGGAAAGTGGCAAGCATGAAGATTTATTGGCCGAAAAGGGATTGTACTATGCCATGTGGCGTCAGCAAATTGGTGAAAGAAAAAAGTCGGTGGTAGCGGTTAATTGAGCCGTTTATTTTAGCACCACTATACCAGCTGCTTTACCCATGTCCATTCGCTTAGCACTAAGAAATTTGTGAATATGCTGTTTCTCGGCAATCTTCATTTCGTCAGTTTCTTTGTTCAGCTCTTGCATATTCTCCTCTATCATTTTGAGCAGCTTTCGTAGATTAAAATTGTATAAACTGCTACGCAAATTGTCTTCCACTTTTAATTCCGGTGGCTTAATCTGAATTTGATGCTTGAGTTCCCAGTTAGGGCTTAACTCATAGGCAAAGCTCATCAGTTCGGTGGCTACTTTGGCTATTTCTTCGTCGGCATGTGCCACAAAATAATTTTTAGTTAGCAAGGTATTGCTCTGTTGGGCTTCCAAACATTCGTTAAAAATTCGGGCAAAAATCGGATTGTCGAAATTAGAAAGCTCCACTTCCTGCGCTATAGTACCAGCCACCGTTTTGTGTGCTTCATCTATTTCCTTGTCGCCAAATTCGACAAGCATTTTTATAATCTGCCGTTCCTGATCATCGGTTGAAATGGATACGGTGGCAGGCGTTTTAATCAAATCTTCAGTGAGGTGGGGTGCCACTTGCTGATGAATGAGTTGGGCTTCATGGTCCGATAGGTCGGTTTGCTTTTTCAGTTTAGCCCGTACCAGTTTGTTAACCTCGGTGGTAACCATTTGCTCGGCCAATTGCATCAAAGAGCAAAATTCTTTAATGTACTCTGTTCGTACAAAGCTGTCAGGAATTTTTGCCAGCAATTCAATCAATTCGCGGCTAACTGCAGCCTTTCGAAATGGATCGGCTTTACTTTCACCTATCATTTGTCCCATCAGAAATCGAATGAAATCTTTGGCATTCTTAAGTACAAAATCGTTGAAAGCAGCCGCCCCGTTTTTTTGCATAAAACTGTCGGGGTCTTCATCATCGGGCAATATCACCAGCTTCAGATTCATGCCTTCTTCGATTATAATTTCCAATCCACGTTGAGCCGCTTTGATACCGGCAGCATCGCCATCATAGAGCAACACTATATTGTTGGTATAGCGCCTGATTAAACGCACCTGGTCGGGTGTAAGGGCGGTTCCGCTACTAGCCACTACATTTTCCAGGCCACCTTGATGCAGCGAAATCACATCGGTATAGCCTTCTACCAAAAAACAAAAATCATTTTTTTTAATAGCCGTACGAGCCTGATAAATGCCGTACACAATTTGACTTTTATTGTAAATATCGCTCTCAGGTGAATTAAAATACTTAGCAACCGATTTATCCTTCTTCAAAGTTCGGCCGCCAAATCCAGCCACCTTGCCCGAAAGATTGATGATGGGAAAAATAACCCGGCCTCTAAAAAAATCACCATTTTGCTGCTGCCGGGTAAGTCCCAGTTTTTTCAAATCATCCACATGATAACCGCTGGCTATGGCATGGTCGGTAAAGGCCGAGTTTTGGTCGAGGCAGTAGCCTAGCATAAATTTTTGGATAACATCATCCCTGAAATTGCGCTCTTTAAAGTAGCTAAGTCCAACCGCTTTACCCTCCTCCTGATTCCATAAATTATTGGTAAAATATTTTTGAGCAAATGAGGTGATTTCAAAAAGCCGTTCACGTGCCTCTACCTCCTGTCGCTGAGCTGGCGAAAGTTTCACTTGCTCCACAATAATATTATATCGCTTGCCTAGCCACTCCAACGATTCGGCAAAACTGAAATGCTCGTGATCCATTAAAAACTTGGTCACATTGCCGGCTTTACCACAGCCGAAACATTTGTAAATGCCCTTGGCAGCCGAAACTGTAAACGAGGGTGTTTTTTCCTGATGGAAAGGACAGTTGCCAATGTAATTGATGCCCCGTTTTTTCAAATTGACAAAATCGCCAATTACATCCTCTATTCTGGCGGCATTTAGTATTTCCTGAACCTTCTCGGGCGCTATCATATGCCGAAGATATAAAATTTGTGTACGGTAAAGTTACCAGCCCAATATCCAGGCAAACATCAAAGGAGCTACAATGGTGGCGTCGCTTTCTACAATAAACTTTGGTGTGGTAATGTCGAGTTTGCCCCAGGTAATTTTTTCGTTGGGTACGGCGCCTGAGTAGGAACCATACGAGGTGGTGCTATCACTTATCTGACAAAAATAACTCCAAAAAGGAACATCGTGCCATTCTAAATCTTGATACATCATTGGGACAACGCAGATTGGGAAATCGCCGGCTATTCCGCCGCCAATTTGAAAAAATCCTACCCCTTTACCACTTGAATTTTGGCGGTACCAATCGGCCAACCAAACCATGTATTCAATTCCACTTTTCATGGTGGAGGCTTTTAATTCATTCTTAATCACATAGGAAGCAAAAATATTTCCCATGGTGCTATCCTCCCAGCCGGGTACCACTATAGGAATATTTTTTTGAGCGGCAGCCAGCATCCAACTGTTTTTGGGGTCAATTTCGTAGTATTGCTCTAGCACCCCACTGAGCAGCATTTTGTACATATACTCATGCGGAAAATAGCGTTCGCCCTTGGCTTCGGCATCTTTCCAAATGGCATGTATATGTTTTTGCAAACGTCGAAAAGCTTCCTCTTCGGGTATGCAAGTATCTGTTACACGGTTGTAATGATTTTCGAGCAAGTCCCACTCTTCTTTGGGGCTCAACTCACGATAGTTAGGCACTCGTTTATAGTGTGAATGCGCTACCAGATTCATCACATCTTCTTCCAAATTGGCACCTGTACAACTGATGATGGCTATCTTATCCTGACGTATCATTTCGGCTAATGATAACCCTAACTCGGCCGTGCTCATGGCTCCGGCAAGGGTTACCATCATTTTGCCACCTTCGAGCAGATGGCTTTCGTACCCCTTAGCAGCATCCATTAAGGCGGCAGCATTAAAGTGACGGTAGTGATGTTCAATGTATTGTGAAACAGGTCCTTTAGCCATAAAGTTGTTTTTACTTTTTTGAAGTTCTGATTTATAAAAAATGAGTGGCAAAAGTAATTATTTCTTCAAGCTTTTCGTTCAGTTGATGGCTTAGCTTCGATGTGGATTAAATTATTTATTTATCATTGCAGAAATTAATAATTAAATATGAAGCTGAACGAGCTGATACACGTTGCCGAAGGCATATCCATAGCTGTGGCACCCGATGCTGAAGGTGCAGAAGGGGTGTGGCAAATTTATATTCTCAATTATCTGAATACGCCTATCCGAAATGTGTTAATCCAATCATCGGGCATTGGCGAAATAGATGCCTGGCCCACAAAAACATCTACCCTGCGCCATTTTTTTGATCGCATGGAGCCCCACTCTTATTATGCAGTGGAAAGCATTGTTGAAGAGGTATTCTTGCTGGAGAATAAATACTGGGTAAGCTACTATATTGATGAAAAGGTGTACGACAAAAAATTTGTGTTTGCAGCCAACTCTATAGCAGAAAAGCATTGTGCACCCATAGAATTATTAGGGAAGAAGGGAATTGAGGTAAAATAAATTTTCTACTGGTTGGCAGCATGGAGGGTGGTTCTGCATGGGATTGATTATATTTGTTACATCAAACTACACCAATTTTGTTAGAGAACACACTTATTCAGTCGTTTATTAATCACTTTGAAAAACAACAGGTTAAGCCTGATGAATTAGACAAAGTGCTAGTGCAATTGGTTCACTTTCAAATTGCTGATCCAAGAACGGCTTTGCCAATTTACACCAAGGTAATTCAGTGCGCCGAAAAACTGATGCAGAAAAAAACCTTGGCTACTGCTTACAACGGACGTGGCATTTGCAACAAAAATATTGGAGAGTTTACGTTGGCATTAGCCGATTATAAAACTTCGCTCAATTTATTTCTGGAGATAAATGACAGATTAACGGGTACTCAACCGTTGAACAATATTGGTGTTCTCTACGATAATATTGGCGCTCATGACATTGCCTTGCAGTACATCAAGCAGGCCTATGACTATTCAAAAAATGCTACCGATGAATTAAACCGTTTGACCAAGATAAATAATATGGCTTCGTGCATGATCCAAATGGGTATGTACGATGAGCCGGTTAAGTACATTGCTGAAGGACAGGCAATTTATGAAAAGCATAAAAATAGGACTGATATAAGCCCGGTTCATTTTAATTTTTTAGCCAATCTTTATATCACTGGTGGCGAACTTTATACATACAGAAACGAACCCGAACTTGCACTGAGCCTTTTTCATGAAGCAGAGAGCATAGCTTCCCGTAATGCTAACGAACACTATTCTTTTTGGGCCAAGTTGCTGCAGGGAAAATTGTATGCCAAAACCGGCGACAATTCGAAAGCAGAAGTCATGTACAACCTATGCCGCCAATTGGTTTCTGGTTTGAAAGATGACGCCCTGGTGCCTGAGTATTATTTTGCTCATGGCTCTTGGATGAGTAATCAGCCGCATCTAGTGATGGATGCTATTGACGAGCTTAAGTTGGCTCTGCAATATGCCGTAGCACTCAATCGCAAGCAAAAGCAAATGGAGATAGCAGCCAAATTTGCCGAAATCTACGAGAAACAAAATAATCTGCAAGCAGCCAATTTTTACATTAAACAGCAACTGGAATGTCAGAAAGCGTTGATGGCCGAAGCTATGGATACCCGTAAACAGCACCTTCATTTAGACTATCATATGGATGCTGCCAAACGTGAACTGGAGAAGCAAGAAACATCCATTAAACTCAAGCAAAAATTTTTGGAAGTAATGAGCCATGAGATGCGTACACCACTCAATTCATTGATTGGTTTTAGCGAATTACTAGTTAAAACTCCCATGAATGAAGAACAACATAACTATATGGCGGCTATTAAAAAATCGGCCGACCAGCTTATGCAGCTCATAAATAAAGTGGTAACGGTAAAAGAAGAAGGGGTTGAACAAGTTACCATTCAGCGCCTTCGCGATTCCATGCATAGCGAACCCGAAGTAGGATGGCAGCAGAAAAAAGAATTAAAATCGGACAGCCCCGTTACGGCTTTACTGGTAGAAGATAATAAGGCCAACATGCTGCTTAGCCGACGAGTGATAGAGCGGTACATGCCTCAGGTAGGTATTTTGGAAGCCGAAAACGGTGCAGAGGCGCTAGAAATTTTTAAAGAAAACAAGGTTGACTTTATACTGATGGATGTAAATATGCCGGTGATGGATGGCCTTGAGGCTACCAAAACTATTCGAAATAGTTTCCCTGACGACAAGCGACATGTCCCCATCATTGGTTGCACAGCCGGTGTTAATCAGCATGAACTAGAAAACTGCTTGTCCGCTGGCATGAACGACTATATTACCAAGCCATTTAAGCATGAGGAATTTGTTGCCAAACTGAAACCTTACACAATGGTAAGCGTATTCGGAAACACTAAATAACCGAGCTTATATCGGCAAGGCCAATAGAACGGTCGCAGGTAAATCCTTCCCCAAATTTGGTATTAATTAATTTTCCCATACCCATAGCCCGGGCATATACTCCTTCTAAAAATGCCGGGGTGGAAATATAGGTTTCGGGTTCGGTACTATCCGGGTTGTAAAACTGAGAAGAGAAAGCACGAATACTTTCCATTTTCTTTTCCATAAATGGAGTAATATCAATCACAAAAGTAGGTTTGATGTATTTGTCTTGTATGTAATGATAAATGTGTTTAGGGCGCCAGGCTTCCTGAGGTTTTCCATCTCCGAGTTGGGTCTCAATTTTGGCTAATCCGCTGTAAAACGCCGCTTCAGTAACCAATGTAGAGGCCCTTCCATGATCCGGATGGCGGTCTTCGGTGGCATTGGCCAGTAATATTTCGGGGCGGTACTTACGAATAATTTTCACTATTTCGATAGTATGCTCCATATCAATGGTAAAGAAACTGTCTTTAAAACCAAGATTGTCGCGTACCGATACACCCAATATTTTTCGGCTGGCTTCGGCCTCTTTCATTCTAATTTCGGGTGTGCCACGTGTGCCCAATTCCCCACGGGTAAGGTCGAGTATACCGGCTTTTTTTCCCATCGAAATTTGCTGAAGCAATACGCCACTGCATGACAGTTCAACATCATCGGGGTGAACACCTACGGCTAGAATATCTAATTTCATAAATCTTAGTTTGGTTAAATGATAAACGCAATAACTGCTATAAAGGTAACAAGTAATGGCGTTGATTGCAATCAGTAAAATGGCGCAGTAGTTAAGCCCCCCAAATCAGCCATTCCAAATTAGCGAAGCAGCCCCCAGCAACGCGGCATTGCTTTCGGGCAATTGCGATGGCAATAGCTTTACTTTATTTTTAAAAATGACAAGCATGTTTTCCTCCATGGATGCCTGTGTAGGATTGAAAATAAAGTAGCCGGCATTGGCCAATCCACCAAAGAGAATTATAGCCTCAGGACTGGTGAGTGCTACCACATCGGCTAAAGCTTCGCCCAATATTTTGCCGGTAAACTCAAATGCATCCATGGCCAGCGAATCGCCGGCCTCGGCAGCTTCCGCTATTTTTCGAGCTGTGAGCTGTTCAATGGGTAGTTTCTGCAAAGAACTTTGCCGTCCTATTTCTAGCCATTCGAAAACTGTACGAACAATGCCCGTGGCACTGCAATATGTTTCGAGGCAGCCTTTTCGCCCACAACCGCAAGTGCGCCCATCGCGTCTGATTATAATATGGCCCAGTTCGCCGGCAAACCCATCGTGCCCGTAAACCAACTGACCATTTACCACAAAACCACTCCCCAACCCGGTACCTAGCGTTACCATCACAAAATTTTTCATGCCTTGGGCAGCGCCAAAAACCATTTCGCCAATGGCGGCTGCATTGGCATCGTTGGTTACCAAACAATCTACCTGCAATTGAGCAATAAATAATTTAGCCAATGGAATAATACCTGTCCATGGAAGGTTGGGAGCAAATTCTATAGTTCCATTATAATAATTTCCGTTCGGGGCGCCAATACCAGCTCCGATAATTTCTGCTTGATGCTTGTTGGCTAGTTCTACAAGTTGCCAGGCCACCGACTCGGCCATCAGTTCCGGTGTAGAATAGGAATTGGTTGGTGTGCTGTCACGAGCTACTATATTCCCCTGCTGGTCAACAAGCCCAAAGGCTATGTTGGTGCCGCCAATATCAATGCCGGCTACTACCTCGTTCATCTAAGTATATTTTAATTAAAAAATTAATCCACATTATCGGCTATGGTAATACCTTGCTCACGTAAAAGTTGCATGCATTTCCAACCATAGAAGGCCAGATATAAAAAGCACATAACTCCAACTGCATACGAGTACTGTATTCCCAAGCGCTCACCGCCAGCTAAATAACCCTGCAGCAAACTGATAAAGCCACCGCCCATTATCATCATAATTAAAAAGCCACTGCCTTCGTTGGTGTGTTTTCCCAATCCTTTTATGGCCAAAGTAAAAATGCAGGGCCACAAGGTGGAGCAAAATAATCCCACAGAAATAAAGGCAAAGGTGCTAACTATACCATCGCCCAACATCCCCAAGATTAGAGCCAGTATTCCCAAACCGGAATAGAGAATAAGTTGACGTGCCGGATTTCCTTTGCTCAGGTAATCAGCAGCAATCAACACAAAAATGCATACTACATAAGGATAGAAGATGACAATTTCGTGTCCGGTGATATAATTAACAAACAGAAATAAACCAAACGCTAGAAAAGGTGCAGCCACGGTAAGCACTTGTCGCGCCAGCCCTTTTAAGCCCATGGCGCCTACTGCACTGCTCCATCGGCCAATCATCAAGCTAGCCCAAAACAAGGAGACGTAGGGCGCCGCCTTATCGGTGGGTACACCGAGGTGTTGCTTAATGAATTCAGCCAAATTAGAACCCGTGGCTACCTCTACCCCCACGTAAAGGAAAATGGCTATCATTCCCATCCAAAGCTGCGGATATTTTAAAGCACTGCTGTTTACCTGTCCGGCTGCGCTTGTCACCGCATCTTCTACCTGTGTAATATGATTGGGGATAGATGAAAATTTAAATACCAATGCCACAATAATAAATGCCAGGCCCAACAATAGGTAAGGTGTTTTTACGGCGCTCAAGTCGGCTACATTGCCACCGGCCGTTACACTGCCAAAAATGGCCAGGCTCAATAAAATGGGGCCAATAGTGGTACCAATGTTATTAATACCGCCTGCCATGCTCAAACGCTGGGAGCCTTTGGCAGGGTCGCCAATATTAATTGCTAAGGGGTTGGCAGCAGTTTGCTGTAAACTAAACCCTAGCCCAACTATAAACAACCCACTTATCATCAATAAAAAAGAAGAAGTGTTGGCAGCCGGAATAAAAAGCAAGGTGCCACTGGCAGAAATGAGTAAGCCCAACGCAATGCCATTTTTGTACCCCATATGATTGAGAATATCGCGTCCTTGAATTTTGGATAAAAAATAATAAATCAACGAGCCCACCGTGTAGGCTACGTAGAAGGCGAACGAAACCATTTGCGCCTGCCATTGCTCCAGATGAAGTTTGTCCTTAAGCACAGGAATCAATATATCGTTGCTAGCTGCTACAAAACCCCAGAAGAAAAAAACAGATATGAGGGTGAGCAGTTGAGAGGTAAAATTGCTTGACTTTGTTGGCTCCATGTAGTTTTGCGTTTTTCAAATTATTTGAATCAACAAAATAGAAAAAAATACATGCAATCAAACCCCTACTAAATAACAATGAAACAGTTTGCTGTTGAAAATAATAACCGCAGAACTAGCTGAATTTATTTGGCCATAAGTCTGAAAGAGGGTGCAGTACTATTTGATTTCTTCAAAATCAATATACTCACCTACACTACCAGATGAGCTTTTTGCACTGCTATGGCTTTCCTTTTTAGGTTGAAAACTGGAATCGGACGGCGGCATGGTGCTCTTCATAGTGCGTCGCACTTGTCGAACAGTAAAAAACATGGGAACTACAAAACCGACAACAAATCGATAGAGAAAATAGAAGGCAACTAATTCGAAAATAAAACGCAACATGGCGAAGAGTTTTTAATTGACAATACAAATTTACTTAATTAATAACGACTAAGTATATCAAATGTTGCAGGCTTGTTAAGTAAAGTAGTTTGTGAAATAAGCTAAAGCGTTAGTAATTGGTTGTGGAGTTGTATCACTTGTGGTATAACCGCTTGCTTTTCATCGTTATAGATGATAAAATCGGCACGGCGAAGCTTCTCAGCTTCGTCCATTTGCGATTTCATTCTATGAAGAATTTGCTCACGGTTGAGGCCATCGCGACGTTGTATACGCTCTATTCGTAATTCTAAAGGAGCGCACACAGCTATTATTTTATCTAATTTTTGATAAAGAATGGTTTCAAAAATGAGCGCTGCTTCTTTCAAAATATAAGGCGCCTTCTGAGCGGCACTCCATTTGTCAAAATCGTCAAAAACGGCCGGATGAACCAATTGATTTAGTTTTTCCAATTGCTCGGGCCTGCTAAAAACTACCGAAGCAAGAAACGGTCTGTTCAACTCACCTGTCGGCAAGTAGCATTCAGTGCCAAAAGTGAAGATAAGTTGCGCCTTGAGTTTAGGCTCATTATTCATGAGCCACTTGGCACGGTCGTCTGCATTGTATACAGGCACACCCATAATGGCAAATAAGCTACTGACAATGCTCTTGCCACTTCCTATGCCCCCGGTTATGCCTATTCGTTTCAATCAGATGGGTGTTTACAAAGTTGAGAGAAATAAAGGTGCTAAGGCAAACTTCCTTGTAGTTACTTAGCCGGATAATAGGACTTGGTAACTTCCATACTTACCACCGATTTTTCAATAGTAATATTGGTGTTAGGGGCTATCTCCAAATCAAAAGTGGTATCGTTTACCTTGGTGATTTTACCGTGAATGCCGCTCATGGTTACTAGTTTATCCCCTTTTTGCAGAGAGGTGCTAAATTTTTTCTGGTCGTTAGCTTTTTTAGTTTGAGGACGAATCATAAAAAAATACATCACAGCGAATAGACCGCCGAAAAAAGCAAGCTGAATCCAACCGCTATTGCTATTGGCCGAAGCGCCACCGGGTTGGCTCATTAAAAGGAAATTAAGAATTGACATGAAAGTTGTTGTTTTTTGATTGTTGAAAGCGCAAATGTACAAATAAGTAGTTCATCGTTTAGCAAATGAATGTGCAACAACAAAATTGTTTTCAATTAAATATTAAATCAATCTATCTTAGCGTTATATCAATCGGTTATGAAAAATATTGTATTGGTTTTATGTTTGATTTTAGCGCTGTTTGTGATGCAGCGTTGTGTAAAGGCGCCTACTTTTCCCATTGAGCCGGTGCTTACCATGGATAGTGTAAGCAAAACACATTTGAAACAGTTTGCCGATTCGCTGGTGATTCATTTCTCGTTTACCGATGGTGATGGCGACCTTGGTGACCCCGATAAAGTAAACACATTTGTAACCGATGTACGCCCTACGGCCGGCTACCAATTAACAGATTCAATCTGGCGTATTCCGCTCATCCCACGTAAAGGTTCGTTGAAACAAATAAGCGGTAGAATTACGCTTACCTTGCCTGTGGGCTATACTTTATGTTTGCCCATGAAAGCCATGGACACTATGTACTACAAAATAAAAATTGTAGACCGAGCAGGACATGAAAGTAATAGCATTCAAACACCACCGCTCATATTAGATTGCAATTAAGGAAGCTTTCTGTTAAACGATTATCCTCTTAAATTCATTCGCTCACCCCAGTTCGAATGGTTAGTAACCAACTCACTTGATTTTTGTGATTTAGGTGCTTGAGTTTTTCCTTGCAAATGCACGGCTAAGGCAGCAGCCAGTTTTTGTTCGGTTGCATCGGCTACTTGTAGCATTTCCGGTTTAAAATATTCTTGAATAAAATGGGTGGTAATGTTACCTGCCTGAAATTGTGGATGTTGCATCACCCATTTACCGAAAGATAAGGTGGTTTGAATGCCACTAATTTTATATTCATCTATAGCTCTTACCATTCGTTGCATGGCCTCTTGTCGAGTGGGAGCCCATACTATTAGCTTGGCAATCATTGGATCATAATAGATTGGAATAGCCATGCCTGCTTCATAAGCGTCATCTACCCTTACGCCGGTGCCATTTGGTTTTATATACGTGTGCAGGGTGCCGGTATCAGGCAAAAAGTTGTTGATGGGGTCTTCGGCGCAAACTCGTAATTCTATGGCATGGCCATTTATAGATAAATCTTGTTGGGTAAATGCCAGTTTTTCGCCACGAGCCACTTTTATTTGCTCGGCCACTAAATCCAATGCGGCAATAATTTCGGTAACCGGATGCTCCACCTGAAGCCGTGTGTTCATTTCCAGAAAATAAAAATTCAGTTTATCATCTACTAAAAACTCAACCGTTCCGGCTCCTGAATATTGACAAGCCAAAGCCAAACGAACGGCACATTCGCCCATGTTTTTTCTGATTTCGGGTGTTAAGCAAGCCGATGGCGCCTCTTCTACCAGCTTTTGATGCCTGCGCTGAATGCTACATTCGCGTTCAAACAGGTAAACCCCGTTGCCATGATTATCACATAAGATTTGGATTTCGATATGCCTGGGCGATGTCACATATTTTTCAATCATAACGGCATCGTCGCCAAAAGCACTTTTAGCTTCGCTACGGGCCATGTGTAATTGCTCCAATACTTCCGATTCTTTGTGAACGGCCCTCATTCCTTTTCCTCCCCCACCTGCGCTTGCTTTAATAAGTACAGGCACTCCAATTTTTTTAACCACCGCCAGAGCTTCTTCATCACTTTTTACAGCGCTTTCAGTACCAGGCACCAAAGGCACATCCATCTTTTTGGCGGTTTCTTTGGCGGCCATTTTGCTTCCCATAGTGTTTATGGAAAAGGCTGATGGGCCAATAAAAATGAGTCCGGCATCGGTAACCGCCTGCGAAAAAACTGCATTTTCACTCAAAAATCCATAACCGGGATGTATAGCATCGGCACCGGTTGCTTTGGCTACTTCAATAATTTTGTGGCCCAGCAAATAGGATTGGCTGCTGGGTGGTGGGCCAATGCAAACCGCCTCATCGGCATATTGTACATGCAGCGCATTTCGGTCGGCTTCTGAAAACACGGCAACCGTTTTGATGCCCATTTCACGGGCTGTTCGCATAACACGGATAGCAATTTCCCCTCTATTAGCAACTAAAATTTTTTTCATATATCTATCTATTGAAGGTATGGTCTAAGGCAAATTAAAGAACAAATAACAGCATTCCTTTTGTAATTTTTATAGCAAATGAAAACACTGCAAGCTTCATTTTATTTCCTATTTTTGAATGACTAATGAAAAATTTCCCATCGGTGGCAGTGGTCATTCTTAACTGGAATGGCAAACATTGGCTCGAAAAATTTTTACCAAGTGTAGCTTCTTCCAGCTATCCAAATTTGCAATTGATTGTAGGCGACAATGCTTCAACAGATGGTAGCATAGCGTTTCTTAGATCCAACTATCCTTCTTTTAGAATTATTGAAAATTCTACCAATTTAGGCTTCGCCGGAGGCTATAATGCAGTGCTGAAGGAGGTTGAAGCCGATTACTATGTGTTACTAAATAGTGATGTGGAGGTAACTGGCAATTGGATAAGTCCGGTAGTGCAGCTGATGGAAACCGATAGCGCCATTGCCGCCGCCCAACCCAAATTAATTTGGCAAGCAGACAAAAAAACATTTGAATATGCCGGCGCTGCCGGGGGCTTTATAGATATTTTAGGCTACCCATTCTGCCGAGGGCGAGTGTTCGAAAGTGTAGAAACTGATGAGAGACAATATGACGATGTAGCTGAAATATTTTGGGCTAGTGGGGCTTGCTTATTTGTTCGTTCAAAAGTTTACCATGAAATGGGAGGTTTTGATGCCGATTATTTTGCTCATATGGAGGAAATTGACCTTTGCTGGCGTATGAAAAATGCCGGCTACAAAATATTCTATTGCCCCCATGCCACGGTTTATCATGTAGGGGGGGGTATGTTGCCAAAGAGCAATCCATTTAAAACCAAGCTAAACTTCAGAAATTCACTAGTCACCCTTTTCAAAAACCTGCCACGGCGAAAACTGTGGCTGGTAGTAATCATTCGCTTGCTGTTAGATTGGGTAGCCATAGGCAGATTTATGGTTCGTAGCAATTGGGGTGAAGCCCGAGCCGTTTTCAGCTCTCATCTTTATTTTTTCAAAACATTACCCGTCAATTTAAAAAAGCGAAGGAAAATTGAACAAAAACACTCCATAGTTTCAGGTAAATCGGCCGGTTACTACCGTGGCTCCATTGTGTGGCAGCACTTTGTAGCCGGTAAAAAACGTTTTCGTGATTTTGTATGGTGACGTACCAGTTACTTTTCATCATTCAGAAAAGACAGTGAGATGATGATGCTACTAATTATCAACATTTAGCCCACAATCATGGGCTTCATCAAGCTACTCTCATAATACTTACTAATTTTACCACCCGTTATGACAAAGTATATTTTTGTTACGGGAGGAGTATCCTCTTCACTTGGAAAAGGGATTATTGCAGCCTCTTTAGCTAAGCTTCTACAGGCCCGTGGATATAAGGTAACCATCCAGAAATTTGACCCCTATATCAATGTTGACCCCGGCACATTGAATCCATATGAGCATGGTGAATGTTATGTAACCGAAGACGGTGCCGAAACCGACCTGGACCTAGGGCACTATGAGCGATTTCTCAATATTCCAACTACCCAAGCCAATAACGTTACTACCGGTAAAATTTATCAAACCGTAATTAACCACGAACGCGAAGGTGTTTATTTAGGAAAAACCGTACAGGTAATTCCGCACATTACCAATGAAATAAAGCGCCGCATTCAAGCATTGAGTGTGACGGGCGACTACGACATCATCATTACTGAAATTGGCGGAACCGTTGGTGATATTGAATCGCAGCCGTTTATTGAAAGTATTCGTCAGATGAAATGGGAATTGGGGTCAAATAATGCTTTGGTGATTCATCTTACTTTGGTTCCTTATTTAAAAGCAGCCAAAGAATTAAAAACCAAACCTACACAGCACTCCGTAAAAGATTTATTAGAAGTGGGTATTCAGCCCGATATTTTGGTTTGCCGCACAGAGATGTCGTTGAACATTGACTTAAGAAGAAAATTAGCACTCTTCTGCAACGTAAGTGTGGGGGCAGTAATAGAAGCACGAGATGTAAACACCATTTATGATGTCCCCATGGAAATGCTTCGTGAGCATTTGGACAAAACGGTACTGGATAAGTTAGGTTTGCCATCGGATAAAGAACCTAATTTGACCAATTGGATTAGCTTTTTGAATAAATTAAAAAATCCAAAGAATGAGGTTCGAATAGGATTGGTGGGCAAATATGTAGAGCTGCAGGATGCTTACAAATCTATTCACGAATCTTTCATCCATGCCGGAGTAGCCAACGAGTGCAAGGTGATTTTGGAAAGCATTCATTCCGAATATTTAACAGCTGAAAATGCAGCTGAGAAATTTGACGGGCTTCATGGTATTTTAGTTGCCCCAGGTTTTGGCGGCCGCGGTATTGAAGGCAAAATAGAGTCTATCCGTTATATACGTGAAAACAATATTCCCTTCTTTGGTATCTGTTTCGGTATGCAATGCGCCGTTATTGAATTTGCTAGGAATGTATTGAAATGGCCCGATGCCCACACCACGGAGGTTAGCGAAACCACCACTCATCCGGTGATCGACTTTATGGCCGACCAAAAGAACATTACCCGAAAAGGAGGCACCATGCGCTTAGGAGCATACGATTGCCAATTAACCGATGGTACCTTGGCCGGCGACGCCTACGGAGCCTCTGTCATTCGAGAACGTCATCGTCATCGATACGAGTTTAACAATCAATTTATGGACGATTTCAAAAAAGCCGGAATGATTTTCAGTGGTATAAATCCAGGAAAAAATCTGGTTGAAATAATTGAACTTCCATCACACAAATTTTTCTTAGGCGTTCAGTTTCACCCTGAACTCACCAGCACAGTAGAAAATCCACATCCGCTATTTGTTCGATTTGTAAAAGCAGCCCTCGATCACCAGAAAGAAACTCTGGAGAAAGAGTTAAAAAGAACTTCAGCTGCCATTTAAACTCGAAATTTCATGTCTAAAAATATTTTAATTGCCATCGGATTGATGAAGTGCCCTCGTTGCCGTAAAGGGGATTTGTTCATGGATAAAAATCCATACACCCACCCTGCTAACACTAATCGAATGCCCGATAATTGTCCGGTATGTGGTCAAGCAACCTCTCTCGAGCCCGGATTTTACTGGGGGGCTTCTTTCATTAGTTATGCTCTGGCAGTTCTTCTCTCTGGTTTTGTTTTTGCCGTTTATTATCAACTAGTTAATATTACCGAGCTTTGGCATGTTGGTATGTTTATGCTGGTAGATATTCTTACTATTGCCTGCACCTTTCCACTTTTA
Organism: Chitinophagales bacterium; assembly: GCA_036719905.1. Classification (GTDB taxonomy): domain Bacteria; phylum Bacteroidota; class Bacteroidia; order Chitinophagales; family CAIODY01; genus DAIMNW01. Next base: position 15,644 of record DAIMNW010000013.1, read on the forward strand.
ATGCGTTATTCCAGAGTGCTGTACATCTATATTTTTGTGCGATATCAACCTGATTTGTAATTGCATCATTGGCTCCAATGATTATATCAGCACTTAGTAGTTGCTGCATGCTTAATGTTTACTGAAATATTGGCGTTTTGAATTTCAATTATTTGAAATTCTGACAGCCGAGAAGACTCGAAAACAGCCATAGTGGCAGTTTTATGTGGATGGAATACAATCTGCTGCATGCAACGTGTAATTATTTATAAACTTAAAAAAACAAAACTAAATAACATGAAAAATTTAATTCTTCACCCACGCCATTTGAATTCACCATTTGACTTGTTGGAAAATTTTTGGCCACAAGGTTTAACCAACCAATTTGATGCCTCAATCAAAAGCCCAATGGTAAATATCAAGGAAAATGATCATGGCTATCACATTGAATTGGCAGCCCCTGGTTTTGCCAAAGAAAACTTTAGCCTCAAAGTTGAGAACGATTTGCTGCATGTAAGCGCTAAAAAAGAAGATGAAAAACAAACTCAAAACGAAAAGTTTACCCGTAAGGAGTTTAGCTTTCAATCGTTTGAGCGTTCGTTCACCCTGCCGGAAGATGTTGATGCAGAAAATGTAAAAGCCAACTACGAGAATGGAGTACTGAAAATTGAATTAGTTAGCACTAAAAAGGCGAAAAGCATTACCAGAACAATTTCTGTAAACTAAAAAAAATCAATCGCATTTTTCTTTGGTGAAAATTAAATAGCCCTCTGAATCTTTCAATTTCAGGGGGTTGTTTTTTTTAAGCTATAAGCAAAATGACGTACCCTTTTTCGCATTTTTTAGCCTACCTTTGAGCCTCAATATAATTGGCACCAGTCTCACGAAATACAACGAATGGAAATTTTAATTAAAGCGGCACAACTAATCCTTTCCCTTTCTATATTAGTTACCCTTCACGAACTGGGGCATTTTTTACCAGCCAAATGGTTTAAAACACGAGTAGATAAGTTCTATCTCTTTTTCGATTTTTTGTTTCCCCTTCCTAATATTGCCAAGTTTGCCATTTTTAAGAAAAAAATTGGCGATACAGAGTACGGTTTAGGTTGGTTTCCATTGGGAGGCTATGTGCAAATTAATGGCATGGTTGACGAGAGTATGGATAAAGAAACCCTTGCTCAACCGCCGCAACCTTGGGAATTTAGATCAAAACCAGCTTGGCAGCGTCTTATTATCATGATTGGCGGAGTAGTGGTTAATCTACTTTTAGGCGTTTTTCTTTACAGTATGATTCTATTCACCTGGGGTGAAAAGTACTTGCCAACAGCTAATGCCACTTATGGTATAGCTTGCGACAGTTTGGCTACTCAACTGGGATTAGTGAATGGCGATGTGGTAATGAGTGTGGCGCATAAACCAGTTGAAGATTTTGGCAAAATTGCTCCTACAATTATTCTCGAAGAAGCCACGTCCATCCAAGTATCGAGGGCTGGCCAACTGGTTGATATTCAAATTCCAAAAGGATTTGTAAGAAAACTGATTGACAACAAAATGGGAGGATTCATCTCACCTAGAATTCCTTTCATCATTGAAAAATTTGGACCTGGTTCGGTAGCTGAAAAGAGCGGAATTATGAAAGGCGATCAACTCTTAGGCATTAATGATGTTTCGGCACCCTACTTTCAAGAATTTAAAAAACTGCTGAAGAATTATAAAAATCAAACGGTTCAAATTGATTTAAAACGAAATGGTCAAGATATGAAACTAGCCGTGGCCATACCTGAGAGCGGATTGCTTGGTGTGATGCCTCGTGGTGAACTGGATAAATTTTTTACGGTAAAGAAAACTGAATACAGCCTGCTTACCTGCTATCCGGCAGGAGCTCGTAAATCGATTGAAGTGCTTTCTAAGTATGCACAAGGCTTAAATCAGATTGTAAAATCTATTTTTGGAAAAAGTGAAATGAAAGCCAGCGAAAGTGTTGGCGGTTTTTTAAGCATTGGTGATATGTTCTCCCCTGTTTGGGATTGGGAATCTTTCTGGAACCTTACAGCCATTCTATCGTTAGTTTTAGCAGTTATGAATATACTTCCCATACCTGCTTTGGATGGTGGGCACGTGGTATTTTGCCTTTGGGAAATGATAACCAAAAGAAAACCAAACGATATGGTGCTCGAGTATGCTCAATATGCCGGCATGGCGTTCCTTTTCTTTCTGATGATATTTGCTAATGGCAATGATATCTACCGCTACTTTATCAAGTAGTTTACTGCTTGTTAATTGGCTATTTTTTGCATTTGTAATTTTTAAATCGTAAGGCAATTTTTTGGCTTTAAATTGCGTTCTTGCATAGCAATGAATGTTCGAATATCAATTCTATTTCTTTCGCTGAGTTTATGCTGCCTACTTAGCTATAGTCAAACCATTCCAATCAAAGGAAATATTATCGATTCGTCGGGTCGGCCCATCGCAATCAGTATTATTTCTATAAAAAGTACGGGGACTGCATTTTTTAATCTGAATAACGGAGTTATGGATTTTTTAGCCCCTCTAAATGATACCTTACTTTTTACTGCACACAATTACTCAATGACTAAAGTTCCTGTAGGTTACTTTGCCTCCGGACCAAGAGATATAAAGCTTTTGGAGCTAAGCACGGTTATGACAACTTCGGTTATTACTGCTACCAAAACCCCTTCGGAGATCCGGCAAGACATTGAAAAATTAGGAATAAAGGAAACTGATACCTACAAAAATTGGGACAAGGGGCTAGCTCCTATTCAAAGTCCTATAACTTTCTTATACGAAATGTTCAGTAAGAAAGAACGGAGTAAACGCGAAGTAGCCTTGCTTGAATTTGACGATGAACGTAAACGAATTCTGAAGGATATTACTCGTGTATTGATGCAATATGAAGTAATTGATTTGGAGGAGAAGAATTTAAGCCCATTTATTGATTCTTTACCCATAACAGGGGAGTGGATGAAATCATCAACTGATTACGATATTGCCCTTGCAATCAAGAACTATTTTGAAAGGGGGCAATTTAATCCGCGGTAGAACATTGGCAAATACCTCTTGTTATCATTTTCCCAAGAAAAAATCCCTTACAGGCGACTAACATCTTACGGGGAAAAGTAAAATGACATAGCATACACCAAATACTATGGCCGCCTGAAGGGAAGAATTTAAGAACTTGATTAGCTTTACAAATCTAATAAAGTTTGAGCTCAATTCAATCCTCGACTGCTTTTCAAATTTTTAGTCTCTTAAATAATGAACTATTATTTTAGAATTGGGAACAGTTTCAGAAACTCTTCTTTTCGATTTCGGGCTAAGGTAATGGTCTCAGAATCAGCCATAACCACATACCCCCCATCACTTTTCATATACTTGGAAATGTGATTAATATTAATCAGGTGACTGCTATGAATTCTAAAAAAAGAGCTATGTGTAAACATTTCTTCCAACTCTTTTAAAGTTTTGGTAAGAAGCAGGCTTTCGCCATTGGTAAAGTAAACATGGGCGTAATTGCCTTCAGCACGGCAGCGAATAATGTCTGCATATTTGAAAAAACGAATTCCATCACCTGTATTCAGCGCAATTTTTTGTTGCTCATCCGATTGACGATTGCCATTCTGATTTATTACCTGATTAAGCATAGCTTCCATTCGCCTCATTTGCAACTTACCGGAACGGCGATGAAGCACCTTTAGAATTGACTTTCTAACCGACTTATGATCGAGCGGTTTGACAAGATAGTCAATGGCATTTACTTCAAATGCCTTTACAGCATAATCATCGTGACTTGTAGTAAATATGACTTCGAAATCAACTGGATCCAATTCTTGCAAGAGTTGAAATCCATCCATTTTAGGCATTACAATGTCTAGAAAGATTAAATCCGGCTCTTCTTGTCGGATTACTTTTATGGCTTCCGATGCCGAATGACAAACGGTAACTATCTCAATAGCATCTATCTCATTCAAAATGTCAGATAGCATGTTGACGGCCATTGAGTCATCGTCAACAACTATGGTTCTTACCTTTTCCATGAATGATTTGAGTGGTTTTCAGATTGTGATTTACTTAGGTTTTTTACAAAGAACGTCTTAAGAATTTAAAAAATCAAGTTTTATTACCATTTAAAAATCAACACAATACGCAGGTTATTAAAAATTTTGAGTATAACTTTCATAGCACGAAACGGGTGGAATTTTTTACTTTTAATATTACTGAATAAGGAACATAATCGTTTACTATCTCATTTTTCAAATTAACCGCTCAAAAAATATAATGGCAAGCAAACGACGTCAAAAAAACCCAAAACCGAAGGGCGGCAAATCAGTAAGCTTTAATCCAGGTGTAGTAATTGCCGACACCTCAGTACCGGTGAAAATATCCATTATTGATTATACTGCTGATTCATTTATACAGCAGGATAACCTAGCAGTTGGGAACTGTTTTGCATTTAAGGATAAAGAAAGCGTATCCTGGATCAATATTGACGGATTAGATAAACAAACCGTAGAAAAAATTGCTGCTGCCTTTGACATCCACTACCTGAGTGTTGAAGATATTTTAAGGGTGGGTCAACGGGCAAAGATGGACGTGATAAACGGAAGAATGTGTTGTGTTTTAAATATGATTTCTTACAACGAAGAAACTGCGAATATAGATCAGGAGCAAATTAGCATTGTGCTTGGCAAAAATTTCGTTTTGTCCTTTCAACAGGAAGCTCAAAAAGATGTTTTTGGTTCACTACGTGAGCGTCTAAAGCATCCAAATACTAAAGTTAGGCAGACGGGTGCCGATTATCTGTGTTATTCATTGCTCGATGTAATTGTTGACCACTACTTCTTTGTGCTGGAAAAGATTTCACTTAAAATAGAACAATTGGAGGATGAAATATTGGACAGTGCTAAAGCAAGGCAACTAGCCGAAATCAATCTGATGCGAAAGGAAATGATAGCGGTGAAGCGGTTAATTGCACCGGTACGTGAATTGGTAGGAGGCATTATTCGAGACGAAAATGATTTGATTAGAGAATCAACTGTAAAATATTTCAGGGATGTGCATGACCACATAACTCAAGCAACCGAACTGGCCGAAAATCAAAGAGAGATGTTGCTCAATTTGCAAGATCTCTACCTCAGCCAGGTAAATATTAAAATGAATGAAGTGATGAAAGTGTTGGCTATTGTTACCACGTTATTAGCTCCATTGACTGTTATTGTAGGCATCTATGGTATGAATTTCAAATACATGCCCGAACTCAATCATCCGTATGGTTACTATACATGCTTAGGATTGATGGGAATAATTTTCTTAATCATGCTGCTTATTTTCAGAAAAAGAGGCTGGTTTTGAGGCAATTGCTGCCTGTCAATTAATAATTTATTCACCTTGTACCGTAGGCTATTTCGGCTTATTATAATACATTTGAATCCGCAAATTTTTATTTACAAACCAATTTTCTCATCACCCAAATTTTCTCATGAAAAAAATTTTACTCTTCATTAGTTTCTCGGTTTGCCTATTGCAAGCCTTCTCACAAATCACGCCAATTACTACCATTCAGCACATTAATCAAACGGACTTGCAAAATAACGTTGATTTAAGTTACAAAGATGGCGACACAGTTACTATACAAGGGGTTGTAACTTTCGACCCGTGTCACTATGCGCAAAGCGGTAGTGCAGGCTACCCTAACCGATTAGGTACCTGGCTCGAAGAGATTACAGGAGGTCCGTGGAGTGGTGTTGAAGTAATGATTGAACCGGCTGCCATTGGCGGAACAAATTCTTTGGCAAATCTTCAAGCCTTAGATGCCGCTACAAATTTTATAAATAATTTTTCGGTTGGGAATGTAGTTCAATGCACAGGAATTGTAAAAACGTTTTACAATAACACTCAAATCAACTTATTACCCATTTCATCAACCATTGTAACAGTTGCCGCTGTGCCTACACCGCCTGTGGTGGCTATTGATAGTTTAATGATGCTAAATACAGCCACTTCTATTAATGAACCGCAATATCCATCTGGCGAACAATGGGAAGGCGTTTATATTCAACTAAATAATGCACAGGTAACCAATACTTCCACCACTACTTCCTCATTCAAATGGTCGGTAAAAGATGGATTAGGAAATACCATTGCTATTAAAGACAATATCAGCGGTGTAATCGATAATGGTACTTATGATTGGTATTGTGGTGGGGTAGCAGGAGTTAGTCAAACGCCGACCACTTTTGCAAGCATTCCAAGTGGCACCATGCTCTCTTATTTACGTGGTATACTTTTTCAAAGTCAAAATGCCTTGGGTGTAATGGATTACTACATAGCACCGCTTACGCTAAGTGATATTGGCCCAGTGACTTGGGCTGCACCTGTAATTAGCAATGTGCATCGAAGCATTAGTGCCCCCACTGCCTCCCAAATAGAAACCATTACTGCAAACGTTACTGACGACAGCCTTGTTTCCACAGTTGAACTCTATTATGCCTTCGGTTTATCAAATTCAACCTTCGTTGGACCTGTGAGCATGAGCGGTGGTCCTGTTTATTCTGCCAACATTCCTGCTACCATAACCGACAGTACCTGGGTTAAATATTACATTAAGGCTACTGACAACTTTGGCCACGTAAGCTACTACCCTAACCAAAATGCTACCAATTCATATTATTTAGCTCTAAATAGTGGAATTAATTCCATCCAGGATATTCAGGGCAATCATTATAGTAATGGAATGAGTATTTACGCAGGCGATAGCGTTGCCATGGATGTTACTGGCATTGTAATGGCCTCAGCTGCTACTAATGATTTAGGTTATGTAACTATTCAAAATGGATCTGGCCCTTATCGTGGTATTTTCTTAAATGGAGTATCATCATTGCATCGCGGTGATCAAATACATATTACAGCAGCTAAGATTAATGAAATTAATGGTAGCAATAATATGAGCACAGTAGGTGCCACCACTTTGAGCAATATCACTTATAACCTTGTTTCATCAGGCAACCCGTTATATGCACCAGTAGGTTCTATCTACTTAAATGTAGATTCCATTATGGCTAAAAAATTACCATTTGCAGAACCATTTGAAGCCGTTCTCATTTCGCTCACAAATGTAACAGTAGTAGATACCAACCCGGATCGAATCACTACGCCGCCTTCTAATTTTGGTGAATTTTCAATCTACACCTCTACTCCTAGCACCCTTCCGGCTCCGGGATTGCGATGTGACGATTATTCAAACGATATTCAATTTGGATTTAATGTGGATTCGTTGCAGAATGGCGATGTACTTTGTTATATTACTGGTATCCTAAAATATGATTTTGGTAATTGGAAAATTCTTCCAAGAAATTTGTCAGACATCTGTGGTTTCCAAACTGCGTATCCAAAAGATATACTCACCTTTAAGGTAACAGCCAATTCGGTTGACTATTTTGGCTTAGTTAATCAATCGGCCAAAACAGTTTCGGTGAGCGGTTTACCGGCTGGAACCAACATAACCGCACTAAGTGCTACCGCCACTTATAGCGGCCAATCTATCAACCCTCCTGCAGTCTCTACCCAAGATTTTACAAATCCTGTGCAGTATACCGTTACCGCAGTAGATAATTCCACCTCAGTTTATACTGTAACCGTAACCGTAAGTCCATCTGGCATTGAAGAAAATAAGGAGACAAATCAACTTCAGCTATTCCCTAATCCGGCTAACGATTTGCTTCACATTCGTCTTACTTCTTCTTTTGCCGGACGAAATGAAATGTCCCTCATTAATGAACTAGGACAAAAAGTTAAAACGCAAACAGTTTTAACTCAGGCTGGCGAAAACAACTTTAGTATGAATTTAAATGGCTTAGCCACAGGCAATTATGTACTAGAAATTAAAAATTCAAGTAGGGTACTCAACCAAAAAGTGAGTATTACCAAATAATTTCATTGGAAATCATAAAAAAACCGCCACAGCTTCTAAGTGGCGGTTTTTTTATTTATTGTAACTTCACACCTAATTAATAGTTGGTGGATAAAAACGAAAACATGATAGTTGTAACCGGAGCAGCAGGGTTTATTGGCAGTTGCCTTGTTGATGTTTTAAACAATTCAGGGCGTAGCGACCTTATTCTCGTTGATGATTTTTCTTCTTTTGAGAAAACAGGTAATCTTGCTAACAGGCAATACATAGCCAAAGTTCACCGCGATGAGCTTTTTGATTGGCTAAAATCGAATGAAAATCCTATCGAAATAATTTTCCATATTGGTGCCCGTACCGATACCACCTTGTTCGATTATGAAATATTTGAAAAGCTCAATATTTCGTACACAAAGAAAATTTGGAAGTACTGTTCCGACAACAGAGTTCCTCTCATTTATGCTTCGTCGGCGGCAACCTACGGCAATGGTGAATTTGGCTACGACGATGACGAAAATATTATTCCCGATCTGGTCCCTTTAAATCCATACGGAGCATCGAAACACGAAGTAGACAAATGGATTTTGCAACAAACCAATCGACCGCCAAACTGGTACGGCCTCAAATTTTTTAATGTTTATGGGCCCAATGAATATCACAAGCACCGAATGGCCAGCGTAATCTGGCATGCTTTTAATCAAATTCAAAATGATGGGAGTGTAACCTTATTTAAATCGCACAACCCCGACTTTAGAGATGGTGAACAACTCCGGGATTTTATTTATGTTAAAGATGTAATCCGAGTTATGCTATTTCTTTG
>DAIMNW010000124.1:0-7251 GCA_036719905.1 Chitinophagales bacterium
TGCATGGCCCGGTCGAGTGGCAAATATTTTACCTTTAATCTTTGTTCCTACCAAACTCAAATCCCCAACCACATCTAATAGTTTATGACGGGCCGGTTCATTCTGATAGCGAAGATTTACGTTGTTTAGTATTCCTTCTTTTTCTACAAAAACTGTTGGGCGATTAAATAGTTTGGCTAATCGACTTAACTCTTCCTCAGTAACTAAGCGATCTACGATTACAATAGCATTATTCAAATCACCTCCTTTAATCAGGTTGTTATCAAGTAAGTATTCTAGCTCGTGTAAAAAACAAAAGGTTCTACTACTTGCGAATTCGTCTTTAAACTCAGAGATATGATGCAAAGTGGCATGTTGAGTACCTAAGACTAATGAGTTGTAATCAACCATTACTGAAATTTGGTATTCTTCAGCAGGCACAGCCAGCATTTCCACTTTTTTAACAGGATCGAAAAAATGAATGGTGCTATTAAGATGAAAATATTCTCTTTTGGCATTTTGTACCTCTACGCCAGCTTCTTCAATGGCTGCAATAAAGGGAGCAGCACTGCCATCCATAATCGGAATTTCGGCGCTATTTAATTCAATCAGAACATTGTCTAATTCCATTCCTGTAAGAGCAGCCAATAGATGTTCAACAGTAGCCACCCGTGCTCCGTTTTGTTCTAAAGTGGTACCACGGCTTACATCAACAACTAAATCGGCATCAGCATTTATGGTAGGCATGCCTTCCAAATCTATGCGCTGGAATTTAAATCCGTGATTGACGGGTGCCGGTTTTAAGGTCATTTTTACTTGTGAACCTGTATGCAGCCCAACGCCCGAAAGCTCTATATTTTTGGAAAGTGTCTGTTGAAATTCATTCATTTTTAATGTAAAATCGAAACTTTATAACGTTTCATAATCAAGCAAACCTACATTTTATTCCTGAGAAATTATAGCACATCTAAGGAGCTCAAAACCCAAGATTGAAGTAAAGAGTTAGACTCTATAATGGACTTAAAAATTATCCAGCGCAAACTTGATTGAATTTAATGAAGCCTCTTCATTCCAGGCTTCAATCAACTTCCTTTTCTTATTATATAGCCTTACACAGGGTATATAGCTAAATTGAAAATACTGATGAGACAAGTTTTCACTATCCATGAGCACCAGCAATGGATAATTGTTCAGCTCATGTTGTTTTACAAAGGCTTGAAGTTGGGTTCTTCGCTGTCTGGATACAAGTATGATAGTGGAGCTTTTAAAATCATCAATTCGGGCGCAGAGTTTTTTTATTTCATCCTGGCAATGGTCGCATTCTGTATTGAAATAGATGATGAGTACAGGCTTGTTTTTTGGCAACAGGTTAGGCGAAAACAAGGAGCTATCCGTTAATGTGTAATACCGAAAGTCAGGGAGGTGTTTGTTTTCCTTTAATGTATCCAAATTCTCCTGGGCCTGGGCTTTTGTTATAAGTAGTAAGCTTAGCAAGAGAAAGGTGACAATCAATTTAATCGCATTCATAGTATGACAAGTTGTTAGCAAATTTCCACATTAAACTCATAAAACGATTACTTATTGGAGTTACCTTTGTTAATAATAAAATAATAGGCTATGGAATCTAAAAAATGTGCTGAATCATTAACCATCATGACCGAGTTGGTGCTTCCGAATGACAGCAATTTGCTTGGCAATTTGATGGGCGGTAGGTTGCTCTACTGGATGGATATAGCTAGTGCTTTGAGTGCGGCCAAACATGCCAATAACCAGGTGGTGACGGCTTCGGTTGATAATGTGTCGTTCCATTTTCCAATTAAATTGGGAAGTGTGGTCACTATCGAAGCTAAAGTAAGTCGTGCCTTTAGAACCAGTATTGAAGTGCACCTGATTGTGTATGCACAAACTTTACGTCACGGAAAGCGCATGATGTGCAACGAAGCTTTCTATACTTTTGTGGCACTGGACGAAAACGGTAATCCGATTGAAGTGGCACAGGCAGTACCCGAAACGCAAGAAGAAAAAGACTTATACTTTGGAGCAGAGCGTAGAAGAGAAGCCCGATTGATTAACGCCGGTAAGTTAAAACCTGCCGATGCCAGCGCTTTAAAAGAAATGTTTGGTAATAAAGGTTAATTATTTGATTACGGCTGTCCCTACTTTCGATGGCTGCATGGGTTGGCCCATCATACCCCGACTGGCCATTAAACCTTGTTTCGCTTGTTCATTGTTCGGATTAATAGAAAGCGATTTCTCCAACGCTGTTGCAGCCTCGGCATAACGACCGGAAGTGTACAGGCAACCACCCAGATTGTAAAGAATATTGGCATTATTGGCATCGTACGTAAGTGCACGTTCAAAGCAATCAACTGCTTTAGTGTATTCTTTCTTATTGCCATACTTTAATCCTTCATTAAGCAGGGCCGAACTCAAATATTTATCATATTCTCTAAACTTTGGGTGCGATGGCGCTCGTTTACGAACCAAATTCCAATAATATTCACAACTGTCCACCTGGTTCATTCTACTATAAGCCACACCCACGTTGAGCGCACAGTCATCGTAGGTTGGATGTATATCCAAGCCATGCTTCAAAATCACAATTGCCTTTTTTAGTAAGCTATCGCGTTCACGGGCTGAGTTGGAAGTATCCGATGAACGAACAATGTATGCGCCCCCCGTGCCATTACACAGCCGGGCACTATTCGGGCATTTTGGATTATCGGCAATATTTAAAGTTTGATCATTTTTCCAATCCTTATTTCTACTGATGGTTACTTTGGCACATAGAATCAGGAGAGGCAAGATGCAGCAGGCAATAGCCACCATACTTGCTTTTTTGTTTTTAATAAAATGAAGTGCCCACTTAGCCAAAAAAACCAAAGCAATACATAAAGCTAACGATGGGATGTATAATATCCGTTCGGCCAGTGGAGTTCCAATTTCCACTACCAGATTAGAACCAATGCTAAAAGTGATTAGAAAAAATAAAATGCAGAACGACCAAATAGACTTGCGTTTCAATTGCCAGAGAGCAAATAAACCCATGACAGCAAAAATGCCAATACTTAGCCATACCATGCCATCGCCAAAGTTTCTATATGGAAATTGATTGAACGAATAATCGTAGCTCAAAGGGTAGGGGAGTATGAGTAATTTCAAATTCCAAAGTAGCAAATAGATGATGCTTGCCCAGCGTTCACCACCATCGGCATACAGAAATGGATTGTTCAATATTTCTTCGCTGCCCGTGCTGTGGCTAAACGGTGCCACGGCATTTCTTAATACCAAAAAAACTACGGCTACGGCTAGCAACCAGGCGGTATGAGTAGCTATTTGTTTCGGTTTCAGTTCTGTGAAAAAATAAAGAAGCAACGGAAATGCAGCTAAGAAGGTAATACTGTTTTCTTTGGAGAGCAACGATAGAAAATAAGAGAACAATGCAACCACCAACCAGCCCATCTTTTTACCTTCAAAATAAAGGGCATAGCTCACCAAGGTGATAAGGGTAAAGAAGAAACAAAAAATTTCGTCGCGGCTTTTGATATTAGCCACCACCTCGGTATGAATGGGGTGAATGGCAAACAGCAGGGCTATGAAAAAGGAAAGGCGATAATCTTTAAAAATGTACTTGCCCAAATAGTAAAAGATGAGCAAAACGGTAAGCGCATAAAAAAGAATGTTAATCAGGTGGCTAATATGAGGGTTGCCGCCAAAAAAACCTTGTTCAATGGCAAAGCTCACCATGCTGAGAGGTCGCCACCTACTGCTGGCAAAATCATGGCTTTCGCCACCTCTAAAACCATAAAGAAAATCCTTGGTAAATAAATCGTAGATGCCATCAAAGCCTTGCTTGGTAAACATATTACCGTTTATCACCATCAAATCGTCAAGGCAATAATCATTATAATAGGTATTGCCATAAAAAACAAAACAAACCGCAGTTAAAACCAATGCCATTAAGGCTACCTGATAGCGCTCCAAAAACGAGATTTCTTTTACTTCGTCAGTCGGTTGGCTAACCACCTGAGGTGCCGACTGTTTCAACTTTTGCTTTTTGCTCATAGCAGCGCAAATATAATTGAGAAAAAAGGGATTTGGAAAATACTATTCATGCATGAAAAAAGCCCCAACAAATGTTGAGGCTTTTCACAAATTGGTTTAATGAATAACTTACTGTACCGATTGCATATACTGCTGGAATATGGGTTGCAGTTTATTGAATTCGGTGTTTAAGGTTTTGTTCAATGTGCTATCGCCACCGGCTTGCGTAATGCGTACCATTTCCTGTATCACTGCCATATTCTCCTGCACATCGCGGCTGTAAGCTGGTCGTTTCGAATCTGGCATAGCCAAATAGTAATCCAACTCTTCCTTATTACTCTTCACTATAGAGTTCACAATCTTGGCTGCTTTTTCCTTTTCGCCCACTTTATACAAGTTATCAGCTACCGAAATGGTGTAGATACCATAAGGAACTTCCGTTTCAGGCATTACCTGTAAGCATTTCAAAAGAACGGCTTTAGCGCTGTCTTTCTTTCCCTCCATCACTAATTGATCAGCCAATCGGGCAAAATTGTTTTGCAGGTTATTGGCCATACGCAAAATATTCTCATCCAGATACACATTGTTCTTATCAATGCCACCCCAACGGTATTTGTTCATCACATTATTATACATCAAGCCCGAATTTACATGACCGGTTTGCTGACCAGCTGCATGATAGAAAGGAGTGAGGCGCAGCGTTAAACCTTCCAATTGCAGGTAATTATCCAATCCCTGATACGAATCGGGCGATACCGATACGGCAAAGTAGATAGGGCGCTTCCATTGATTGGCATTGATTATATCCAATACAAACATGTCGTTTTTCAACAAGGTGCTTCCTTTAATCTTAAAGCGAATTTCCGAAGGAATGCTATCATTGGCACTAGCCGTTCCGTTGGCTAGCACATTATTTCTATCTACAGGAATAATGGCATTTTGAGCCGGTAAAAAGTTCATGTTCTCACCATTGTTCATTGGCAGTTGAGCACCCGGATCGTCGCTAAACATAAACGATATAAGGTCGTTCAGCTTATAGAATTGATTCTGTGGAAACTTCTTGTCATACAATCGTAAATAATCTCTACGCGAACCACGATACTTTTCGCTAGCCACCGTAAGCGGCACAGCATCGGCATTGTTATTCTTATGGCGCAATTGATCAATATACCAATCAACACCCAATAAACTCAAATTGATAATACGAATATCCGGACGAATACCTTCTGCTTCCTGAGCATACCACAGTGGGTAAGTGTCATTATCGCCTTGCGTAAATAGAATGGCATTAGGTGCACAACTTTCCAGATAATTGATGGCAAAATCACGAGCCGTATAACGAGTGCTACGATCATGATCGTCCCAGTTTTGCTGACCCATCAAGGCAGGCACCGCAATAAAGCAGCCTATAAACGCAATCAAGGCACCGGTGGTAGGGTTAAGTTTTCTACGCAGAAAATCATACACATACAGTACCCCTATACCTATCCAGATACAGAAAGCATAAAACGAACCGGCATACGAATAGTCACGTTCACGTGGCTGTATAGGTGTTTGGTTCAGGTACAATAAGATAGCAAAGCCCGTAAAGAAGAACAGCAAGCCTACCACTATCCAATCGTGTTGATTCTTTTTATAATGATAAAATAAACCCAGTAAGCCCAGTATCAAAGGCAACATAAAATACACATTGCGCCCTTTGTTGGTTTTGTAAATGGTAGGCAATTTATCCTGCTTACCAACAATAATATCATCAATAAACGATATACCTGTAATCCAGTTGCCATCACGGTCGTTAGGATTAATGCCCTGAATATCATTCTGTCGGCCTACAAAATTCCAGAAGAAATAGCGCATATACATGTAGTTCACCTGATAGCGGAAAAAGAAAGATAGGTTGTCGCCAAAAGTTGGTTTTTCGCCATCTTCTAATCCTAAGTAACTCTTGTAAAAACGCACGTGCTGTGGATCCTGCGAATCATATACCCGTGGAAAAATCATTTGATCTTCCTCTTGGTATTTATAAATTGGCTTGTAACCATTCTCTTCGTATTTGCCGGTTGCTTCATTCTTAAACCAACGAGTTTCTCCTTTTTCCAAATCATACGGCTGAGCTGTAAACACAGGCCCTTTGAACAGCGGACGGTCGCCATACTGATCACGATTCAAATAACTCAACAAGGTGTAAGGATCTTGTGGGTCGTTCATATCAATTGGCGGATTGGCCAACGAACGAATAGGCACCATCAATACCGATGAATAACCAATAATAATCATCAAGGTGCACAGGATAGCAGTATTAATAACCACCTGATTCTTTTTGTGAGTGTACAGTAAGCCCCAAACACCACCGCCTACTAACAACAGCAAGAAGAAAATAACACCACTGTTAAATGGCAATCCAAAGCTGTTCACAAACATTCTATCAAAGAAGGCCGCAATAGCCGGAATCTGTTGAATAACCCCAAACTGCACAAAAGCTAAAATACCACAGCTAACTAAAAAGGTGTAAATAATACCTTTTAAGTTCACCGCATAACGCTTAAAGTAGTACACATAAGCCAATGCCGGAATAGTCAATAAATTCAGCAAGTGAACCCCGGTCGACAAGCCCATCAGGAAAGCAATCAAAACCAGCCAACGGTCGGCATTCTTTTCATGCGCTGCATTTTCCCATTTTAATATAGCCCAAAAAACAATCGACGTGAAAAACAGCGACATAGAATAAACCTCACCCTCCACTGCCGAAAACCAAATACCATCGGCAAAACAAGCAGCCATAGCACCCACAGCACCGGCCCCCATAATGGCAATAATATTACCGGCTGTGTTATCCTCTTCCGTTTTAATCAATATTTTTTTCGATAAATTAGTAATACTCCAAAACAAGAACATCATAGCCATACCCGATGCCAGC
This sequence comes from Chitinophagales bacterium, assembly GCA_036719905.1. GTDB lineage: Bacteria > Bacteroidota > Bacteroidia > Chitinophagales > CAIODY01 > DAIMNW01. The sequence goes on from DAIMNW010000124.1 coordinate 6,941, forward strand.
GCCGATGAAAAATTCACCATCATAGCCACCTTAGTCAGGTCGCCAAAGGCAAACAGCGTAAACACTTTAGCCACAAACAAAAACAGCGGAGCGCCCGGTGGGTGAACCACCTGCATTTTTAATGCCCCGGGAATAAACTCACCACAATCCCAAAAACTAACGGTGGGCTCCATGGTAAGCGCATAAACTAAAGTGGCAGCCAGGCCTATCAGCCAGCCGCTGTACGTGTTGATTTTTTGGTAATTCATCTACTTGGTTAAATGGTTTGAGTTAAAAATTGATTCTATTTAATTCTATTAGCCGCTCACATT
>DAIMNW010000125.1:0-7221 GCA_036719905.1 Chitinophagales bacterium
CTGTTATTTTGGATCCGTTTCTTTTAGCAATCATTAAGAATTTTCCTTCTTCACTAGATTGTAATATGTTCTCACTTACTACAATTACATTATTAATAATTTCATCATTAATCTTCATGTTGGTAACCATGTTTGGTTTTAAACCAGCGTTATTGAGTTGTACTTCGACATTAAAAGTGCGGCTTATAGGATCCACAACTGAACCAGCGTAGGAAATGGTGGCTTCAATTTCCTTATTCAAATCAGGAATTTGAACTAGTACTTTATTGCCTCGTTTTACTTTATTGATATACGTATCAGCCAGCTTCGATTTGATTTTTAATTTGCTCATGTTTACCACTCGTATACCTGTAAATCCCATGGCAACCATTTCACCCACTTTAACTTTTACTTCATCAACAACACCATTGAATGGCGCAACAATACTGGTGTTATTAATTTGTGCTTGCAATGCTGCAATATTTTTTTCTAAACTTTCTTTTTGTGTTTTTGTCTGCAAATACTGAAACTCGGTTCCAATTTTTTGATTCCATAAGTTTTGTTGACGCTCAAATGCAGTAGTGGCCAAGGATAATTGTGATTGCAATCCAGCCAATTGATTTTGCAAAGCGGATGCATCTGACGTAGCCAAGATTTGTCCAGCCGATACATAATCACCTGCTTTTACGTTAACGGCATTGATGGCAAATCCCGGTTGTTTAGGCGCAACCAATACATTGTCGTCAGCGTCAACGGTACCTTGTGTTTCGATATAGTGATTGAATCCTGACGGAGCCACTGTTACTAAACCGACAAGTTTAACTGGAGACTGATCAACGGCATCGCCACCAATTTCGGTTTCTAAAGTTTTAATTTGTGCGGCAATTTCAGTTTGCTGTTTTTTAAGGTTGGCCAATTGTGCTTTTTTATCACCGGCTTTATTATTGCCACATGATGCTAGTACAATGCCTGTTGCTAGTAAATAAAGAATTTTTTTCATGGTATTATTTATTTTTAAATGTTTTAATAAGTGATTGTGGTTAAAAGTTATTTTACAAGTGTGCCTATGGCTTTTTCATAATTTACCTTGGCTATGTATGCATCATATAAGGCTGCCAGATAGTTTGTTTGTGCTTCTTTCAGAGAGGTTTCTGCATTTAATATCTCCAAATTACTTCCTACTCCTTGCTGATATTTTATTTTAGTAACTCGGACCACTTCTTCGGCTAGTTGCACATTCGATTTTTGAGAAGCGATACTTAATGTGGCATTACGTAATACAATTTTCGAGTTCGAAGTTTCAAGTTGCAATGCATTTTTCAAATTCAAAACATCATTCTCATTTTGTTTGATTTTTAGTTTTAGCTGGTTTTTTTCATGCTTATTCTGCAAACCATCAAATAGGGTGGCACCTATACTCACGCCAACCAATCCGGTTGGGTAGTACTTTGCTCCATAGTTGCTGTAGGCTGGGTTGTAAAAAAAGTCGAGTTTGTTGGCGGCATGATTGCCACTCAAGCTGCCAATAGCAACCAAGTTTGGTATCCATGCCCACTCTCTGGCTTTTAGTTGTAAGCGGCTGAGTTCAATTAGTTTTGAAAGCTGCTGAATTTCAAGCCTTGATTCAGGATTAAAAGTGGCATCAAGCGCCATTGGAGGCTCACTATTATCGGTAATAGAGTCACTTAACACAATTGCATTCTCAATTGGGTAACTCATCTGAAACTTTAATACTGATTTACTGAGCTCTACCAATTCTTTAATTTTGTCGTATTCAGTTTTTAAATTATTGTAAGTAAGTTGTAAGCGGTCAACATCTATTTTCTCAACAAACCCTTGCTTATTATATTCTTTTGTTTCAGCTAGCAAATGGTCTAGTCTGTCGATATTAGCTGCAAGTAAAGCCGCTCTCTTATCGCTAATCACTGCAGTGTAATATGCTTTTGATACCGCTTCTGCCACGTCAATCTTAGACCGTTGAGTGCTATACTTCATTAAGTTGGTCACTTCTTTTTGTGCTTTTAGAGCTAGAAAGTAACTGGCATCTGCAACCAACCATGAAGCATTTACACCGGCCGAGGTGCTGTACTTGGTTCCGAATGATGCTGCAATAAGAGGGTAATTATCAATATTGGCTGCTGCTGCTGCTGCCTGATCATTTGGGAAAAACAAACGGGGTTTGCCTTGTGCTACCTGGCCTAAATCTACACCGTTTAAAACACTAGCTACGCTTGGTGCTATAAAGTTTGGAATTACGTTGGTTGGAACATAAGGGAAATACTTAAAGTCGGCACTGGCCTTTACTTGCGGCAAGCCGGCCCCTTTTACCACCTTAATTTTCTCATCGGTTATCTTTTCGTCTAATACAGCATTCTGAATTTTGGACGAATGTGCATAGGCGTAGTCGAGCGCCTGTTGCAGGCTAAATGGCTGTTGAGCATTGGCATTATTCGTTGCCAAATGCAAGCTGAATACAATAACGAGAAGCGCTATTGGTTGTAGTACTTTGTACTTTGTACTTAATTTTGTTTTATTCATCTTCTTTTATTTTTTTGTATTTATTAATCAGTTTGTGACCTTTTAAGGTGGCTATTCCATGCATAAACAAGTCCATCACCTGCACCTGCACATAATCAATATTAAACTGTGTAATCGGAAATCTTTCAGGCGACATGCACATTTCAACCTCATACATGCGCTTGAGTGAAACAATTTGCATATCAATATTGGACCTGTATAACCCTTGTTCGATGCCTCGTTTCAGATTAGCTTGCACTATTTTCATAAAAAAGCCTTTTTGGTGTTCTTCAAAAGCCTCCCAAGCCGCAGGATGAAATTTTCTCATATCCATCAATGCTGTTGGATTCATACCCTTAAGCATTTTGCTCATAAACTCAGAGGATTTTACCAATTCATCGATGGCATCGATAGATTGGGTTTGAATTTCTAGCATGGCTTCCGTGATTGTACTTATTTGCCATTTGATGGCCCCAAGTACTAATTCATCTTTATCCAAAAAATTGGCATAAAGCGTCTTTTTGCTAATTCCCAAATGACGTGCTATATCATCCATAGTGATAGCTTTAATGCCATAATGGGCAAATAGCTGAAACGAGGATTCTATAATTTTTTGTTTGGTCATGGTATTTTCTTCTGGAAGCAGCTTTACGAAATAGCGCTAACTAAATCGGGCGCAAAACTATGGAAACTTTTAGAATTACAAAAGTTTCCATAGTTTTTTTTGAAAATAAACTTGCAGTGGATAGCGGCTAATGAAACCAGACGGGGGTGGTATCCTCTTCTTCACCGTTGTAGTTTACTAATAACTCTTCACCTGGCAATATTTTGCTGTATGCTACAAAGGTTATATTGGCCTTTTCATAATCCATGAAATAGGCAACATTGGGAACATAGCTATGATTATAAAGGCTGCCATAGCCTAAGGCTATCGCAATTTCCGTTTTAGTTGATCCCCAAAGGAAATAGTAATTATACAAATGTGTTTTATTAATAAGTTCTATATCCTTCTCTGGCAAAATAATCACTGGCACAGTTTCAATTATTTCTTCCGGCAAAATTAATTCATCAGAAAATACACCTTTACCTCCAAGCTCCGATCGCTGAATAAAAATTCTCTTACTTTGCATTCATAAATATATGAAGGTGATTGACCTTCAGTAAACTATTTTTTCAGGTAGTCAATGTATCGAATTATTCTTGTAGGTATTTTCTTACTAGCCGGCTCGTTAACCATGCTGGCAAACATTCCAATGTCTGACAGTTTAAATTCCAATGCTCAATTTAAAGGTGGCGACCTAGCTTATTATAGATGGTTAGATGAACACCTAGACATACCGGACAGTCTTAAAAAGATTCACATAGATGGCACATTCAAAGCTCGGTTGACCATCGATAAAACAGGAAGGGTGGATACAAATATTTTGATACTACAATCGTTAGGTCCACTTGTAGATCCTATTTTTGTTCGAGCAATCAGACAGTCGCCAGATTTTATCCCAGCGGTAGTAAATGGAGTACCAAGCATTGGGTATTATGAAGTAGTCTATCGCCTAAGTATTAATTCCCAACTCAATCAAAATCCGGCTCAAGACGGGATGAAGCCAGATTCTTTCAGTTTATGGCAAAGCATTAAATCTAATCGGCCAAAATATGATTCAGTGATTATGGTTCCCGGCATAGGCCCTGTAATTTTAGGCCCTCTTAATTATTCGGATAAACCTTTTATCATTAAATCATCATTGATGGGCCTATGGTATGGATATCTTCCTTTATATCTGGACATTAAATTGAAGAAAAAAATTTCGATGGAATTAGGTGGAGGGGTAACTTTTAGAAGTTTGAATTATGATTTGTTTCATTCCATCATTTCTAAAGGATATACTGGAAATACTCAAGAACTAGCCACCTGGCAGGGGGTACCTAACACCCGTGATGAGCCTGACAACTACACAGATTATACCTATAGGCATGCCGTGCCTGGCTTCTACGCTTCACTGGCTCTTAAGAAATATACCTGGGGCAATGGTTTAAAAGGATTATTTTATTCTCCCCGTATCGAACTAGCTCAACACCTATTTAATTATAGGAAAATGAATGGTAGTCAAAAACGCGATGCTACTTTAGTTGGAAAAGAATCCATTTTCTTGTTAAAGCCTATGATTTCGGCAGGTTATCAAGGCTTTCGCAAAAGTTTTGTTAAAGAGATTTTACTTGGTTTTGGAATTTCACTTGAGCAAGCTACTCGTGAAGATCTCGGCTTTGATTTGTTAACCAACCAATTTATTAATGGACAAAAAACGACAAAATCTTTCTATCCATTTTTAAAATTGGATGTGAGAATGGGAGGAACTGTAGGCCCAACCAAAAGAACCTATGCCACCCGATATAAAGTAAGCAGAATGATGCAGCCCAAAATATTTGACGAATCACATCCAGATAACACGAAGAAAAATCTGAAATACAAAAACCTTTAAGCCAAATTCACTTATACTTGAAATAGACGAAGAGCCTTCCAAAATTATGACTGTCTTTTTCTATTCGGGCGTAAAGTTTTTTGATTTCGGGTTGTTGTAAAAATCGCAACACTTTTTTCTTCAACTGGCCGCTTCCTTTACCCGGAATAATTTCTACTTCGGTAATTTTCTTAGCCATAGCTTCTTCAATTATGCCTGACAAAGCACGGTCAAGTGCCCTGCTATCATTATAAATATCGTGTAGGTCTAACTTCAGTTTGCCCATATTTAGGGGATTACTTCGGCTAAGATTTTTTAGCCATTAGCGTTCCAACATGCACTCCACGTGAAATATTGAAACCAAGGCGAATGCCCATTTTAGTCCATGAGGTGGGTGAGTAGCAGATAAAGTCTTGCTCCGTAAAGCCTCCTGTATTTACAACGCTTACATGAAATACATGTCCACCGGTTTCCAACTCATAGCCAATGCCTAATGGATTATAGTACTTTACTGTGCTAGTGGCATCTTTATTCAACGCCTGACGATATTTGCTAAAGGGATAGAAATAATCAACTATAACTGCACTTCGCTTAGCAAATTTCCATCGAGCACCTGCACCTATGGCAAACAAATCATTTTCATCTCCATATGCAACATAATTCCGATGTATAATAGTAGGCATCACTTGCGCAGAGAAGTTGCAATTAAATTTTCTGGCTATCAATAGCTGTGAAGCATAACTCACCCTTTGGGAAAGTTTGGTAAAAGAAGCTTCGGACGTAGGGTCACTACTGGCTTTCATTCCACTTAGAGACGAACCAACAAACAAGGTGATAGAAACCGGTACATGATTATCAGACGTTTGCTTTAATAAACGGTATTTTAAATAGCCATCATAAAGCTCGGTCACAGAGCCAAATCCCTTGCTACGGCCAAATCCGAATGTTAGATTTGAATTGATACCATACTCTAGTGCCAGTCGAATATTGCTAGCAATATCAAAGCCGTACAGATTATGCTTGGTGCCATTGTAAGCACTTCCCATAGCTCCAAAAACATGCGATATCCGAATATCTAACAAACCTTCACCAACTGTTTCAATACTGTGTGCCATATTCAAACGTGTGGTTTTGAAAGTGGCGCTCACTTTCTCGTGAGTCTTTGGCTGACTATCATTCATTAGTTTAGTCAAATCATCTTGTGCAAATGCTGATAGTTGAATCAAACTGATGAATAATGTTGTAAGTATTAATTTCATAAGTAGTTGGTTGAAAGGGAAATTTATAAGGAGTTATTTAGAAGGCGCTACAGGCTCAAAAATACAATGAATACTCACTTTTACATCATCGGCTATATTTTGAGCTACAATACTAGGTTTTTCTATTTTATGATCTGCAATATTAACTTTAAAGGTAGCACGTCCATCAATTTTTCCATTGGCAGTAACTAAAGTGGCCGGTACTTTATAATCTTTTTCTACCCCATGAATTTTTAATTTCCCACTCAACCAAACTTTATAGGTTCCATTAGCAGCAAGATTGGAATTGCTTGAGTCAATCACGGTCCCCTTAAATTCTGAGATGGGGTATTTTTCGCTTTCCATGTAGTTTTCGTTAAAATGCTCTTGCATGAGTGAACTTTTAAAAATGAACGAAGTGTTCTTTACATTACAAACAATCGCCTTTGATTTAATATTCAAAGCGGCTACCCCAATTTTGGATTGTGCATCAATATCCTCCATGGATGTGGATGAAAAAAATCCAATTTCAGCGGTTTTAGTTAAATAAACATCCTGACTAAACGAAAATTTAGCAAGCAGAATAAATAATAATGTTAAAAGATACTTCATGATCGAAATTTTTTAATTATTTGGATGGCCGGCATCAAGCCAGCATTTTAATTTTTGTTGTTCCAGTGTAGTTAGGGGTGCCGAAGGAGGCATATTTTTTTCGGTGAGCACCCTTTGTTCAAATTTTGAAACCTTGGCACTAATTCCTGTATAGTTGGCAAAATCGCCATATGCATATCCGGCTTGGTGACATCCGCTTATAGCGCAGTTAGCCGTGAGTATGGGCTGAATATCTTGTGAAAGGGTAATGGTATCACAAAAACTCACAGTGGACGAGTCTGCTAGCTTTGTTTTTGACAGCGCAGATTCTTTGGTACAGCCATTCAGAAGAAAAGCTAACGAAATGCCAAAGAGACAGATCGTTATTAGTGAAAAATATTTACTTGTGATTATTTTCATTTGCTTTATTAGTATTAATA
>DAIMNW010000300.1:0-1955 GCA_036719905.1 Chitinophagales bacterium
TTTTCCAATCTTTTTTCAATTTTATTGTTTGGAATGTCAAATAATTAACAAAAATAGGCTATTTTTGGTTAACAAAACACAAAAAACGATTAACCAGATGCAACCAATTAATTAGGAACCAGTTTTACCCATCAACCTGAACGATGCCTGGAATTTTCTTAGTTCGCCAAAAAACCTGGCCCAAATAACACCAAAGGAAATGCAGTTTGAACAGTTGCATGCTGATTATCAATCAGATAAGATGTATGCTGGGCAATTGTTCGAATATTACATTCGACCGGTGGCCAATTTGAAAATGCATTGGGTAACGGAGATTACCCATGTAATACCGGGTAGCTACTTTGTTGACGAACAACGATTTGGTCCCTATACCTTTTGGCATCATCAGCATTTTTTGGAACCAACCGCCAAGGGGGTAAAGATGATTGATATTGTTCATTACAAATTGCCGTTTGGCTTGCTTGGCAAAATGATGAACCGGTTCTATATAGCTAACAAGCTGAAACAAATATTTGATTATCGCTTTCAGAAATTGAACCAGCTATTTCCAGCTAGAAACTAGCTAGAAGACTAATTACCTCACCAAATTACTCTCTTTACTAAACTGCCTTACACTCAAGCTTACAGTGAGTGTAGCATAGCACAATAATGAACCAATAACGATGGGTAGATACGCAGCAATGCTTTCGCCGCCTATCATGTATTTGGTACAAAGGGCAATGTTGGTTACAGGTATAAGGGCAGTAATATACGTGAGCTTAATGCCCGGCATCATTGCCATCATGGCAGGCAAGATGATGATAAAATTTAAGGGGCCAATGATACTTTGTGCCTCTCGAAAATTTTTAGCATACACGGCTATGGGCACCAGTAAGCCGGCAAAGAAAATAGTGAGCGGTATGAGCATAGCAAACAGGCTAATGATGAAGCCGGGTGTAAATAAATCCTTAATAATATTGACTATTTCTTTTGGAATAGAATCGGTGCCAAATTTTACAAAAAGCAACACACCGCTAATGGATAATACGGCGGTAAGCACACCCATCATCACCGCTACACTCATCTTGCCAATCAAAATTTGCAATCGGCTCACCGGACTGGTGAGTAAAGTTTCCAAGGTGCCTCGTTCTTTTTCACCGGTAAATAAATCGAGGCAGGCCATAAAGCAACCCATAAAACAGAAGATGATGAACATGTAGGGGAGCAATCCGCCAAAATATTTTCCAAATAATTCTCTGTCGCTGGCCATGTCGTGGTCCTGTACTTTCAGCGGCGTTATTTTTTCGTCGTCGAGTTGTAATGTTTCCAGTCGTTTTTGCAATACGGTTTGCTTAAAAGCATCTAGTTTGGCAATCATCCGTGTTTTAAAAACCTCTTCTTTCGAATTGAAATATAAATTAACCGTACCGGTACGGTTGCTATCAAGGCGTTGTGTAAAATCTTGCCACAGCACTATGCCCACATCTACGGTTTCGGCTTTTACACTATCGCTTATTTGCTGGGCATCGCGGTATTGGGTAAAAAGTAAGTCGGTGTCTTTTCGGAGGGTAGTTTCCAGTGCACTCTGCTTGTCGTAGCTCATCCAGCCTACTTTAATTTTTTTCTTTTGGTTCTTATCCGAATTATTTTCCTGAATCTTGGAGGAAATTGTAATAATGGTAGGAATAATTACCAAAGGAATAAAAATGGAAGTAATCATAGTTCGCTTATCACGAGTGAGGTCTATGATTTCTTTTTTCAGTACGGTTAAAATATTTTTTAGCATAAAAGATAAAGTGTGAGTGATTGGGAATTAATTTAGACCGTGGCTGTCATCGAATTATTTTTTACCAAATTGATAAAACCTTCGGTGAGGCTTTTGCCGGGGGTGTCTTCACGAAATTTTTGCATTGTATCATTAAATAATAAACGCCCTTCGTGCATAATAGCCAAATCGTCGCATAGCAGATTAACTT
>DAIMNW010000126.1:0-7210 GCA_036719905.1 Chitinophagales bacterium
GGTTACCCCGTTATTTTTATGGGCGATTTTAATACTACCACCGATGACGACGCAGTAAAATTGGTAAGCAACAACCTTGCTTTACCACTCTTCGATTCAAAAACTATTTCCCAACAACCGCATTATGGGCCGGGAGGTACATTCAATGCATTTAAAACTCACGAGCTCACTAATCAACCCATTGATTATATTTTTGTTTCAACCCATTTTAATGTGGTTAAACATGCTACAGTATCTGAAAGTTGGATGGGTCGATTTAGCTCTGACCATTTCCCTGTATTTGCTTCACTGGATTGGAAATAATTCTATTTCAGAATACTCTTTGTGAGAGAAGTAGTAGCGTTAAAGTCAGTTTAAATTATGTTGGTCGCTTTTGCTACTTTTACAGTAATATTTCAAATAAATATTTTAGTAATTAATTAAAATAATTATGGCTTCTATTCCTTCAGTTGACTTAGCGATGTTTACCCATGGCAATTCCCATCAACGTATACAGTTTGTCAAAGAGCTCGGGGACGCCTATCGAACAGTTGGTTTTGTCTCGGTAAAAAATCATGGTATTGATTCTCATCTCATTGGTAAAATGTATGAGGAGGTAAAGAAATTTTTTACCCTTCCATTAGAAACAAAACTAAAATATGAAATAGAAGGACTTGCCGGCCAACGTGGCTACACTTCTTTTGGGAAAGAGAAAGCTAAGCAGAGTGAAGTTGCTGATTTGAAAGAGTTCTGGCAATTTGGACAAACAGTAGAAGATGGAGACACAATCAAGAATGAATACCCATTGAATGTAACGGGTGCTGAAATAGAATCATTCAATCAAGTTTTTTATGATTCTTATAGAGCTTTTGAAAAAAGTGGAAGTCATTTGTTACAAGCCATCGCTTTATATCTTGAGCTAGATGAAAATTATTTTGCACCACACATTCACAATGGTAATTCCATTTTACGAGCCATCCATTACCCTCCTATTGTAGGAGAACCCAAGTCTGCCATTCGGGCCGAACAACATGAGGACATTAATTTAATTACTTTACTTATTGGTGCTAGTGCTGATGGATTGGAAGTGCTTAGTATGGATGGAGAATGGGTGGCTGTAACATCAATGCCTGAGCAGATAGTAGTTAATGTTGGGGATATGCTTCAACGACTGACTAATAATTATCTGCGAAGCACAACACATCGAGTGGTAAATCCACCACGAGAGCTCTGGCATACTTCGCGATTCAGTATACCTTTCTTTCTTCACCCAAGAAGTGAAATGAGGTTAGATTGTCTACCCTTCTGTATTACATCAGACAATCCACTTCATTACGAGCCAATAACTGCAGGAGAATACCTAGATGAAAGATTAAGAGAGATTGGCTTAAAAAAATAAGTTTGCTTCCTAAAGCAATTTTTCCATTTTCCTTCAGCTTATTGTCATAGTATTTTAACCACATAAGTAGTATATTTCAAAACTGTAATCTTGAACTATACTTTTGTCTCCTCTTTTTCGACATATTAATTTTCTTACTGATGTATTTAAGTTCGGCTGCATTGCTTTTGGTGGCCCTCAGGTACATATGTCGATGATGATTGAGCGCTTTACAGAGAAGAAAAAATATTTGACAAAAGAAGAACTATTTGAACTTAACGCCTTCTGCTCCATTTTACCTGGTCCCACATCTACTCAAACTATTACAGGCATTGGGTATAAACTCGGAAGGTGGCCTTTGGCTGTTCTCACATTAATAGTTTGGATGACCCCTGCTGTGCTATGTATGACAGCTCTGGTAGTGTGTATGGCCTTCTGGGATAAACAAGCCATATCCACCAACTTCTTGAAATTTATTCATCCAATGGCCATTGCTTTTATTGCATTTGCTGGCTGGCGGTTAGCAACACATGTAGTTGACAAATGGAATTCTTTTGTCATATTTCTACTTGCAACTTTACTTTCTTTTTTAATTAAAAACCCTTTAGTATTTCCAAGTATAATTCTATTAAGTGCTGTAATTGCCAACTTCCGTCATGATGATTTGCCTCCTAAACGATTTGACTTAAAGCTACAATGGGGTAACATATTATTATTCGTTGGAATAGCCATTGTTGTAGCTATACTTGGAGGACTCACAAAAAATGGGTCGGCCCAATTGCACAGACCGCTCGTGCTATTTGAAAATTTTTATCGATTTGGAGCTATTGTATTTGGCGGTGGCCAAGCAATGATACCCATGATGTATGAGCAATTTGTATTACATCGAAATTATATGAGTGCTCAAGATTTGCTTGTAGGAGTAGGTATACAACAAGCTTTACCAGGACCTGTTTTTGCAATTGCTGCTTATGCTGGTGGTATGGCTATGCAAGGACTTGGTTTGCATTATCAGCTTCTCGGATGTTTGATTGGTGCAGTAGCTATATTTCTGCCAGGAACTTTATTACTTTTCTTTTTATATCCTATATGGAATAGTTTGCGCACTTATCCATTTATCAAAAGGGCTTTGGCCGGTATTAATGCAGCTGTGGTGGGCATTATTCTTTCTGCTGCTATTACTTTATTTCAAACAATTGAAATTAATCCTGTCAATGGGTTAGCTATTCTTCTCACTTTTCTTACTCTTCAGTTTACAAAAGTTCCTCCGCCATTTATAGTGATGGGAGCCTTGATTTTAGGGTGGTTTTTATAACTAATTTATATGGCCAAATCGTTTCAACACAAAAAATCTCTTGGACAACACTTTCTGAAGGATGAAGGCGTTGCATTGGATATTGTGGAGGCACTACAAAGCATGGATTCTACAGTTTTGGAAATTGGCCCAGGCCTTGGAGTGTTGACCAAGTATTTAGTCAAAAAATATCCAAAGAATTTTTTCGTGGTTGATCTGGATGATAGACTAGCTACCATTATACCACAAAAGTTTCCAACTTGCCAATTCATTCATAGTGATGTTCTGAAACTTGATTTTCAAAATCAATTTGCATCAGAATTTTCCATAATTGGAAATTTCCCTTACAATATTTCAACAGAAATTATTTTTAAAGTAATTGAAAATAGAAACAAAGTAGTTGAGGTAGTTGGCATGTTTCAAAAAGAAGTGGCCCAACGCTTTGCCTCCAAACATGGGAGTAAGGTATATGGTGTTACTTCTGTATTAACCCAGGCCTATTATGATGTCGACTATTTATTCGACGTACCACCTCATGCTTTCGACCCACCACCTAAAGTACAAAGTGGTGTTATTCGCTTAGTTCGGAAAAAGAATCCTTTATTTATCAAAGATGAAAAAGTTTTCTTTTCATTGGTGAAGGCTGCATTTGGCCAAAGGCGTAAAATGTTGAGCAATGCTATAAAGCCCCTAATTGCTGATAAAAATATTGATGCAACTCAAATGAATCTAAGGGCAGAACAATTATCGGTAGAAGAGTTTGTTGAATTAGCCAATAAACTGTGTTAATCAATTAATGCCCACAACCATATACTTCTTGATAATTGGCAATGGCTGGCTGCGTAGCTTCTCCTGCAGCTTTAGCCTTTTGCATTTTATTAATTAGCCTGGCACGTTCCGTTTGTATATAATCTCTCTTTATTGCATCTTGTGTTCTATCATAGTAGCACACCCCATCTACAAAAGTTTTATCAACAACTGCATAAACGCTCAATGGATTATCTGTCCAAATAACAAGATCAGCATCTTTTCCTTTTTTTAGTGAGCCAACTTTATCATCTACTCGTAACATTTTAGCTGGATTTAATGTACACATTTTCCAAGCTTCCTCTTCGGTCATGACGCCATATTTTATAGTTTTTGCAGCCTCTTGATTGAGTCGTCGTCCCATTTCTGCATCGTCGCTATTCACGGCCACATTAATGCCCACCTTGGTCATTAGTGAAGCATTGTAAGGGATGGCTTCCATCACCTCAAATTTATAAGCCCACCAATCAGCAAATGTACTGGCTCCCATTATTCCATGTGCTTTCATTTTGTCAGCCACTTTATATCCTTCCAATATGTGTGTAAAGGTGTTTACTTTAAAATGAAAAGAATCAGCTACATGCATGAGCATATTAATTTCCCCTTGCTGATAACTATGACAAGTAATAAATCGTTGGCTGTTCATTATCTCAACAAGTGCATCGAGTTCCAAATCTTTTCTAACCGGTATTTCTTTAGATTTTGATAAACTATAATTTGAAAGTGCTTGCTTATAATTTGTTGCACGTGTAAAAGCATCTACATAAACCTGTTCAACACCCATTCTTGTTTGTGGAAAACGAGTGGTAGCATTATCGCCCCAGTTAGCTTGTTTAACATTTTCACCCAAAGCAAATTTGATAAATCCCGGTGCGCCTTCAAACTTCATTTTCTCTGGAGAGGCCCCCCATCTTAGTTTTATCAGCTGGGTTTGTCCACCAATGGCATTAGCTGATCCATGCAAGATGTGTGATGTGGTGACACCACCACTCAATTGCCTATATATATTAATATCCTCAGAGTTAATAATATCTCCTATACGTACTTCACTGGTCACACTATGAGTACCTTCATTTACACCTCCGGTTGCTGCTATATGGCTGTGCTCATCAATAATTCCTGCAGTAACATATTTACCTGTAGCATCTATTGTATCAATTTTACCTTGTTGCAATATTTTATCTGCTATCAAAATTTCGTTTCCAATGCCAGCTATTTTACCATTCAACACAAGCACATCCGTATTGGTTAATTCAAAAGGCAGCTCACCTGTCCACACAGTAGCATTTTTTAATAGGTAATTATTGGCAGTGGGTATTTTCGTATTGCCATAGCTTGCAAAGGGATAAAGGATGGAACCAATCGATTCAGCAGGGTTGCTCTTTAGTGAATCCGGTTTCTGTTTTCTAACACCTGCGTTACTTGATAATAAAGATTTAGCTATTCCAGCCGAATCATAGATTGCTGTCCAATGAAACCAATCACCTTTTGAACTACTACCAACTCCCTCCCAAATTAGGCTATCAATAGAACCTTCTAAACGAATTCTATTTTTGCTGGTATCTTTGGGCCAGTTGAAATTTATGGTGATTAATTTTTGCTGTAGGCTTATAGAGGCGGAAGATAACACGGATGTATCCTTACCTATTGATTTAACTTTTGCCACCAAAGTTTCCGCATTATTACTTACAGTCAATAAATAATTCTCTCCATTGTAGAAGTGTAAAGTATAGCTACCAGCTTTAAGTAACTCATTCAAACTTTTTTCTTTTATAATAAACAAGTTTCCATTAATCCAATTTTGTTGAATACTGGTTCTATCGTCGAGTAGTTTTCCATTACAAATAATAAAATTTGCCAATTTACCTGTTGACAGGCTTCCGATTAATTCTTGTTGATTAATCAATTGGGCAGGTGTATTAGTCAATGCTTCGATAATTTGATTTTCAGTGCTCCCCAACGCTTTCATTTTCTTGAGAGATTTCAAGAAAACATCAGAGGACTTACAGCCACTTGACGTTATGGCACATTTCAAACCAGCTTTTTCAAGCCATTGAAAATTATATGGTGCCAACTCCCAATGTTTGAAGCTTGCCAATGGTAGGGCTACTAAATTGGAGGCACTCTCAACATCATATGGTTGAGGGAAATTAACCGGCACAATCAATGAGGCCTTGGTCGCTTTAATGTCGTCGATTAATTGATATTCGTCACCAGAGACTTTGTAGACATACTTAGTCGAAAACTCCTTTGCAATTTTTTCTGCCCTTAGTAAATCTAATTTGTCATCCACATCAAAGAATTGTATTTGTTTTTGAAGATCGTTAAATGCCTGCAATGAAAGATTTTGTTCAACTGGATTTTGCAATGACTTATACCACAATGCGTCGTAATAAGTTTGACGCAATAAAGCTATACTACCCATAAGAGAGGAGGGATAATCCTGTGAAGAAGTTCCTTTGTTAAAAGAGAAATGACTGGATAGCTTTTTGGCAATCAAAACCTGTGTATCGTTTTCATCGCTTAAGGCTACCAAGCAGCCCGTGCCTCTCACAATTCCATCCTGCTGGTGCGTAAGCACGGTCCCAAAACCCTCTGCTCGTAATTGCTTTGCCTTATCAGCATCTTTGGTAAAAATTTCCGATGCTTCCGTTTCTGGATGAATAGCCTGATTCCAGTAATAAGCTCCTTTCTTTTTACTAAGCATTTGCTCTTGACTTCCCCTATCATATTTTTGCATTTTAGGTACCCCATAATCTGAGCTTAATTCAATAAAACTTGGATAAATATATTTCCCCTTACAATCTATTTCAATGGCTCCTTTTGGTACAATCGACCCGTTTGAAACACTTATTATTTTTCCATTTTTGATAACAAGCATGGCATTAGATAATATATGACTAGTATCAACCAGTATAGTTGCATGTGTAAATGCATAGTAGCGTTCGTGATTATCACTTACGCCATTTACCGGAAAACCTTCTTGAGCCAAAACTAATTGTGTGCATGCTAAAAAAGTTATTGCGACTAGTAAATAGTTTATAAATTTCTTCATGACTGAAAAATAGGAAGAAATTTCGGTAGCTCAAAAATGAAAAGAAATTAGCCCAAGAAAATGCGGCTACTTATTTGGCTATCTCCACTTTTAACCATTTCAGAAAATCTTCTGCCCCAGACTTATCGCTACTGCTGGTCACGAAATAAGTTGGTGGTTCATTAAAGGTTGGTTCAAGAGCTTCCTTGTATGCTTGCATATTTACCGCTATTTCATTTTTCCGTTTTCTATCGGCCTTAGTAAAAATTACTGCTAGTGGTATATTTAACTGATGGCATGCCGTTGCAAATTCGATATCAATTTTTTGAGGAGGAATTCGACTATCTACCAGTTGACATACACAACGCAGTTGCTTTCGATTTTCAAAATAGTTCATCATTCTTTCTGCCCACTCTTTTCTAAGATGTTGGGGGACTTTGGCAAATCCATAACCTGGAAGGTCTACAAAATAAAAGGCATCGTTAATTTTATAAAAATTGAATGTTTGTGTTTTGCCGGGTTGTGAAGACGTGTGCGCCAGATGACTTTGCTTACAGAAATAATTAATCAGTGATGATTTGCCCACATTACTTCTGCCGGCAAACGCAAACTCGGGTAAATCTTTGGGAGGCAACTTTTCAAAGTCGACGAAACTCCCTTCATAGTGTGCTGTACTTATCTGAACCATGTTGCAAATGTACATGAGCAATTGTCAATA
>DAIMNW010000127.1:0-7141 GCA_036719905.1 Chitinophagales bacterium
TATTTTAGGGAAAAAAATGATGACCATCTGCTGGCTTTGGAAGAGGATTAGAAGCTTAGCGAGTCTAAGGAAACGTCTACCAGTTATAGAGAATGGCAAAAAGCTAATCCTAAGAAACTGGTGGCTGAT
The DNA here is from genome assembly GCA_036719905.1 of Chitinophagales bacterium. GTDB lineage: Bacteria > Bacteroidota > Bacteroidia > Chitinophagales > CAIODY01 > DAIMNW01. The sequence continues at coordinate 130 of DAIMNW010000127.1, forward strand.
AAATCAATTGCTGTTGAAGAAACCCAGGCTGCGGCACCTCAAAAAGAAAAAACCAATTATAAAGAAAAACGGGAGTACGACCTCCTGAGCCACGAAATTGATAAATTAGAAAAAGAAAAAAGGGATCTTGAATTAAAATTGAGCAATAATTTGACCTTGGAAGAAGTAAATCAGCATTCGCAACGATTGGGTGAGGTAATGACACTACTCGATAGCAAAGGCATGCGCTGGTTAGAGTTGAGCGAAAAATTTTGACCACCCAACTGCCAATAAAACCAATCGAAATAGATATTTTCACCTGACCAAAATGACACTCGAGCTAGCCATAGTCATAATTTTTGCAGCAGGCGTTCTTGGCGGAATGCTCAGTTTTGTAATTCCACATGAGAAAATAGGCCTACTCAATTTTTTGTTGATTATTTCGGGGGCCTACATTTTCTCTCTGTTGTTTGTTGATATTCTGCCTGAGATGCTTCAAACTTATGGGCAATCGGTTATGGTGTGGGTATTAGCCGGCTTTTTCTTGCAACAATTTATTCAACAATTTTCAGAAGGCATTGAACATGGGCATTCGCACTTGCACGAGCATCTGCCTCTGAGTAAGTTAAGTATTATTATTCTTGGATTATCGGTGCATGCTTTATTCGAGGCTATTCCTATTATTGAACAATTTAATCATCCATCAGCCAACCATCACTACTGGATGGCTATAGCCTTGCACAAAGTGCCTGAAGTGTTTACATTGAGTTGCCTTATTTCGCATAATTATAAGAGTAAACTAGTTCGCTTGTTCGGAATAATTGGATTTTCATCTATTACCATATTGCCTCTTCTGTTTGTCTTAAAATTTCCGATCACTGTGGCAATCAATAGCGTTGCTTTTGGTATTGTCTTAGGCGTAGTTTTTGGCACCTTGCTTCAAATAAGTGTAGCCATATTGTTCGAAGCCGGGAATTCACGTCATCACACCAAGGCCATTAAAGTATTGTGCATGTTGGCCGGTATGCTGCTAGCCCTGTTATTTTAAAAGTTCGGTCCAGGCTTTCCAGAAAAGCATTTTCTTGTCTTTTGCGGAATCAATCACCGAAATATTTTCCGAAATTAAAAACATTAAATGACTGAAAGTAAATGGGCTGAATGGCTGAGCATCGAGCCAGATATTTAGCTTTGGAAGCATAGCCGGAGAAAATAAAACTACCTTCTCGGGCTGGAGAATCAGATTAAGATTGCTGAATGATTTTATTGGAGAGTGTGCCAGATTTATTAATCCAACATCAGCCCAACTCAGTTTTGAAGGAACAAAAAGACGGCTCAAAATATTTTCCTCTGCAGGATTTATATCCATAAAATTTTGATCGTCAATAATCAGTAAAATTTTTTTCCTAAACGAACCACGAACCAGCAGCTTCAAAGGCGATGAAAGAAATTCTGCCAATGGCTCATCGAATGCATGCACCAGTGGCAATTTCCAGTCGCTAATGGTCATCGATAAATTCTCTTCCTGCAGCATAGTGATTTGTTTTCTTGCTGCACGAAAATAGTATTTCCTGCTGCTAACTATAAATAAATGTGCCCTGACAAGCCAATGCAATTTCTAAATGTTGTTAAAAATACTACCTTCGCAGCGGCAAGTCCTGTACGACCAGCTCCTGCTCACTCCCCCAGGATCGGAAGGTAGCAAGGGTAAGCGGTTGAGCGGTGCGATACAGGTAACTTGCCATTTTTTATTTTATATTGATTGATGGATGAGGTATGATTTGGCAAATTCTCACTCAAAAATGACTGCAGAACTCTTAAAGTCAAGATTAAAATCGTTTGCTTACAGATGTGTAAATGTTTGCGATGCTTTGCCAAAAAAGAAAATAAGTAGTGTTGTTGAAGGCCAGTTATTGCGCTCCTCATTTTCTGTAGCCGCCAATTACAGAGCAGCCTGCAGAGCACAATCCACTGCCCAGTTTATTGCCAAACTTAATATCGCCCTTGAAGAAATGGACGAATCAGAATTCTGGATTGAAGTTATCACAGAATTGAATTTGGTTTCGGCAAGTAAGATGCAGGATATACAAAAGGAAAGTACAGAATTGGTAAAAATTCTATCCGCGTCTAAAAATACGATTCGACAAAAAATGAAACTTAAACAATCATAATTCATAAATAATTCAATCTTATAACTATGAAATTCTTTATAGACACAGCTAATTTGGCGCAAATAGCCGAGGCACAGGACCTTGGCATTTTAGACGGTGTTACTACTAACCCCTCTTTGATGGCCAAAGAAGGCATTACCGGCGAAAAAAATATAACAGATCACTACGTAAAGATTTGCAAAATGGTGCATGGCGATGTGAGCGCCGAAGTTATCGCCACCGATTATGATGGCATTATCAAAGAAGGAAAAGCACTTGCCAAATTGCACGATAATATTGTGGTAAAAGTACCCATGATTAAAGATGGAATTAAAGCCATCAAATATTTTTCGGCGCAGGGAATTAAGACTAACTGCACGTTGGTATTCAGCTCAGGTCAGGCCATTTTAGCCGCCAAAGCTGGTGCTACTTATCTTTCTCCGTTTATTGGCCGTATAGACGATACCAACTGGGATGGCATTCAGCTTATTCAACAGATTGGGCAGATTTATGCTATATATGGCTATCCTACCCAGATTTTGGCTGCTTCCATACGCAATTCCTTGCATATTGTACGCTGTGCCGAAGTAGGAGCCCACGTGGTTACAGCTCCATTAAGCGCCATTACAGGTTTGCTTAAGCATCCACTCACCGATTTAGGATTAGCCCAATTTTTGGCAGATCACAAAAAAGCAGAAGGGAAATAATTCTGGACAATATTGTTAGAATAAAAAAAGGACAACTCACTCCAGTTGTCCTTTTTTCTTTTATTAGAATAATAATCTGTACTACACATTAAACCTAAAGTGCATGATATCGCCATCTTCCACTATATAATCTTTCCCTTGCACGGCTAGTTTGCCATTATCACGGCAGGCTGCTTCCGAACCCAGCCTAACAAAATCTTCATACTTTATCACCTCGGCCCGTATAAATCCTTTTTCAAAATCGGTATGAATAACGCCGGCAGCTTGAGGGGCGGTAAATCCTTTACCAATAGTCCAGGCACGAACTTCCTTTACGCCGGCCGTAAAGTATGTGGCTAAATTTAAAAGTTTGTACGACGAATTTATCAAACGAGCCACACCTGATTCTTCCATGCCCATTTCGGCCAAAAAAGCCATTCTATCTTCATAACTCTCCAGTTCTGCAATATCCGCTTCCGTAGCAGCGCTAATAAAAATCACCTCGGCATTTTCATCTTTCACTGCTTCCATTACTTTGGCGGTATAGGCATTCCCGTTCTTCACCGATTTTTCATCCACATTACAAACGTACATCACAGGCTTATCGGTCAATAAAAACAAGTCATCAATGTGCTTCTTGTCTTCCTTTTTAATAGGAGCACTTCGAACTGATTTTCCTTCTTCCAAATGATTTTTAACAATAGTGAGCACCTCCATGCACTCCATCATTTCTTTATTGCCGGCTCGAGCCAGTTTCTCAGTTTTGCTTATTTTTTTATCCAGGCTTTCAAGGTCTTTCAGTTGTAATTCATAATCAATCACTTCCTTATCCCTTATTGGGTTTATGTTGCCATCCACATGTATCACATTGTCATTATCAAAGCAACGGATTACATGCAAAATGGCATTCACACTTCTGATATTGCCTAAAAACTGATTACCTAAACCTTCGCCGGTGGCGGCGCCTTTCACCAGCCCGGCAATATCCACTATCTCAACGGTAGTAGGCACTATTTTCTCCGGAATTACAATCTCGGCAAGCTTAGTGAGGCGGCTATCGGGTACGGTGATTACGCCAATGTTGGGCTCAATGGTACAAAAAGGGAAGTTGGCAGCCTGCGCCTTGGCATTGGATAGGGCATTGAATAAAGTTGATTTTCCTACGTTTGGCAATCCTACTATGCCACATTGTAATCCCATTTTTTAGGTAGTTTATTTTAATTGATAAAAAGTTTGCAAAGAAACGAAAGTTCGAGGCATAAAAAAAGGAAGAATGCTTATATCATTCTTCCTTTTTAGAAAAAGGAGTTATTCAAAAATGAGTGTTAAGCGGCACTACCACTTATCAGTATCGGCAATATCGTCGCCGCTTGGAGCTAAAGGCGAAGAAGGCGCTGTTCCATTAGCTTCCGAAGCTTTTTTAGCTTCCCATTCTTTCTGCATTTCGGCTCTACGACGGGCAAACTCATCGTAATCGTATTGCGGCATCAGTTCTTTTTTCACATGGTCAATAGTTTGGTTAAACATGCTCAAAAACTCATTGAAGTCTTCTTTGTATAAAAATATTTTGTGACGGTCATAACCATCGCCATCCATGCGCTTGGTGCTCTCGGTTAAGGTAATGAAATAGTCATTTCCTTTGGTAGCTCGTACATCAAAAAAGTACGTACGACGCTTGCCGGCTCTAAACTTAAGTGAATACACACTGTCGTTTTGTTTTCGATCGTTGTTGTTCTGATACTCCACGTTTAATTGTTTTTAGTTTAGTGAGGTGATTAAATAGGTGATGCGCAAAATTAAGCCTTTCGAAATAGTATCAAAATTTATTTTCAGCATTTGTTTTAGTCTAAAAAAAAGGCACTAGCGCTAACTAGTACCTTTTGTAAGTAGCGGGGGCAGGACTCGAACCTACGACCTTCGGGTTATGAGCCCGACGAGCTACCAACTGCTCCACCCCGCAGTTTATAGTTTTCTTGATTAATAACTTGATCTAAAGAATCAACCAACTGCTTTTTTTATTGGAGTGCAAATGTAAGACTATTATCGGCTTATCCAAATCAAAGCAATCAGTTTGGCAGCAATAAATTCAAAAAAAAATGATTCCTTCTTAGTGGTCTATTTTTTCTTCGTGGAATTGAATGCCTAAGGTTTCTAATTCTTTTAGAACCGGATTATAGATATCGGCTGTTAAAGGCAGGAGTAAACCTCTCTTCTTTACTCGATTGTTGAGTATCAATTTGGCTCCAATGGCTAGCGGCAGGCTAACGGTTTTGGCCATAGCCGTGTGAATATTATTTTCACCATCGAGCACCAGAGAGGCATGTATGCTCTTCTGTTTCCTGTTTTGTAAGTAGGTAAATTGATGCTGCATCACCACTCTATCTTTATCACTGGGCAACATTTTCCACTTTTCTTCTAATAAGGTTTGCAATATTTGAGCCGGTGTTAGTTCCGTAATGCCAATTTTCTTTTCAGTAAATAATCCAAGCCATTTAATGAGTTCAAATTGCTGCTTGTTTTTTAAAAAGCCTTTATTTTTCAAATATTGGTAAATATCAGCATCGGTACAATTGCTTGGAAGCGGCAAGAAACTCAGGCACCATTTACGATAGCTTAGCGAATGACTATTGGCCACCTTATAACTATCATCGGTAAGACCCAAATTGGCAATGGCTTGCCAAGCTTCACAAAATGGAGCCACCCTAAGCGTCCCTCTCAAAAAAGTCTGAATGTTTTGCAGACCGTAGGTGTTGATGTAGCTGAGCGAATCTCGATTGGCATAGGCCTCATATTTTCCAAAACCTTTAACTGTGATGGTTTCCGTTTGGGTAAATAAGCGGTTATAAGGGATTAATTTTACTTCACCATTTTCTAAATAATGGGCTGTTCCTTGCCCTGCTACCACCACATTTCTTGGATTCCAGCTAAATTTATAATGCCATGGATTAGTGTCTGACACAGGAGCAACAAGGCCACCACAGTACGATTTAAACGAAACCAATTTACCGCCACTCTTTTTTATTTCGTGAATGGTTTTCATGGCGCTCATATGGTCGATGCCCGGGTCGAGACCCATTTCGCAGAGCACGGTGATTCCGGCAGTCTTGATCTCACTTTCAAGCTTTCGAATTTCGGGTGAAATATAAGAGGCATTTACAAAGTGCTTTTTATATCGAATGCAGTCTTTTATTATTGGCAAATGAAACGCCGGAGGCATCATGCTAATAACAATATCGGCCGTCTTAATTAGCTTAGCTCGACTAGCTGTGTTAAGCACATCCATTTTCTTGGCCAGGCCTGCTTCGTGGTTGTTCAGCTTTGATTTTGCCAAATCAATATCAGCATCAGCCAATAGGAGGCGCCAGTTATTTTTTTTGGCATTTTTCAAAAAGTACTCAATTGCATAAGTGGCCGATTTGCCGGCACCAATCATCAGGATAGTTTTCATTCGATATAGTAAATTGACGCAAAGAAAATTAATTAGAATCGAAATGGCATAAATTTCTCAATGAGCGTAAATCACTAAAGATTTTATAACTTGGCAACTCTTAAAAAAGATTCTAATTGAGCCAGATGCAAATAACCACCCATGTTCAGGTTTTTAATTCGAGCCACGAACTCTCAGATGAAGACCGTGAACTTATTAACCGAGCGCATGCTATATTACCCGATGCCTACGCTCCTTATTCTCATTTTAATGTGGGTGCGGCACTGTTGCTGGACAATGGCAAGGTGGTAGTAGGTACCAATCAGGAGAATGCCAGTTATTCTCTGGGTTTGTGTGCCGAGAGGGTAGCTCTTGCAGCCGCTGCTTCCATGCACCCTGACCAAAGAGTGAAAACCATAGCCGTCACCATCAAGAATTTTAATAAACCTACCCTAGACCCTGTATCGCCTTGTGGTATATGCCGACAAGTGCTTTTGGAGCACGAGCATAGTGCCGGACATCCTATCAAAATCATTTTGAAAGGGGAGGGCGAAAAGATTTATGTAATTGAGAAAGTAAGTGATTTGTTGCCTCTCAGTTTTCTTGGAAGCACTATCAAATAAACAACTATTCATTTTTCTTCATGCAATATTTTGGCTTTTTAGTTTTCAGAATTTTGGTAGTGCCTTTGGCCTATCTGCCCTTACGAGTGCTCTATGTTCTCTCTACATTTTTTTATCTCATTTTATACCTGCCTCTTTTACACATCTCGA
>DAIMNW010000014.1:0-23845 GCA_036719905.1 Chitinophagales bacterium
AACTTATACAGTAATAGTAACCGATGCAAATGGTTGCACACTCTCATCAAACACTACCGTGACTCAACCGCCTGCCATGGGAAATGTAATTGCCAGTGTTGTTAATCCCGTTTCTTGTTTTGGACTGAGTAACGGAGCAGCTACTGTAACGGCCCCAAGTGGAGGATTGCCGCCTTATTCCTTCCTTTGGAATTCAACTCCGGTACAAACAAACGACACAGCTTTCGGTTTGCCGGCAGGGAACTATATTATTCAAGTTACTGATGCAAATGGATGTTCGGTTAGCGATACCGTAGCCGTTACACAGCCGACAGCACTTTCGCCTATTACTGCTACTGTGATTAATCAAGTGAGTTGCTTCGGTTTCAGCAATGCAAATCTAACTGTGAGTGCTCCCATTGGAGGAACACCACCTTATTCTTTTACTTGGAATACAACACCGGTTCAACTTAACGATACCGCATTCAATTTGCCTGTAGGCATGTATTCCATTACAGTATCGGATGCAAATAATTGCATGCAAACCGATTCAGTGGCGGTCACTCAACCCTTGCCTTTAGCTAATGCCATAGCAACCACTCTTACTAATGTTTCTTGTTTTGGTGGTAACAATGGTTCAATCATGGTAAGCACACCTAACGGCGGAACATTGCCTTATAGTTTTTCTTGGAATACTTCACCTATTCAAACTAATGACACCGTGCTAAATTTACCTGCCGGTAATTATACAGTGACAGTTTCAGATGCAAACAATTGCCCAGCCCTTCTTGACTCAACCATTGTTACCCAACCAACTGCCATTACCAATGTATCTGCTTTTGTAATCAATAATGTTTCTTGTTTTGGATTTAGTGATGCCAATATTGCCGTTACCAATCCAAGCGGTGGAACTGCACCTTATACCTTTGCCTGGAACACCATTCCGGCACAAAATAACGATACTGCTTTTTCGGTTATGGCAGGCAATTTTACAATAACTGTAACCGATGCAAATGGTTGTACCCTATCAGATAATACTACTGTAACTCAACCGCCAGCACTAGGAAATGTATTGGCTAGTACTTTATCAAATGTAACCTGTAATGGTGGTTCCAATGGTGTAATTATGGTTTCTGCTCCAACGGGTGGAACGTCGCCATACTTCATTTCATGGAACACCACTCCTAGCCAATATAATGATACGCTGAGCAATATGCCTGCTGGTAGCTACACGGTAACTGTTATTGATTCTCAGGGTTGCCAACTATCTTCTAGTACCAGTATCACACAACCACCACCAATCACCAATGTAATTGCAAGCACAATCAACAATGTAACTTGTTTTGGGTTCAGTAATGGAACAGTTACAGTAACCAATCCTCAAGGAGGAACCCTTCCTTATTCATTTAGTTGGAATTCTTCTCCAATTCAAGTAAACGATACTGCTTTCAATTTGCCTGCCGGCACCTACACCGTCTCAGTGACCGATGCAAATAATTGTCCTGCTCCATCCGCTACTACCATTGTCACTCAGCCAACTGCCCTTGGTAATGTGAATGCAGTAACTTTAGATCAGGTTACTTGTTTTGGATACAGCAATGGTTCAGTAATGGTTACCTGGCCTACAGGTGGAACTCCACCATATATGTTCAACTGGAATACTACACCTGTACAAACAAACGATACCTTGTTTAGCATGCCAGCCGGAACCTATGCTGTAACAGTAACTGATTCACAAGGTTGTACCCTCAGTGATTCTACTGTGGTAACACAACCAAGCCCAATTAATAACGTCAACGCAACGGTTATTAATCATGTCTCTTGTTTTGGATTTAGTGATGCAAGTATTACTGTTAGCAATCCAACAGGCGGCACTCCGGGTTATACATTCTCATGGAATACTTCACCTATCCAAAATTCCCAAACAGTATCAAATTTGCCCATTGGCACCTATACAGTTACCGTTACAGATGCTAATAATTGTTCAATAACTTCTACTACCACCGTAACACAACCAACTCCATTGGCCAATGTTCAGGCAAGTTTGGTTACAGATGCCAGCTGTTTTGGATTTAGTAATGGAAGTCTGACTTGTAGCAATCCTTCTGGCGGTACACCACCGTACGCCTATTCTTGGTCAAGTATACCTACCCAGAATTCACAGACTGCAACCAATTTAGCTGCCGGAGCTTACACCGTTACCGTTACTGATTCACATGGTTGCATACTCACTTCGTCAGATACCATTCATGAGCCACAGCCTTTGGGTAATGTATTAGCTTCTACAATTAATCATGTTTCTTGTTTCGGTGGAAACAATGGAACGGTAACTGTTTCATTACCAACCGGCGGCACACAACCTTACACCTATAGTTGGAATAGCACACCAAATCAGTCAACGGCAACTGCTATTAACCTGCCTGTGGGTAACTATACGGTAACCGTTTCAGATGCTCACAACTGCCCTCCACTGAGTTCAAGTACTCCAGTTACACAGCCTTCACCCCTGACTAATGTGAATGCTTCAGTTATTAATCATGTTAGCTGTTTTGGTTTTAATGATGCCAATATTATGGTTAGCCATCCAACAGGAGGAACGGTTCCGTATAGTTATTCATGGAATACTATTCCACCTCAGACCAATGACACAGCTACTAATTTGATTGCCGGCGTTTATATCATAACGGTTACCGATTCATTCAGCTGCACTAAAACGGATACTGTAACTGTTACTCAGCCTACAGTGCTCACTAATGTAACAGCAAGCGCAGTGAATCATGTTTCTTGTTATGGTTTTAGTGATGCAAATATTACTGTTACCAATCCAGCAGGTGGTACAGCACCTTATAGCTATTCATGGAATACAACACCTGTGCAGACCTCTATGTCGGTAGCCAATATACCTGCAGGAACATACACCGTAACAGTAACCGACTCACACTTGTGTGTATTGGCTTCTACTATTACTGTAACACAACCTTCTGCATTGGCGAATGTAACGGCTAGCACCGTGCAAAACGTTTCTTGCTTTGGAGGTGTTGATGGAATAATTTCTGTAACTACACCAACCGGTGGAACACAACCTTATTCTTACTCCTGGAATACCGTGCCGGTTCAAAATTTTCAAACCATTAATAATGTAGCCATTGGAACCTACACCGTCACCGTAAACGATGCTCATCAATGTAACTTGGTCTCATCTACACAGGTAACACAACCCACTCAATTGACTAATGTGGTGGCTAATCCACTTCATGCGATAAGTTGTTTCGGAAATAGCGATGGAAGTGTAATGGTTTCAAATCCATCTGGAGGCACAGCACCTTATTCTTACTCATGGAATTCAACGCCTGTACAAACCAACGATACAGCTAACAACCTAGCCTCTGGCACCTATACCGTGACTGTTACTGATAATAAAGGCTGTGCTGCCAGTTCAACCACATTGCTGATTGAGCCACCTTTATTAATTCCCCCTTATACTAGTTCAACTAATGCCTTATGTGGTTCTGCCACCGGAACAGTAACCTGCTATCAACCTATTGGCGGCACACCACCCTATGCTTATTTATGGAATACTTCACCTCCGCAAAATTCTCAAGTAGCAAACAATTTAGTTGCAGGTAGTTACACGGTAACTATTACAGATGCTTATAATTGTGCTACTTCTGCCATGGCAACAGTCATTAAAGTGGGAGGCATTGATACATTAATTGTGCATGGCAATAACATTTCTTGCTTTGGAGGAAGTGATGGTTGGGTGCAATGCGATACTCCAACTACCGGCTCTGCTCCGTATGCTTACGTTTGGAATACGACGCCTAATCAGTACAGCCCGGTAGCAGTTGGCTTAGGGCCTGGATTCTACAAGGTAAATGTGACTGATGTATACGGCTGTGCACGAACATCGCCTGATATTTACATTTCTCAACCACCAAAAATTATTTTGCAAGCAATTAATACTAAAGATGCAACTTGTTATGATGCAGCCAATGGCAGTGCCTCAATACTTGGTGCCCAAGGTGGAATTCCACCATATACTTATTTATGGGAATCGAACCCTGTTCAGTATGGTCAGCAAGCCAATAACCTAAAGCCTGGTTTTTACACGATTGTGGTAACCGATAACAAAGGTTGTAGTTCGATGGATGGGTTCGAAATAAAATCGGAACCAGTGCCAATTGCGAATGCAGGACCCGATGCTACTATTTCAGTTGGAGACACATGGACACTGAATGGCAATTTGAGTTATGGAGTAAATACAAATACAGTCTATCAATGGCAAACCGTTCATGGTTTCCCATCGGGAAATGAAGTTAGTACACAGGTAAGTCCAAAGGTAACTATGCCATATATTCTCACCATTTATAATTCTGATAGCAGTTGTAAAACCAGCGACACTGTAGTAGTAGTGGTGAAAGAATGTGCCGAAATATTTATGCCCAATGCTTTTACCCCTAACGGCGACGGCGTAGATGATCAATTCCAGATGGTGAACCCATACGATATTGAACGTTTGGAATCATTCTACATTTATAACAGATGGGGCCAAAGAATGTACAGTGGTACTGATAAAAACAAAGGTTGGGATGGCATGTTCAATGGAGAAAAGCAAGAATACGGTACCTATATGTACACCATCGATGTGGTTTGTTTTGGTGGGCATCATATTCTAAAATCAGGCGACTTAACCCTTATACGGTAATAATTATCAATGCTTTTTGGGGATGTAAATGCAACCATTTGTTTGAAAACATTGTATTACTTTTAAACAATAATTGTTTCAGACTATATTAGCCTTAAACCTAGATGAAAAAATTGCTTCTTAAACTTCTGCTTGGAAGTTTAATTCTATTAGTAACTAGCAATCAAGGCTATTCGCAAACCTCCCCTGGTATATTAGGACCCGATGATACAACTTGCCTAGGAGGGTCTTATACTTTAGTAGCTAATTTGAATGGTTTCCCCGGTGGAGGTGCTAGCAGTTCCGATGGATTAAGTAACCTCGACGATTGGTACAGTACTGTTATTAATATTGGATTTCCCTTCACCTTTTTTGGCAATACCTATACGCAATGCCTATTATCGACTAATGGCTATATCACATTTAATCTTACCAATGCTGGAGGTTCATCACCATGGGTAATTAGTTCGGCTATACCATCCAGCACCAATCCTACAAACAGCATTATGGGAGCCTGGATGGATTTGTTTCCTCCAGTAGGTGGACTAATGTCTTATGGAACCTTTGGCACGGCCCCTAACCGGTATTTCATTTTCGATATCTGCAGTATGCCCATGTTCAGTTGCACTACCGTGGAATTTAAATCACAAATTGTACTCTATGAAACTTCCAACAATATTGAAATTTACATAGCTAAAAAGAATTATTGTGCATGGAATGGTGATTACGCGATTGAAGGCATTCAGAACGCTAGTGGTACGGTTGCATATGTTACACCTGGCAGAAACTTTCCTTCCAATTGGACAGCCACCAACGATGGCTATAAGTTTACGCCTACTTCGGCTAGTACTTACACCGGATCGGTGATTCCCTATGCGCCAAAAATTTCCCCATCAATAATCAATTGGTACTTGAACGGTAATTTTATGGGCACTGGCGATACCATGAATGTAAATATTACGTCTACTTCAACAGTGGTGGCGCAATTAGCCGGATGTGATACCACCTTGTCAATAGATTCAACAGGGATGTTTTCTGATACTATGTTAGTCTATGTGGTTCCACCGTTAACTTTTACTACCACCATTACCCCTCCGTCGTGTACTGGCGGTAATAATGGAATTATTCATGCCACTTCCACTGATCCATTTGGTCCTTTTCAAATTCAATGGACTGATGCCTCCTACAATATACTTCAGAGCCATACTACCTCTACTTCGCTTATCGATTCCTTAACAAGCATTGGGGTAGGTATTTATCATGCTTATGTGCAGAATAGGTTCGGATGCATTGATTCAGCTACTATTAATGTTACAAGTGGTGCGCCCGTATTCTTTATTAACGGTAATGATTCAATTTGTCTTGGACAAAATAGCACCCTAACCGCTGTTGGCAATCCTCCTAATTGCGGTCCTAGTATAATACCTTGTGGCAATGGAACAAATCATAACATAGGAACATTTAACAGTGCTACTACGGCTTCTTATCCTACACCCTTTACCGGTGGATTTCAGGATGGAAAAAGGCAGCTCATATTTACTCAGGCAGAATTGGTTGCAGCAGGAATGGTGGGTGGGGGCCCAATAACTGAATTGGCTTTCAATGTTTACACAAAAAACAGCACCCAGCCCTACTCTAATTTTTCGGTAAAAATGGGCTGCATTCCTACAACATTTACTTCTTTTACCACTGCAGCATGGAACAATTCAGCCATGTTAACCTCCGTCTACTCATCAGGCAACTTTTCAACCACCACCGGCTTCAATACCATTTTCTTAACCACACCCTATGATTGGGATGGAGTTTCTAATTTGATGGTAGAGATTTGCTTTGATAACACTTCATCAACCGGTAATGATTTGGTTTACAAAACTAATCTTGGAATAGTACGATGCATATTCGACTATGGAACCACTGCACTTGGTTGTAGTGGATTGAGTTCCCCAATAACTAGTGTCACCCGGCCTGATATTCGATTTAGGCATTGTGCAGGCGTAATTTCACCTACCGCTACTTATAATTGGACCATTCCTCCATCAGCTTCTTCCATTGGCACAAGTGCATCAATAACTGTTTCGCCCACTGTTACCACTACTTATCAGTGTACTGTAACAGACAATAATTGTTTTTCATCGCACAATTTTGTTGTCAATCAATTAACAGTAAATAGCATTTACATACCGGACACGGTGGTTTGTACAAATGGTAACATTGTTCTGCATCCTACTGTTACAGGCCCTGTTCCACCTTATCCACTTACTTGTGGAGCCAATTCAACCCCATGCACCACTCCTGTTCAAAGTGTAGTTGGTTTGGGTACAGATGCATCTAATATTCCATCTATTACCACCAGCAATACCGATGGGCGCATGTTATTTATTTATTCTAAAAATGATTTAATAGCCGGTGGGGTTAGTGTGGCTTCCACATTAAAACAGTTGGCGTTCAATATTCTTACACATAATACTACCGGAAATTTTCAGAACCTTACCATAAAGGTGGGTTGCTTACCATTGAACTCATCCTTACCGGCTGATTTTTATCCATCAGGAACTTTGACCACCGTTTACGGACCAGCCAATTTTACACCTGTGCTTGGCTGGAACAATTTTAATTTAACCACTACCTATGACTGGAATGGTAATTCTGATTTGGCCATAGAAATTTGTTATAACAATGTAATTCTTCAAGCCGGTGCCTTGAATGATATTTATGAAAAAACTATTACCACTGCTAATACTGCAATGTATGCCTATGTGAATAGCCCCACAGGAAATGGTTGTTCGCTTACACTGCCAACTTCTACTACATCTGCTTCAACGATTTACCGGCCTAACTGCCGATTTGGTGTGTGTGCGGCTAATACATCTAGTTATAACTATACTTGGAATGTAATAAATGGACCGGGTACCGTTGTACAAGGTTGCCCAAATGATGTATTCTCCATTCCAGGTACCACCACCATTGTGGTTCAACTGCAGGGAACTTCGCCATGTATAGTTTCTGATACCTTTATTGTTTCAACGGCCAACAATACACCCATTCATCTAGGTAATGATACTACCTATTGCAGTAGTGTTCCCTTGAATATAGTTTGCAATGCTACTGGTGCACCAGGGCCATTCAATTGGAGTGCTCTTAATGGTTCTACTTTATCCTGTGCCACTTGCAATTCTACCACCATCACTTTGCTTCCCGGAACCACCGACACAGTGATAGCGCACTATGCATATGCAAGCGGATGCGATGTATATGATACGCTTGTATTAAAAGTGCATTCTATACCTAGTTCATCATTTAGTGTAACTTCTCCTGTTTGTGTAGCGCAAAATAGTGTGATTACTTACACCGGAAATGCAGGCTCAGCTGCCACATACAATTGGAATTTTGGAACAGGTGCCGCCACTCCTGGAGGAACAGTTCAAGGACCACATAATGTGAATTGGGCTACAAGCGGAAAGCAATATATCAACCTAACCGTAACTGATAGTGGCTGTACTTCAATTAATACGATAGATTCGGTAACAGTAGCCCCCACCCCAGTTGCCAGCGCATTACTTTCATCTACCGGCACTTTAGGCGCTATGGCTGCAGCTTGCTGGAATGACAGTGTTTTAGTAACCTTTAACGGCACCATAAACAATGCTAGTTGGGCAGGTCCAACAACTTATTTATGGAATTTTAATGGTGGAATTATTCAAAATGCTGCTCCTGCAAATAGCGCTGGGCCGTTTGAGATAAAATGGAACACTCCTGGTAAAAAATATATTTCACTTAGCATTACACAGGATGGATGCACCTCACTCATTTTTAATGATTCAGTTTATGTAACACCAATATTGGCTTCGCCATTCAGCATTGCTCCTTATCCTTCAGTTTGCGCCGGTAGTAATGTTACAACTTCTTTTAATGCTGTAGCTCTTGCTGGATTAGCCTATACATGGACTACTGGGGGGGCTGCTGCAACAATAAGTTCCGGACAGGGCACTCAATCAGCTCAAATTATATGTAATACTGCCGGAGTGGTTCAGGTTCATTTACAAGTTTCGCTAAACGGATGTACTTCGCCAGTGACTACGGATAGTATTTTAGTTTGGCCAATTCCTACAGCCAATTTCTCAAGCTCATCTCCTTCGCTATGTTCAAGTGATACTATCAATTTAACCTATATTGGTTTTACTAATCCTAGTGGAGGACCAATCACCTACGCTTGGAATTTTGTTGGTGGAACAGTATCGCCGGGAGGGAATTCGGCAGGGCCTCATCAACTATCCTTTGTTAATAGTGGCACCAGCGCAACTACTCAAAACGTTACACTTACTGTAACTCAGAATGGTTGTAGCTCAGCATCCTTTACCCTTCCAATAACGGTTTATCCAATACCTGTGGCAGCATTAAGCACTCTCACACCAACCGTTTGTTCAGGTTCTCCTTGTCAGGTATCAACCTCCAATAGCACAATAAATACCACCAATGGAGGAGCTGTTAACTACAATTGGAGCTTCAGCACCATTCCAAGTGGAGCACTTCCTGGTGCCGGACCTCAAAATTTTGTTTGGACTAATTCTACTAAGTGCCCTGTACAAGAGTCAGTTTCATTAAACCTTAGTCAAAATGGCTGTACATCGCCAAACACATCTACTCTTAACATTATTATTAATGCTTTACCTATTTCTTCTTTCAATATTGCACCCACTCCAATTTGCCAAGGTATCACTCCAACCTTACTCTTTAATGGTACCACCTGCACCAATGGCGGAGTGGTTGGTTTTGCATGGAATTTAGATGGAGGAGCTTTGGCAACAGGTAGTTCAAACACCGGTGGTCCACTGGGAGTTGCATGGATTAATAATTCTAACTCAACGGCAATCTACCATCCTTCATTAATCATCACTCAGGATGGATGCAGCAGCGTTCCGTTCTCAGCGCCAGTGTCCATATTTGCGAATCCAAACGTGGTAATAAGCGGTCCATCTCAGTTTTGTGATGGTGAAATAATTATACTGAATGCTGGGGCAGGTTATGACAACTACCTTTGGAATACAGGTTCATCCAACTCAACCATTCAAGTAAATACAGATGGAACTTATGTAGTGAATATAGTTGATGCTAATGGATGCGATGGAACTGCTTCTAAAACGGTTTACTCAAATCCAATACCCGTAGCAAATGCCGGCACCGATGTGTTAATTTTTAAAGGAAATTCAACCATGCTTAATGCTACAGGAAGTTATGGAGGAACACAATATGTCTGGTCGCCAAAAGAATGGGTAGATCAGGTTAATTCAGCTATTCCATATGCTGCCCCAACATCCACTACTCCATTTATCTTAACCTATACAAATGATATTACAGGATGCAGTAGTACCGATACTGTCTTGGTTAAAGTTCGTGATTGTCAGGAAATTTTTATCCCGAATGCCTTTACACCTAACAATGATGGAGTGGATGATTATTTCATGGTATTAAATCCTGAAAACTATTACCGCCTCACTCGTTTTGAAATTTATAATCGGTGGGGAAATTTAATGTATTCAACCAATGACAAAAATGGCAAAGGCTGGGATGGCAAATGTCAAGGAATTGATCAGGAATCGGGAACTTATATGTACAGCGTTATAGCTGAATGTGGTGGTAAGCAAACTATTCAATTAAAAGGCGACGTTACGCTGGTTAGATAGAAATAACTGCAATGAAAAAGGGAGTATGTAGTTTATACATACTCCCTTTTTTATTTTAGAACGAAAGATTAGAACATAACACCAAAACGTAATAGGATATTGTTGCCTGCAACCGTGAATCGATCTCCCAAGGTACCTAAACCATTAGTTACTACCACTTTTTTATCATTAGTTAAGTCGGTAAAACCATTATTGAAATACAATCCAACAATGGCTGAGGTGCTTTCTGTAAGTTTATACTCGGCACCGGCTCCCACTAGCAGTCCAAGGTTGATTGGGAAAAGTTCGGTAGTGAATTTCTCTTTTGAAAAATTAACAGGCTTTGGCAAACCGGTAATTGCCCAAGAAGTTTTCACTCCTGAAATATCAGCTTTGCTTGAAATTTTCACACCCACATTGCCACCAAAGTGACCAAACAAAATCAGTTTGTCACCGGCCAATGCATTTGTTTTCAGTTTAAGTGTTATTGGCAAATCGATGTACTGAATGTGCAGAGAAACTGCAGTTCCAGGGTTAAAATAATAAGGGACTAATGAGTCGTTAGTTTGAAAGGTAGCGGTAGTATTATAACTATAGGCATATTTACCTTGACTAATTTGCAGACCTGTTCCGATGGTAAAATTGTTGCCTGTATTTAGATCAAGTAAAAGTCCATAATTGAAGCCGGCTCCCATCTTTCCTTTAGAAGTAGAATTGTCATGGGGTTTGGTCCAGCATAACTGGGGCGAAAAACTTAAACCAAAACGGAATTTGGTTTGCGCATTAACATTAACCACCAGCACAAGCAGGCAAGCGGCACTAAGTAGTAATTTTTTCATATTGAAATGGTTTGATTTTTTTTGTAAAACAAATTTAAGCAAGTAATTGAATGGCAGAAGTATAATTATAAACAGACAGTCTAGGATTATTACCAGCTGTTTCGAAAAGCATTGTATTGTTCAAGCCCAATTTTAAACTGAATAGGATTATTAAATTGATTGGCAACCGAGCCAACCACATAAAATCCAAATTTATACTTATCTCTTCCTATTCGGAAAACTTTCTCTAAACCTGCAAATGCCTCAGCATATTTTAGGTTTCTTTCTGGAACATAAAGTGCTCCGCCACCTGCCACTTCGAGTAATTTTAATTTCTTAATCAAGGGCAGTTTATTCATGATGGCGCCGTTGAACTCATGCAATAAATGCCCCTCATAAAACCATTTATAAACAGCAAAAGTGGAATCCAAAGCTTGAAAATTTCTGGTTGGGTTGGCAAACAAATAGGGGTCACCCTGCCGCATAAATTTACGATCGATATAGAGTAGGTTCTTGGCGGTGATGAATCTTCCAGCCGTCGCACTGTATTGCATAAGTCCGCTTAGGCCCAATGCTTTTTTTTGACTCAAGCCATACTCAAAATAGTCAAAGTCAATAGCACTTCGTAATAGAGTTGGAATGCCTTTGCGCCAAGTGACAAAAAAAGTTGGATAGCTAGAACCCAGTATTATCTTTTGTCGGGGTTCACGTAAATATTTTTGGGCAGGCGTATAGGAGAGAGTGCTCCCTAAATAGAAGGCATTGTATCCTGCAAAATCAATTATCTGATTATGTTTAAGAATATCGCCATATAGGCTATCCACCGTGTGATTTACTTTGTAATCTATAACACTTCTTCTTATGGCGAATTCCCCGTAATTACTTAACCATAATCCATTAACAAGTTCAGCAGAATGACTGACTGAAACTTTACGATGCTGATAATAATTGCTTCGCTGAAGTAGATTTATCCATGCATCATTTCTATTTATTAGCTCCAGATTATCTCCTACTTCAATCGTATATCGGGAATGGTTAAATGAATTATACCGATGACTAAATCTAAGAGTTCCTTTCAAATCGTTATTTCGAATTCCGTAAGAAACATCGGCGCCAAAGGTGAGCACCTGCTTATCGGGGTAACGCTTTTGCCATGAAACATTGTTCGCTAGCCGAGTACCGCCTAAGAAAAACGGCCTGTACATGGAAAGTATAGGGTCTAGTTCAATTGTGCGTTCTCGTTTATGATTATTAAATGTAAGGCCGTCCCAGGTAAGTCGTTTGAGGGTAATTTTATTAATAGCCCTATCCAAACTATCCAAATAATGCTCGGTATGGGTAGCTGAATAAATGCTATCACGATGCCGCATGAAGTTGATTTCTTTTGGTTCAAGCGGTATGGTGCGCACTTGATTCCAGAAAGAAGAGTCTTTTAAATAAGCGCTATCGGTGGTTACTCCGAGTTCGTTCGTAAAGTACTTTTTAGGAAATTTTTTATCAAACTCATAATTAGAATAGACCACTTGGGTAGCCCCTTTCGATTTGCCTCCTGCAAATTTTATTTCATAATTAAAAAATTGTTGAGTCAATACATAATTGGTGTCGATCCAGTCATATGTCTGAGCCACTGAAAAGAAATCGTATTCGGGCATATGAAAGTTTGGAAATTGCAGATTGCATCGTCTGATTAACCATAGGCTATCCATAATCTCCACTTCGCCACTTACCAATGCGTTGCCCAGTTTTGCCGGAATTACCTTAATGCGATAGATTTTGTGACCATCTTCCTGATAAATGCTGATTGTTCTAAATCGATAAGCAATCAGCCCACTATAACTGATGGGTGATAGAAAAGGAACGGCAGAGATAGCCGGTACACTGACCAGATTTTTATAAAAATTGAAATCGCCGTTGGTAGTAGTCAAATAAAACAAGTTGCTGATGCTTCCATATCGTTTTACACCATTTTTTGTTTCT
This sequence comes from Chitinophagales bacterium, assembly GCA_036719905.1. Lineage (GTDB taxonomy): Bacteria > Bacteroidota > Bacteroidia > Chitinophagales > CAIODY01 > DAIMNW01. Next base: position 13,119 of record DAIMNW010000014.1, read on the forward strand.
TTGCTTAAGCCAGGATAAGCATAATCATAACGAAGTGCTACCTCAGCAAAATTCATTGCCTTAAACTTGGATTCAATTTTTTTCAGACTGTCTGCAGCTAGTTTAGCAGTATCTGTGGTGGCTTTTTTAAAGAAAGTGAATGAATTACTCTTAGGTTTTAAAGTGTCTTCAATAAAAGCTTTAATATACATGTCGCAACTGAAGTTGCGTTGAGGAGTTTCGTAAGGGCCTTTCTTTTTAATTACCAATCTAATTATTTCCTCAGCTCTATCTTTTTTAAAAGCGCTAACTTTTACCTCCCCTAAGGTGTTGTCACCCGGCTCTAGCATAATGTTTCTTTCCAAATTCTTCTTATCCAGAATTATGGTGACAGTTTGAGTTTTGTAACCTAATAATGAAACTATTAAATCATATTTGCCTTCCTTCAGGGTAAATGAATAATTTCCTTTGTCATCGGCAAATTTGCCTACTTGTTCCTCCCTTATTTGAATAGTAGCATAAGGCAATGGTTGTAGAAAAGTATTAGTGATTTTTCCATACACTTTTAACGGTTGGGCATCTAACGCCCACCCGAAAGCGCACATAAAAAGCAGAATAAGGCTAAAATGTTTAAACATCAATTATTCAGAAACCTTGCTTTAATCAAGCAAGTAGTATTTAAACAACAATGTTACAGCATAATACACAATTATCCGTCTATAGCCAATAACATTTTCAGAATATTGCGTTAATTACCACCATTTATTTAGTAACTTTGAGGAATGAATTGAACATTCAAAAACAACTATTATGAAAGCTAAGCACCTCTTCTTTCTTGTTTTCATGGCCTCTACCATGGCGGCTTGTATCAAAAAATCGGACTTTAATTTTCAGCATGTGAAGGTGGACGATTGGCATAGCGATTGGGCATTGCCTTTAGTTAACAGTAAGCTTACACTTGCTAATGTAGTTGGACATGCTAATACCGGCACCGTGCTCACCGAAGATTCAACAGGACTGTATACCATCCATTATTCCGGAAAATTATATCAGGCCAATATCAGCGATTATTTTCATGTTAATGATCAGCACTTTAATTCACCCGGAATACTGTTGAGCACACCGCTTAGCTTGCCTAGCTATAGCGGTCAGGTTTCTGATAGTTATAATGATCACATTACCTATACTGGTTCGAACAATGAACAATTGAAACTTGTGAAATTTAAAGGTGGGCATATTGCCGTTCAGTTTAATTCTACCTTCCAGCATAACATTTATATCCATCTCAGTTTTCCATCTTTAAAGCTTAATGGTGTGGCTTACAATGATTCGGTGCAAATTATTTATCCTTCTACTTCTCAAACCTTGAACATAGATCTAACTAACTATTCATTAGACTTGACCAACGGAGGAGTAACCAATAATTACATCCCCTACTCAGTTCAATTCACCATACAAGGTACTGGTAACCCTATTAACCCTACTGACCAGATCAGCGCCGTTGCCGATTTTACAAATATGCAATTCGCTTTCATTCAAGGCTATATTGGTAATATACAAATTCCGATTGCCATTGACACCATTCCAATTCAGGTATTCAACAACTCACTGCAGGGGAATTTATTTTTGGAAGATCCGAAGATTAAACTGACCGTGGCAAACGAATTGGGCATACATGGCGATGTAAGCTTTACCAATTTACATGGTGTAACCAGGGCCGGAACCATCACACCAATAAGCGGAAGTTTTTTTGCCAGCCCAATTGCCATTCAAAGCCCAACCGCCCCCGGGCAAACATTTTACAATTATTATTTAATCAATAGAACCAATAGCACCATTCAAAACGTGTTCAATCCGGCGCCTAATAAAATTGTGTATGCCGGCAATGTGGATGTTAATCCTTTGAGCGGTGGTGTGGTAGATAATTTTATTGCTGATACATCTAAGATAACGGTATATGGCGAAGCTCAATTACCAGCCTGGTTTAGAGTAGTTGATTTTGCAGTGCAAGACACCTTAAGCCTCACACTGCCCAGAGATACCGACCTACTTGAATCTGTTGAATTTAAATTAAAGGTGGTCAATGCCTTCCCGTTGTATGCCAGTGTGCAGTTCTATTTTACCGACTCTAATTATATGGTTCTCGATTCATTGGTGATACCGCCTCACGATATTTTAGCCGAAGCACCTGTGAATTCGTTGGGCGTTGTGAATGGCAGCACAGTGAGTGAAAGCATTTTTGCCATGAATCATATTCGGTATAGCAAAATGGCTTCCAAGGTTAAGCATGGTTTAATAAGAGGGAATATGAAATCTAGCGCTAGCGGCAACAATGTATCCGTCCAAATTCATTCTACCGATAATCTACAAATCCAATTATCGGCTAGAGTAAAACTATTTGTAAAAAGTTTTGGCAAATAATTAGTTCAAAATCAAAAGCTTTAGTATGAAAAAGATAATCTTGTTTTTCTATTGTTTGATGCCACTTTCGTTGCTAGCGCAAGACGATTTCACCCTACGATTTTTGGATCAATTACCACAAGCTAACTGGGTAAATGCATCAAGCCAACCTCAGAACAAAATCAGCATCAGCCTCCCAGTAATGTCGTCGTTCAATGGCGAAATTTACAATACCGGCTTCACTTATCATGATGTAATAGGGCATAATGCCGACACGGCCGTCATTCGTTTAGGTCACTTAGCCCAAAGATTGAAAAAAAGTAATTATCTGGGCTTTGGAGTAAACACCAATTTGTTTGCTTTTAATTATTGTGGCAAAAAGTTTATGCTTGGCTTTTCCATTCAGGATAAAATGCGCTTTCAATTTACCTACCCTGGCGATTTGTTTAAACTTCTTTGGGAAGGCAATGGCGCTCATATAGGAGAAACTATGGAGATTGGAGGTTTTGGTATCAATGCCACCTACTATCATGAAATTGCCCTACATTATAATATGCCCTACAAAAAATGGATGTTTGGTGCCAGTCCAAAATTGTACCTAGGCCAAGCCAATATTTCGACCAAGCAATCGGGTATTCAACTGTATACCGACCCATCCTACTATCAATTAACCCTTACATCAGCATTTGATATTCGAACAAGTGGATTGCCACCATTCGATAATTCATCCAATACGAATTATAGCTGGCAAGATGCCGTTTTGGGTACTAAAAATATGGGGCTTGGTTTAGATGCCGCCGCCCGATATACCTACAATAGTCATCTGAATCTTAGTGCCGGTATAAAAGATTTAGGTTACATAAAGTGGAAAAATCGAGTGCAGAACTTTGTATCGGGCCCAACTGAATTAAAATTTGATGGAGTACATCTTGAAGATTTGTTTTTAGGCGATTCCCTCTCAGCCAAACACATTACCGATTCCATTACCAATTTATTTCAACTGCAAAAAAATTACGAACCTTACACTACATCTATGCCTTTTCAGTTTTTTGTAGGTGCCACTTATGATTTTTATAAACATCACCGTGCCGCCGCACTTTTAAATGCTTATGGATTCAACAAAAAAATTCTACCATCACTTACCCTACTCTATCGATGTACATACACTCGGCATTTTTCAGGAGCATTGAGTTACACCATCAAACCTGGTTCTTATACCAACTTCGGATTAGCCATTACTACCCAGCTGGCAGGCATTCAAGGATATTTTGGCACCGATAATTTACTGGCTTACTTTAGGCCTTTAGATGCTCGTAGCACTAATTTGCACATGGGTTTCAATATTGTCTTTGGTGATCCTCATGCTGTCAAAAAGCCAAAAGATATAGCTAAGTGAGTTCGGTTATCATCGTCTAAATTGCTAATCAATTAGTTCACTTCGGGTGTAAATTGTTATAAAAAGGCTTTACTGGTCTTTGGGTGTTCACTTTAAATACGCTTATCTTTGGTTAACACACATATATGATTCATAAACCGGCATACTACCGCAAAAGATTTTTGCTCTACGGCTTAGGCACCTTGCTTTTGGTTTTGTTGCTTAATTTTCGATGGTTCGAAGTGCCTGCATTTGCTAGATTACTCAATCCCTTTGATGGATTTTGGCAAAATGCTGAGCATAAGCAATTCTTTTATTCCGGCGAAAAACAACTTACCCAATTGGAAAGCGATGTAAAGGTGCTATATGATGCCAATCGCACTCCACATTTGTTTGCTGCAAACGATCACGATTTGTATTTTATGCAAGGTTACCTCACCGCCCGTGACCGACTATGGCAAATGGAAATGCAAACTCATGCTGCAGCAGGCCGTGTAAGCGAAGTGTTGGGAAAAAAAGCGCTCTCATTCGACCGTAAACAGCGCCGAAAAGGAATGGTGATGGCTGCTGAGAAATGCCTTGAAGAAGTGAACAAGGTGCCCGAAACCAAGTTGATGATTGAATCTTACAGCGAAGGGGTAAATGCATATATAAGTTCTCTTTCTGCCAAAGATTACCCAATTGAATACAAGCTGCTCAATTATAGCCCTGAACCTTGGACGCCCCTAAAGTGCGTATTGATGCTTAAACTAATGGCCGACGACCTGAGCGGTTATAGCAATGATGTGAGCAACACCAATGCCGTTAAAACTTTTGGCCGCGATATTTTTGATGAAATGTACCCCGATTTTTCGGCCAGCACCTCACCCATTATTCCACGAGGTACTCCGTTTAATTTCAGAACCCTACCCATCGATTCGTTTGGTATTAAAAAAATAATTGATTCTACCCGTGTGAGGAGAGGCTATTATAACTCCGAATTAAACGTAGCCCCACCTGCTACCGATTCAGTTTTACAATTGGATAAAAATTCAGAAAAAACTGAAATGCCTAATGGCAGTAACAATTGGGCGGTAGCAGGTTCCAAAACGAAAAGCGGTTACCCCATTTTATGTGGCGACCCACATCTACGACTCACCTTGCCATCTATTTGGTACGAAATGCAAATGACCATAGATGGCAAAAGTGTTCAAGGTGCCACATTGCCGGGTGCACCGGGAGTTATTATTGGATTTAACGATAGCTGTGCCTGGAGCATGACCAATGCCGAACGCGATGTACGGGATTTATTCCGCATTAAGTTTAAAGACCCATCGCAAAACGAATACTGGCTCGATGGCCAATGGAAGGCAACCGAAAAAAGAATTGAAAAAATAATAGTTCGCCAGGGATTTGCTTATTATGATACGGTCTGCTACACCGTATTCGGCCCGGTAATCACCGATCGTTCATTTAACGACGACAATCTCCCAGATAATTTGGCGCTAAGTTGGATGGCCCATTTGCCCAGCAACGAAATACGCACTATTTATTTACTCAACCGAGCCCAAAACTACAAGCAGTATGTACAAGCGCTAGAATACTATACCAGCCCGGCGCAAAATTTTGTATTTGCTTGTAAAAATAAAGATATTGCCATCTGGGAGCAGGGCAAGTTTGTAGCCAAATGGTACGAGCAGGGCAAATTCATTACCCCTGGCGATCGTGAAGGATTAGTGTGGAAGTATTTTATTCCACAAAATGAAAACCCTCACGTGATTAATCCATTCAGAGGCTATGTATATAGCGCCAATCAAACCCCAACCGACAGCACCTACCCTTACTATTACAATGGCGATTACCCACAATACCGTAGCTGGATTATCAACGATTATCTGGAGAAAGCCAGAAAAATAACCGTACAGGACATGAAAAAACTGCAGCTGAACTCCTACGCCCGATGGATAGAAGATTTTAAAGATGCCACAGCCCCCTTCTTCGATATAGCTAAATTGAATACGAATGAAAAATCATTCTACCAGCAACTGCAAGCTTGGAATCTGGAAAATACCCGTGACAATACCTTCAGTCTATTTTACAAACTTTGGTACGATGAACTTTGTGCCCGAACATTTAATGATGAAATAAATCAGGCACGGTTGAAAATAGATTTGCCCAATCGAGATGTATTCATTCACATTATACGAGCTGATAGCAGCTTCTCCCTTTGGGACGATGTAACTACATCGAACATAGAAACCGAACGGGAAATGATTGCCCACTCGTTCGATTCTGCTTTTGTAAAATATCAAACCATACCCAACAAGGCCTGGGCCGATTACCGAAATACTGAAATTACACACTTAGCCAAACTGGCTCCTTTTAGCCGTAAAGTGAAGCCGGATGGAGAAGCCAATTCGCCTAATGCTATCACCTCCGATCATGGTCCTAGCTGGCGAATGGTAGTGTCGCTCACTCCCAAAACCGAAGCTTATGCCATTTATCCGGGTGGACAAAGCGGTAATCCGGGCAGTTCGTTTTACGATAATATGATTGATAAATGGGAAGCCGGCCAATATGATTCATTGCTACTTTTAACCACGGCTGATAATGCTGCTGCCCGTAGCGTAGAACTTTTTCATCGTTGACATTAAACCACTGAAACTTGCTAATCAAGAACGCCATATTCACATTTTTGTTCATTCTGCTTACAGCAGTTGGCCAATATTTTTTACCCTGGTGGGTGGTAGTAATTCCGGCCATGGCTGTAGGCTTTCTGCTCGAAAACAAAAAACCGAATACCGGATTTTGGATTTGCAGTTTGAGCGTATTTTTTCTCTGGGCTATGCTGGCTTTTTATCTGGATTGGCAAAATGACCATGTGCTGGGCAATAAAATGAGTCTGCTTATTCTGCACATTAAAAACTCCTATTTATTAATGTTTGTTTCAGCTTTGCTGGGATCTATTGTAGCCGGCTTGGCAGCCATAACCGGGCATTATCTAAGGCAAATGTTGTAGTATTTAACAGTTGGTAAATTGATAGGCCGCTACCAACTTTATTTATCTACTAAACCATCTGCTACGGCCCTTTGCCATCCAAGTTGTAGATTTCTGATAAACTTATTTAAAAAATGAAAATTCTGCTGATAGCTATTACAAAAAATTCTGCATCATACATTGACGAGGGAGTGTCTGAATTTTCGAAGCGTATAAAGCGCTATACCGATTTTGAAGTAAAATTGATTGCTCCTAAGGAGTATTCTGCCAAGTTACCCATTGAAGACATCCAAAAGGCAGAAACTGGCCAGTTCTTGAAGGCTATACCTCCACAGTCAACCGTAATTTTGCTCGATGAACTGGGTAAAACCATGAATTCGAAGCAATTTTCTGCCTTTTTAGAGGCAAAAAGGAACGATTCCACCCGAAATCTTGTATTCGGCATAGGAGGAAGCTATGGCTGGCATAGTTCTTTAAAAGCTGATTTCCCCTTAATTCGTCTCTCTGACCTTACCTTTCCCCATCATTTGGCCCGGCTCGTACTTTTGGAGCAAATTTATAGGGCATTTACCATCCTAAACAATCAGGAGTATCACCATTAATATTTGATTATCAATATATTACCTGCTCATTCAAGAACACTACTTTAGGCTCTTGGTGACTACTTTTGGGGTGGTGGAAAAATTAATTTAGTTAATTATTAATGCCGTAACCTAGCTTTCAATATATTTGCGCTGTTGTTATGAAAATAGATAAGCAGATATTAAGCATTGGAGGCATCATGTTGTTGGCCATACTTTTACGTGTGATTAATAATAAATATATGCTGTTACCAAATTTCTCTCCCATTGCTGCCATTGGATTATTTGGAGCAGCATTGTTCCGAAATAAAACTTTGGCAATAGCTGTTCCGTTTTCAATTTTGTTCTTGAGCGATATTTTAATTGGTGCAACAACTAACATGAAATTTGGATTGCATCCACAATCAGTTTATGTTTATCTATCGTTCTTTATTATCAGCGGTATTGGAATTTTTAGTTTGAGTAAGGGTTATAAAATTGGAAAGCTAGTGGGTTTGTCGTTGTTGTCATCGGTTATCTTCTTCATTGTTTCCAACTTTGGTGTTTGGATTAATGGAGGCTATCCGCAGAATGCTGCAGGGCTTGTGGAGTGCTACGTAGCAGCTATTCCGTTCTTTAGTTATACCCTGTTAGGTGATATGTTTTTTGTGGCGCTCACGTTTGGAGCTTACGAGTTAGTTAAAATGTTCTACCTGTCTAAAGCACAGGCTTAAATAAAATATTGGGTCGCTTAACACATCCGGCGACATCTGAACTTTGGTTTTTTTGGTTAAAGTGTGAATTAGGGTGAGGTGGTTTATGGTTACTGCCTCACCTTTTGTTTTTTTATAAACTCAAACTTTTTCTGAAACATGATATATAACCAATTGGTCAATGGGTGATTTAAGCGCCATACTTAATTCAATACCGAATCGGTCGCACACCGCCGCTAATTCCTCTTTAAAATAAAACGCAACACTTCCCACAGCACTTAATCTATATTTTTTACAATCAGGATAATGGATAATCACGTGCTGAAACAAATCAACTATACATTCCCGGACTACCTTTTTTAGGAATAAATCATCTTTCTCCGTTTCAAAGCAGGAAAGTAATGCTGCCAACCACCTGTTTGGGTATTTCTCCTTGTAAATCTGTTGTGCTGGGTTATCAATTTCCATTTTTTCGAAATACTTCTTAAGGCTAGCGCTAAGATTAATGGGCAATTGATTTCGTAGAAATAAACCTAATAGTCGCCTGCCTATGTAGGCTCCTCCCCCCTCGTCGCCTAATAAATAACCTAACGAGGGAATCTGAGTTTCGATACCCGTTCCGTTATAAATACCCGTATTGCTACCGGTACCCAATATGCAAACCATTCCTTTTTCATTGCCAAAAGTGGCTTTCGCAGCCCCAAGCAAATCACTATCAACCTCAATAGAGGCATTTGTGCAAACCGCTGCTAAAGCATCGGCCACTAGTTGACATTTTTCGCCCGGTGTACAGCCCGAACCATAGAAATACACTTTCTCAACGGATTCAGCATGCTCATATTGCAGTTTTTTTTGAAGCAATTGAGTGATTAACTCAGGCTTCACCCAGTAAGGATTAAGTCCTTCCGTTTTAAATTGATAAAGTGATTTATCAGCTCTTATCAGACACCAGTCGGTTTTGGTACTTCCACTATCGGCTATTAATATCATAAAAAAATCAGTTCGTTCGGTTAATTGGCATTCATTGTACAATATACCAAAAGCATGTTACAAATCTAATTTTATTGATAAACAATAGCACTCAGGTTATGTGTATTTTTGTATAAAGAAAAAGGATGATGAAAAAAATTGGAGTATTCACCAGCGGTGGCGATAGCCCCGGCATGAATGCAGCCATACGCTCGGTGGTGCGCTGCGCTCAATACTATGATATGCAGTGTTTTGGTATTAAGCATGGTTATCAGGGAATGATTGATAATGAAATAAGAGAACTTTCCAGTGCAGATGTGGCTAATATTATTCAACGCGGCGGCACCATACTTAAAACTTCACGATGTGCCGCATTTCATACTAAGGAAGGCCGTCAGGTGGCTTTTGAAAATTTAAAATCGCATGGCATTGAAGGTGTGGTAGCTATTGGTGGCGATGGAACATTTAGAGGCGCCTATGAATTCAACTCCGAACACAACATTCCATTTATAGGCTTGCCCGGCACTATTGATAAAGACCTGGTAGGCTGCGATTATACTATTGGCTACGACACGGCCGTAAATACAGCGATGTACGCCATCGACAAAATCAGAGACACAGCAGATTCTCACGACCGCATGTTTTTTATCGAGGTAATGGGTCGCGATTCAGGATTTATTGCACTCGATAGTGGTATTGCTACCGGTGCCGAGGCTATATTAATTCCGGAAACACCAACTTATATTGATGAGTTGGTCAACCACATAGAGCAAGGCTGGCGACGAAAAAAGTTATGCCACATTATAATTGTAGCCGAAGGCGACGATGGCGGTGGTGCATTTAAGGTAGCCAATGCAGTAAAAGAAAAATTTGACCATATAGAAACACGTGTAACTATTCTTGGTCATGTGCAACGTGGCGGCTCTCCTACTTTTACGGATAGAGTGCTCGGCAGTCGGTTGGGCTATGCAGCGGTGATGGCTTTGAAAGATGGGAATTTTAATAAAATGGTTGGGGTAATAAATAATGAGGTGGTTTATACTCCTTTGGAAAAAGCAGTGAAGCAAAATCCTCAAATAAATCAACAGATACTTGACCTGGTAAAAATACTATCCAGTTAATAGCAGAACAAACTATGAATAAAACAAAAATAGTGGCCACAGTAGGTCCATCAAGTAGTTCAGAAGTTGTACTACTTGAATTAATGAAATCAGGAGTAAATGTTTTTAGGCTAAATTTTTCGCATGGAACGCATGATAGCCATCTGCAAGTGATAAATATTATCCGAAAGCTCAATAAGGAGAATGGATTTTCGTGCGCAATTCTTGGCGATTTACAAGGTCCGAAACTTCGAGTTGGTGAAATTGAAAATGGCGCCATTGAGCTACAACCTGGTGCTCAGATTGTGTTTACAAACGAAAAATGTATGGGTAATATTGAACGGATTTATGTCTCCTACCCTAATTTACACTCTGATGTAGAAGTAAATCAAACCATTTTAGTGGATGATGGTAAGGTGGAATTGGTTGTCAAATCTATTGATCATTCCGCCAAAACAGTTCAACTGATAGCGCCAAATGGAGGTATCATTTCCTCAAAGAAAGGTATCAACCTCCCAAACACCAAAATTTCGTTGCCCTGCCTTACAGAAAAAGACCTAATCGATTTAGATTTTATCATCGAACAGCAACTCGATTGGGTGGCGCTTTCGTTTGTTCGAAAAGCATCAGACATAGTTGAACTAAAGGATATAA
>DAIMNW010000128.1:0-7043 GCA_036719905.1 Chitinophagales bacterium
GCTGTTTCGTTTGATACGGGTTATTTGCCAATCGCTCCACTTCTCTCCTACTGTAGTTATTTTTTCACCATTAAATTTAGAGTTGAACTGCTCTGCCTCAGACAACTTCCCTCTGTCGTCACAATACAACGATGCAACAACAAATTCTTCATTGAGTAATTTATTCACTTCAGGCTTACTCCAAACAGTTTGTTCCATCTTACGGCAGTTAGCACAATTCCAACCGGTAAAGTCAATGAACAAAGGTTTATGCTGCTCCTTAGCCGCCTTCATAGCTTCATCATAGTCATGATAGCAATTTAAATTTAGTGGGCAATCAGATTTATGACTCGTCTGCGAATTAGAATTGCCACCCGAATTGACGGTCGATTCATGTGTAGTCCATTCTTTATAAAACTCAGGTGGCGGAAATCCGCTAATAATATTAAGTGGAGCTCCCCATAATCCAGGAATCATATAAACTGTAAAAATGAATGCAAGAATTGCAAACATTAATCGAGTAATCGATAAGTACGGTGTATCGCTATCGTGTGAAAATTTTATCCAGCCCATTAGATAAACACCCATCAATCCAAAGATGACAATCCAAGAAGCAATAAAAACTTCACGGGTGAGAATGTGTGATTGGAATACTAAATCAATATTGGATAAAAATTTCATAGCCATGGCTAATTCTAAAAAGCCTATGCTAACTTTAAACACATTCATCCAACCACCCGATTTTGGTATCGAATTTAGCCAACTCGGGAATATGGCAAAAAGAGTAAAGGGCAAGGCGAATGCTAACGAAAATCCAAACATACCCATCACTGGTCCAATCTTAGAATCGGCTGTAACCATGGCTGTTAGTAAACTGCCCATGATGGGTGCTGTGCACGAAAACGAAACCAGCACCATGGTAAAAGCCATAAAGAAAATACCAATCAGACCACCTTTTTCAGAAGCTCTGTCGGTTTTGTCAACCCAGCTGCTAGGCAGAGTGAGCTCGAATGCACCAAAAAATGATAAGGCAAAAACCACAAAAATTAAAAAGAAGATTCCATTTAGCCATGGGTTGGTGGCCAATTGATTGGGGGTTTGAGAATTTCCAAGTAGGCTCACCAACAATCCAATAGAAAGGAAAATGGCAATCATACTCAATCCGTAAATGATAGCATTAGTAATACCTTTTGCCCGACTTTTACTTCTCTTGGTAAAAAAGCTTACCGTTAATGGAATCATAGGATAAACACAAGGCATAAGCAAGGCCCCCAATCCACCTAGTAAGCCTTTTAGAAATATTGTCCAAATAGAATCGTGTTGCGATACTGAAGTATCATCTTGTTTCTCCTCTACTTTCTGAGTTGCTGCTGTTGATGAAGCAGATTCTTTAATCATAATAATAGAGTCGATGGTCTTGCCATCATCATGATGATTCACATAAATTGTTTGTGTAGCAGTTTCAAACGTATCAATATACGCCTCCATTTTTGCGGCAGAATTTAAATCAAAATAGTAATCCTTATTTTTGGGAGGGAAGCATTCATTCTCATCGCAAACCTGATATCGAATATTGCTTTTTATTCTAGTTGATTTTCCATTCAACTTCACTTTTTGCTCAAATTGCACTCTTGATTTGTAATACAATAGTTTCACATTCTTGTCCATCGGATCAGCTTCGCTAAGCAATTCGCCATGCTCAGTCATTTTACCAAGAAGTTTGTAATCATTAGAAGGTGTGAAAGAAAACTCGGTAGGTGTTCCGGTAGCATTAGGGTCAAGTGATTGTGTAAAAACATGATACCCAGGTGCGATTTCCAAATTGAATCGTAACAAAAATTCATTTTCGCCCACAGCTTTTACATTAGTGTAAATAGCAACTGGATTAGCAGTTGCAGGAGAGGGTTTTGCATCGGTAGTAGTTGATACGATGTCATTCCCTTTTAAGTCAAAAGTATACTCTTTAGCTTTAGGGGGCAAACATTGATGATCGTCGCAAGTCATGTACTCCATGGTACACTTCAGGGTAGTTGATTTTGATTTTAGCTTAACTTTTTGTTGAAACGAAACGGCGTTTTCAAAGTACTTCAGCTGCATATCAAAATTAGGGTCATGCTCCTCTTTCATCTTGCCCACCTCTTTCACATCGCCAAGAAGTTCCACATCTTTATTTTTTTCAAAAGCAAATGACGTTGGTACCGGACCTTCATCAGTTATATGCTGGCTATATACATGAAACTTCTCATCGATTTTCATATTAAAGCAAACCAAAAACTCGTTGTTGCCTAGCGCCTTGGTTTCGGTGCTAACTTTTACCGGCGTCAGTATCTGTGCCGATAGGTTAAGATGGATAAGTAGTGCCCATAATAGAACTAAAAGCTTTCTCATTCAAGTGGTTATTAGTGTGCTTAAAAATAACGTTTTTCCTGATTCAATAGTACATAATCAAGTTGAACAATCGTGCAACGCATATACCTTATTTGTGTTAAAAATTGGTTAGCATTCTAATAAGAATGGTGGTAAAGGAGCTTTAAGAAAAATATTCTATAAAATAAAAAAGCCCTGACGAAACGGCCAGGGCTTAAGTATTTACTTGGTAAGTTTATTCAAACTTTAAATCTAGTGCCAATCCACGTAACTCGTGAGCCAACACGTTGAATGATTCAGGAATTCCTGGTCTTGGAATATTATCGCCTTTCACGATGGCTTCATACGCTTTTGCACGACCAATAATATCATCCGATTTTACAGTTAACAATTCCTGCAGTATATGCGATGCGCCATAAGCTTCAAGTGCCCAAACCTCCATCTCACCAAAGCGCTGACCTCCAAACTGCGCTTTACCGCCAAGTGGTTGCTGGGTGATTAATGAATATGGTCCAATTGAACGGGCGTGCATCTTATCATCCACCATATGGCTCAATTTAAGCATATAAATTACGCCTACAGTAGCCTTTTGGTGGAATCGTTCACCGGTTTCGCCGTCATACAAGAAAGTTTGACCAAACTTAGGTAATCCGGCAGCATCAATTTCTCTGTCGATTTCTTCCAAAGTAGCACCATCAAAAATTGGAGTACTAAACTTTTTACCTAATTCTAAACCTGCCCAGCCTAATACTGACTCATAAATCTGACCCAGGTTCATACGACTTGGTACACCCAACGGGTTCAGAACAATATCAACTGGAGTTCCATCTTCCAAGAAAGGCATATCTTCATCACGAACAATTCGGCTTACAATACCTTTGTTACCGTGACGACCGGCTAATTTATCACCCACCTTCAATTTACGTTTCTTAGCAATGTAAACTTTGGCCAATTTGATAACACCAGCTGGTAATTCATCGCCAATGGTTACATTATACTTTTCACGTTTGTTGCGTCCACCTTCTTCATTGTATTTAATTCCATAATTATGAAGAAGTGTTTTTACCTGCTGATTGGTCTCGTCGCTACTGGTCCAGTTGCTTGGATCAATCAATTGATAGTCAATATCTAAATTCTTAGCGCTGAACTTACTTCCTTTTGGAATCAACTCTTCACCGTATAAATTCTTAACTCCTTTTGATGTTTTGTCTTTCAACAATACCATCAATTTAGAAATCAATAAATCTTTTAGGTCCTTTAGATTTTTCTGATAGATGGTATCTATCTTATCCAATGCGGCTTTCTCTTTCAGTTTTGAATTCTTGTCCTTCTTAGCACGGCTGAATAATTTTTTATCAATGATGTATCCTTCGGTAGATGGTGGAACTTTCAAAGAAGCATCCTTCACGTCACCGGCCTTATCACCGAAAATGGCACGAAGCAATTTTTCCTCCGGCGTTGGATCGGTTTCCCCTTTTGGAGTAATTTTTCCAATCAGGATATCACCTTCTTTAATCTCGGCACCAATGCGAATGATACCATTTTCATCCAAATCCTTGGTAGCCTCCTCACTTACGTTTGGAATATCGGCAGTCAATTCTTCTTCACCTAATTTGGTATCACGAACTTCTAATTCATACTCTTCAATATGTAAGGAAGTAAACAAATCTTCGCGAACAACTCTTTCGCTTAACACAATAGCATCCTCGAAGTTGTATCCTTTCCATGGCATAAAGGCCACTTTCAAGTTTGTTCCAAGAGCTAACTCCCCATTCTCAGTTGCGTAACCTTCGCATAATACCTGGCCCGGCGCTACTTTTTCACCTCGTTTTACAATTGGGCGAAGATTGATACAAGTACTTTGGTTAGTCTTTTTAAATTTAAGAAGATTGTAGGTAGTTACATCATCTGTAAAGGTGGCGTTGCGTTGTTCATCAGTTCGCTCATATCTAACCCGTATTTCGCTTGCGTCTACATATTCAACCACACCTTTTCCTTCGGCATTAATTAGCATACGGCTATCAAGGGCTGCTTTGGCTTCTAATCCGGTACCCACGATTGGAGATTGCGGACGAAGCAATGGAACCGCCTGACGTTGCATGTTTGAACCCATCAAAGCACGGTTGGCATCGTCATGCTCCAAGAACGGAATCAAGGAAGCGCTCACACCCACAATTTGGTTAGGAGCTACGTCCATGTATTCAATCTCGTTTGGCTCCAACACAGGGAATTCTCCATGCTGACGGCACTTAATTCTTTTTTCACCAAAATTTCCTTTCTCATCTACCTGAACGTTGCTCTGTGCAATGATTTTGTTATCTTCATCATCGGCACTCAAAAATTCAACGTGCTTATCGTTCATATCTACCACACCGCCTTTAATTTTTCGGTAAGGTGTTTCAATAAATCCTTTCTCGTTAATCTTGGCATGCACACACAAAGTAGAAATCAATCCAATGTTTGGACCTTCCGGTGTTTCGATGGTACACAAACGACCGTAGTGACTATAGTGTACGTCACGAACCTCGAAACCTGCACGTTCACGACTCAAACCGCCTGGCCCAAGGGCTGAAATACGACGTTTGTGCGTAATTTCTGAAAGTGGATTGGTCTGATCTAAGAATTGTGATAACTGAGACGTACCGAAGAAAGAGTTAATTACAGAAGAAAGTGTTCTGGCATTAATCAAATCAACAGGAGTAAATACCTCATTATCACGAACGTTCATACGCTCACGAATAGTACGAGCCATACGTGCCAATCCTACGCCAAACTGGGCATACAATTGCTCACCCACGGTACGTACACGGCGATTGCTCAAGTGATCAATATCATCGATATCGGCTTTATCGTTGGTCAAATGAACCAAATACTTAACAATCAAAATAATGTCTTCCTTTGAAAGCACTTTTGATTTGTTATTTGGATCCAACATCAACTTTTGGTTGATTTTGTAACGGCCTACTTCGCCTAAATCGTAACGCTTATCACTGAAGAATAATTTTTCAATAATGCCACGTGCCGTTTCATCATCCGGTGCATCGGCACCGCGTAATTGACGATAGATATGCTGAACAGCTTCCAATTCAGTATTAGAAGTGTCCTTTTGCAAGGTGTTATAAATGATGGAATAATCGGCATTCAAATCAGCCTTTTGCAGGATGATTGATTTAACACCGGTTTCTAAAATCTGATCGCAGTTTTTCTCATCAAGAATAGTATCACGTTCCAGAATAATTTCGTTACGCTCAATAGAAACTACTTCACCTGTATCTTCATCAACGAAATCTTCAAACCAACTTTTCAATACACGAGCAGCTAGTTTTCTACCTAAATGATCTTTTAGCGATTGTTTGGTCACCTTCACCTCATCGGCCAGATCAAACAACTCCAAAATGGATTTATCACTTTCATAACCAATAGCACGAAGCAATGTGGTTACTGGAAATTTCTTTTTACGGTCAATGTACGTATACATTACATTGTTAATATCGGTAGCAAATTCCATCCAGGCTCCTTTGAAAGGAATAACCCGGGCACTGTAAATCTTAGTGCCATTTGGATGCAAGCTTTGACCGAAAAATACACCTGGTGAACGGTGTAATTGAGATACAACCACACGTTCAGCACCGTTAATAATAAAGGTACCTTTAGGTGTCAAATAAGGAATATTGCCCAAGAATACATCCTGCACAATAGTTTGGAAATCGATATGCTCAGGGTCATTACAGCTCAATCGAAGTTTTGCTTTTAACGGAACGCTGTAGGTCAATCCTCTTTCAATACACTCTTCCATACTGTAACGAGGCGGATCAACGAAATAATCTAAAAACTCGAGATTGAAGATATTACGGGCGTCGTTAATTGGGAAGTTGTCAGTAAACACACGATAAAGCCCTTCGTTACTTCTATTTTCGGCAGTTGTATCTAACTGGAAAAAATCCTTAAACGATTGTAGTTGGATGGCCAACAAATCCGGATAAGGAAGAGATTTAATTTTAGCGAAATTTTGACGCTCTGCTGATTTCCTTGAATTTGACATAATTAATTATGATAAGGAGAGTTTAAATATTTATTAAACAGTAAAGCATAGTGCGAATTTGACACACTATGCCTGCTAATTTTTTTGTTAGAGTGGTTTAACAACACTCTTCTGAGGATGCCAGATGAATACCATTGAAGGTATTCATCTGTACATCATCAGTAAGTAATTATTTTACTTCTACATCAGCACCAGCCTCCTTCAATTTGGCAGCCATATCATCAGCGGTAGCTTTATCGATACCTTCTTTGATTGCCTTAGGAGCACCATCTACCAGGTCTTTAGCTTCTTTCAAACCTAATCCGGTCATATCTTTTACGATTTTAACCACACCCAGTTTGTTAGCGCCACCTGATTTCAAAATCACGTCGAAAGTAGTTTTAGCAGCAGGAGCATCGCCACCGGCAGCAGCACCACCAGCAACAGCCACAGCTGCAGCAGCTGGTTCGATACCGTAGTCAGCTTTCAAAATATCTGCTAATTCGTTAACTTCTTTAACGGTTAGGTTTACTAATTGTTCAGCAAAAGCTTTTAAGTCAGCCATTGTATTTGTTTTGTTTTAATTGTTTTTAAAATAGTTTATTTATGTAGATGCTTGGAAGCCTTGTTAATTTAGTGATTTGATAGTTTGAAGATTAGTTGATTGTACTAAAAC
>DAIMNW010000129.1:0-7018 GCA_036719905.1 Chitinophagales bacterium
GGCAAATTGTATATGTACCGGAATTGGCATACGTGTGTGACGGATATGGACCAGTCGATGTTGAGCCATCGCCCCAACTCCATAGGTAATTACTGGTCCCTGTGCCAGTAGAGGTATTATAACCATAATAGAGTCCTGTGGTAACTGAATCAGGCCATAAAATAAAGTTGGCACTGCAAGTAGGATTGCCACCATTTGCATTGGAGACAGTAACGGTGTCACAAAAATACATCTGTGTATTTGCACAAGCACCAAACGAATCGGCTGCATAAAGGCAAACAGTATACATTCCATTGGCGGTGTAGGTGTGTGTAGCTGACTGGCCTGTTCCGCTGGAACCATCGCCAAAGCTCCACATATAGCTTATTTGACCAGTGCCAGAACAAGTACCGTTAAATGTAACCACACCAGCGTTTCCGTTAATGAAGGTATAGCTTGCAACGCACTGAGCGTAAATGAACCCTACAGATAGAAGGAATAAAAAAAGTGTTGTGGAAATTTTTTTCATGTGCTTTGTTTATTGTTAAATAAATTGGTTTAAAAATCCGGTACAAAAGTAGAAAGTTGCATCGCATTAGCCAAAAAAGTTTATCTGTTCTCTTACACGTTCAATCACTTGGAAGTGATGAAAATGTGATGGTTAATAGATAACGCTCACTGCCCCTTGCTTGCTCACACGTTCGCCGCTAGCTTTCGTAAAATCGATCGAATACGTGTAAGTGCCCTGTTCAACAGGTACAGAATTTTTCTTTCCATCCCAACCTTCGGCTAAATCATTAGAGAAAAATATTTTTTCGCCCCACCTATTAAAAATAATCAAGCGATAGTTCGAGAAATCAGGAAAGGTAATCACTGGCTTAAATACAGCATTGTTCCCGTTTGGAAAAATAGTGTTTGGGCAAAAGATATGCGAAGCAGGACTAGCACACCAAACATTAGAATTACTGGTGTAAGAATTCTTAAGATAGTTTATTAATGGAAAATGATAGACAGCCTGAACTGTGTAACAGATGGATTGCTGCTCAGCTGCAAAGGACGATATATCATCGGTAAAAAGTGTAGTGTCCGAAATGCTTCCTAATAACGTTTGACTGGTTCCAACTAATCGATATACCCTATAACTATCCACAACTGCATCCAGCATTTCGAACCGATTCCAATAAAGATGGTTGACCAAATTGGTACTACTATAACCGCCCAAGTACATGCTACGGCAGGTAGTAGGAAAATAAGAATTGCTGCAACTATCAACAGCCAGAATTTTATAATAATAACTTTCGGCATTTGTGTTGGCAGAAACATCTGTATAGCTAACGGTCACTGTTTGAGGAATGTTGACTGGCACAGCCACTAATCCATTGTAATTTTGTCCATCATTACAACGAAGAATTGAAAATTCTTGATTGTCGGCCTGGATATCAGCAAACCATCCTAGTTTAACTCCAGTATTAACTACACTACATTCATACACATGGTTATACTTTGGTGGTTGCACAACATTGCTGTTAATACATACTCTATTCGACATCGAAATAGCCAGATTGCCTGTTTGTGTAGCAATTACTCTATAGCATAATGAAGTTAAATCAGGAATGGCGCTAACAATATACTGTGTGGTACCGCCACTCACTGTATTAATTTTCACATAAGGTGCCCCATTGGTACTCTCATATATATCATAGATGGCGACTCCCCCGTTCCAGTTTTGGTAGTTGTTCCAACTTAATGTTATCGTACTATTACACCTATCCTGTACAGCAGAAAGATAGATGGTGCCGTGTGGCTGGGTATTGAATGTGCCTACCGTGTTACAACTATCCATTGCGGCTACACTAAAAACCACTGAGCCTGTATCGGGATTGTTAATCACATCGTGATAAAATGTATTGCCAATGCCATATATGGTATCAAGAGGTATATACATATTGCCTGATACGTGATAAATAATGTAGGCAAAAGTCTCTGGCGAAGTGCTAGGTTGCCAACTAAAGTCGATGCCACCCATTGAATTTACCGAAATATAATTGATGGCAGGAGTGGCCGGTGCCAAGTTATCTACCGTATCGGATGGTATGCTGTTAAATCCAGGGCAGTTAAAAACAGCCGTTAGATAATAGTGGTAGGTAAGTAAATTACCATTGGTTACTGGGTGCAAATATTGTGTTTGGGTTTGAACAAAAACAGTGTCTACAATGTGATAAGGCCCGGCAACACCGCTATCTGAATAAATAAGATAGTACATAAATGGACCACAGGGGTTGGCAACATTGGTCCAGGTTAGAGTTATATTGCCATTTGGTAATACATTGACACAATGAAGGCTCGGAGGCAAAACTGTTTGAGCCTGTATAAGTTTGGCACACAGCAGAAAGACGATATAAATAATAAATTTTTTCAAATGCCTTTCGGTTTCAATTACTTATCCCACTATTACTTCATAAAGATGAGACGTATCATAATAACGTTGCGCAATGTCTAAAATTTCATTGGCAGTAACCTCGTTATACCGCTTCACCGAAGTTAAAAACTGGGAAAGTGTTCTTTTCTGAGATAAAAGATTGGCATGAAGAGTGAACTGCTGAAGTATGCCATCGCTGCTGCTGAGTGAATTGCCCATCATATAGTTTTTTACCAATTCCAACTCCTCAACACCAACTAGTTGATTTTGTAAAATCTCAATCTCTTTATAAATTTCATTTGCCGCCTTTTCGGCTACTTCTTTTCCCACCTCGGTACTTATCTTCACCAGACCATGATCTAAGTTGAATGATACAGAGGAGTGGATGCCATAAGTGTACCCTTTATCCTCTCTCAAATTACTCATTAATCGGGATCCAAAGTATCCACCCAATAGGGTATTTGTAAAGATTAATAAGTCGGCATCGGGGTGTGTTCGCTTTATTGTTTTGCTGCCAATTCGGATAGAACATTGCACAGCATCTTTTTTTTCATACCGATATTTCTTTTCAGTTGAGGGAAGTATTGCAGTATTTTTAAATGGAAAAATTGTTGATTGCTTCCAAGCCGAGTTTCCCAAAAAGGATTCACATGCATCTTTAATTGTTTGGTCAATTTTGCCACCTAATAACAACCAACTATTATTTGGAGAAAAATATTGTTGATAGTGTGTTCGCAAATCATGGTCTTCTAGCTTCTCAATATCAATGGTATTTAAATTATCAGTGTAGGCATGCATTTCACCATAAATCATTTTTCGCAATTGCAGTGCTGCTAAGTAGGATGTTTTTTCCGTTTGCAATTTCAGCCATTCATTGGTCTGTGATTTTGCAAGCACAAGTTCCTGACTAGGAAATATTGCTTCTGTAAGTATTTCGGTCAACATAGGCAGAATACTGACAAAATGCTCAGAAAGACATTGCAAACCAATGACTATACTTTCTGCCGAATGATATGAACTTACCTCAGCACCAAACGAATCAAAAAATTCAGCTATCTGTTGTGAAGTGTGCTTAGTGGTTCCATCCCGTAAGAGTCGGGCAGTAAATCGGGCGGCCAATTTTTTATTTTCGTACAAATCTCCCCCGTTGATGTGTAAATGGAGTAGCACTATCTCATCTTGATTCATTTCCAAAACATGAACCTGCAATCCATTGCTAAGAGAATACTGCTCAAGTGGGTTTATGTGCAAAGTATCTATGGCATGTAAAGGTGGAGCTACTGTGCGGTCTAGTTTCATGCTTTATTGATTTTCGGGGTTTATATTATTGGTCTGTCTAAACTTCTTTTTTTTGCTAATTATTTTCTTTTCGGTAATTCGCTTTTCTTTGGAAGAATGAGTGGGTTGAGTAGGCACTCGTGGCTTCTCCTTTCGTAAAGCTTTCTCCAGCACCTTTCTCAACTTTGTTTTAACCAGTTCACGATTTTCTAGTTGTGATCGACCTGTCTGACAATCCATCTGTAAGCAACCCCTTCCATCTATTTTATTTTCAAGTCTACGTAACAGCAATTCTTTTTCCGAATCAGTAATAGCCTGTGAGGCTACCACATCAAAGTAAAGTTCTACTTTGCTACTCACCTTGTTGACGTGTTGCCCACCCTTGCCGCTACTGCGTACAAATTGAAACTTACATTCATTTAGAATCTTTTCGAAATTCACGTGGCTTGTGTTCGGCTTTAATTACAAATTATTAAGGCCACTCCGTTGGGAGCAGCCGTAAAATTATAGTATTCTGAAGGTCTAAGATGATGTCAAATGCAAATGATATTCACCTTTCGTTCTACCTTGTATATTTATTGCTTTACAAACTTCTTCGTTGAGCTCACTCCATTCTGAGTGATGACTTTGATAAAGTACATGCCATTGGTAAGGCGGCTTACATCTATAGCCATCTGAGAGTTGTTAATAATATGAACACCACCTGCCACTTTTTCTCCAATCATATTTATTATTTCAATGGTGCCTCCGTTTTCTAACTGACTAATGGTCAGTATACCACTTACCGGATTAGGGTACAAGTTAAATCCTGGTTGATTTTGGCTATTCGTGTTTATTCCCCCTCCAATAGCACAAGGGTCATAAGCCGGTGTGGCGCCGCAATTGTTGTAGGCCGGCATCAGTGCAACATTGCCTCCTTGTTCATTGAAACTATAATAAAACTCCTGATAATATTGGTTAGCAATATCGGCATCATGCACTACCACGGTGTTCTCATCATTTTTCTGATTGGCGCTGTTGCTCCAGTTATGGCTACCGGTAAGCACTGTAGGATCGCTGCAGGTCTTATTTGCGTCAGCGATACAGTACTTGTGATGGTACTGTGTAGAATGATGATCAATAATAAGTGTGTCGTTCTGGTAACAATTGAAATAAACGGTTGAAGCGCTAGCTGTATCATCCACTATTCCGGCTGCAAATCCACCTTTACCAACCACACTATCACGTATGGTATAGGCAATGTCGGGTCGTGTGAAATTTAATAGAGCGAAGTAGAAATCGTGTTCAGCAGAGCGAACAACTTCCTTGATATGTGACTGAGTTCCATCGGTAGGACTAAAGTAAACTTCTACTCTCTTTCCGTTTACGTTAAATTCGTGAGGTGTATTGTCAGATTTAGAGGCCCCAAAAACATTGCCATTAAACATTTCTTCAAACTCCATAGTGTATGCCTTTGCGATACTTTGGTCTTGGAATAGAATCACATTATTTTCATCTGAATTTACTTGCTGAGTAGTCATATTCATGGAACCTGTCCATACTCTAGCACGGGCTGCATCGGCTGCATCCATCACAAAAAATTTATTATGCATAATGCCATAGGTAGTTGAAGGGGCTGGTGCCTTTTTCTTGTTGGTGGTTAGGTTAATGCTGTTATATCCAGCGGTATTTACACCATTGTCAGCCACCATTCTAACTGCTACACCTCGTGTAATGGCATTGTTTATAGCGGTAATCAAAGTTGGGCTATCGAAATTGTAGATAGCAATATCAAGGGTAGTATGAGTGCTGTCAATATATTTAGAAAGGGTATCGTCGCCATCGCCGGCTATATAAAGGGCGTTGGTTCCATGGGCTACTGAATTATCAACCTGATGATTGAAGTAGCAACGTATTCTTCCACTGGAAGTTGACTGGGTTATCATTGGCACCACACAACTAATAACCGGGCCGCAGGTAGCTTTTACATAAAAAACAGTAGCTGGTAACAAACCGGTAAGGGTAAAACAATGGTGGGTTGATGAAACAGCATCGGTAAGGGTGCTAGTAAGCGATGTAGGTGATAGGCCATATTGCAGGGTGGCAGGTGCAGCTATTTTGGTGTCAAAACTTACGGTAAAACCGCTGGTGCTGATAGAAGACTGGTTGAGTGAAAGTGTTTGAATATCATCAACATCACGTGGCAAAAGTTGATAGCCGGTGGTTGGGCTAGTGCTAAACTGGCCCATAATACCAATTACGTTGGTTGTGCTACAAGGTATTCTTTCACCAGCCAAATTGCTGTAGGTATTTATTCTTACCGGCTGTGTAGTAGTGCCATCTGTAACATTATAATTTGTATTGCCAGCAAATGACGATCCTGCGGCACTAAAAGTCACACTTGTCAATTCGCAAAGCATACCTTCATTAGCTTCCACATAACCGCTGGCTAGGGTGATTGGTAGCGGCGTTGGCAAGGTATTGCCAGAACTGTTCACTGTGAAGGTAGTCACATTAATCTCGAGCAACTGATTGTAAAGAGTAGTGGCGCCGGTAACTGTTACATTATCACCCCTTTTTACATTGCTCAAAGCGGTGCTATAACAGGCAATACCGCCTGTTGCATCTTGCACATAGCGCAAGCCAATTCCAAATTCGTTGCCATTGGTTACTACACCTTGAATGGTCACGGTGCTACCAACTGACATGGCACGAGCAGCGGCAATAGTTATTTGTGAAAATCCAGATTTGCAGGCAATCAGGAGCATGGTGAGAAGTACAATTTTTTTCATGGAATGGTTGTTTTTTTTTAAGGCTATAAATGTAGGCTAATTTTGAATTCTTGGTCTTTCGCTATGATAACAAAATGTTATTTGTACAGAAAAATACGGTATTCACACAGTAAAACATGTCATTCACTCAATTTCTTAGTAATACCGTTCTATCAGAGTGGATATTTGCTTGAACAGAACAAAAACACTCAAAATGAATCACCAAATCACGAACCCAATTTTCAATGAGGCAAATAGCATCTCCCCAATTGGAGAAAAAGCCACATTTGCCTTTATTTACTTGCTTGGATTAATTTTTCTGGCTGTACTTCTTATTAAATAGGCTTCAACAGTCAATTAATCAAGTACAGGTTTCCTTTTTTTTGCTAAAAACCCTATCCAAAGGTGCTGTAGAAATAGTTGGTTTTGCTTTCAAACTCAGCCGCACAGGTATCCACCATTTTGTAAACCCGTGTAATTCCTAATTCTTTCCTTTTTGCGTAAACTTGCTCGTCGGTACAATTTTTAATTATTTTGGCAATCTGAAGATCACCAAATCCGTTGAGTTTTGCTTTGGTAAGTAGCTCTGCAC
>DAIMNW010000130.1:0-7008 GCA_036719905.1 Chitinophagales bacterium
CTAACAGCTTATGATTTAGGGCTGTATGATTTTAATCAAACTTATACCAATGTGATTAATGCGCTTAGCATTCGTTATTTTAATCGTGCCCAACAGCTTAGTGTCAAAAACTTTTTAGCCATTGGAGATAAGTTTTATGATTTCAGCGCTGGTGTATCGTATTTAAATATTGCGCTTCAAAATCAATTACAAAACGGGCAGCAAGAGATCTTTAAAACGTATAATCCTTGGCTTCCTTTTATAACCTACAACAGCTGGAAACCTAGCCGTGGCTTTTATTCATTGCGTCTCGAAGATGTAATTGAATTTCCAACTTTCAACCAACTACTACCAATAAAAAATGTTTCCAATCCTTGGGTTCGCGATTTAGGTAATCCAAACCTTGCTCCTTTCGAACGCTATAGCTTTAGTGGCAATATGTTTAAAAGCAATTTTCTAATCTTTAAACAAATGTATTCTAACTTTTCAATCAATCAATCCGATAAATATGTTGGCTACATAACTCGAGTGAATAGCACAGGCATAACCGATAGACTACCGGTTAATCTCATTGGCTACTTTGCTCATAATGTTGGTCTTGGCGGCGCCATAAAATTGAGTGATAAATTAGATCTACGCCCGAACATAAACGAGAACTATGCAAAAACGCCAGAGATAATTCAAGGAAACCGCAATTATACAAGAGCAGGCAAAATTTCATTTACTCCGGAATTTAAATATGACATATCGGAAATACTGGAAGTAGAAGCAAGTTATACTCCCGGCTATTCATGGTATAAAAACAATTTGAATAAGCAACTTAACTATAAACAATACATCCAAACCTTCTCTACAGAATGGAGAGCACATTTGAAAAAAGGTACGGAGCTGTCAATAGAAGCTGATGTGAATGACAGACGGAATATACCCAATCTTGGTAAAGTTGTTTCGCTAGTGAATATTTATGTGCAACAACCGCTCGATAAAAAAGAACATTTTAATCTCAAGCTTTCGTGCTACGACTTGTTAAATCAGAATTTGACACTCAGTCGAACAGTATCAGGTAGCGCCATCACAATCTCTGAAAGCAATTTGCTCAACCGCTTTTTTATGGCCACATTGGTTTATAAAATCAAGAATGCTGATCCTCAGCAGGGTGGAGGTCGTGGTCCGGGAGGAATGGGCCGAGGAATGCGAATGATGATGTTCTAAATTAATTTAGAGGGATAAGCATCTGCAGCCGGCCGCTCCATCCATCGCTCGGGATAAACTAATGAATGAAAACCAAATTGTTCATACAATCCATGAGCATCTTTAGTGGCCAATATCCACCTTCGCAAAGTTTGCAGTTCAGGATGTTTCAGTATGACCTCCATCATCCATTTTGATAATCCCTTTTTTCTGAATGGAGATAGAATAAACACATCCCCAATGTAACCAAATACAGTATAATCTGTCACTACTCTGGCAAAACCAATCAACTGATTCTCCTTATAGAGTCCGAAGCAAATCGAGTGCTCAATTGCCAACTCGGTTTGCTCTTTGGTCCGGTTTTGTGCCCAATATGATTCCTCTTTCAAAAACTGATGAATTACCCCCATGTTAAGCAAAGCTTTGTCTGTACTAATTAGATATTCAGCATTCACTGCTACGTAGTTATTCATATTTGGCTTTTTTAAACTCAAAGTTATTATTTTCGTATAAGTTAGAGATAAAGGGTAATTTAACTTTATAATTCAAAAGCCTATCCTATCTTTACCAATAAATCAGGTGTAAATAATTGTGTAGATTGATTGTGAAATAAATTAATTTTATTGAGTTAAGGGTTTGTTCTTGAATGCATTTAATTTCATTTCTTTAAAACCGGATAGCCTATGTACGACGAACAAAGTTTACCCTCCCCACAAGATGATCAAGAACTGAAAATGGCCATAGAGCGGTTTGAAGAAATGATAAAGCGGAACAAACGCTATTATTTTGATGCAGAAGTTTTTTTAAATATTATTAATCATTACGATGAAAGGAACGAAACGGCAAAGGCCATACATGCGGCTGACGTAGCTATCGAGCAATTTCCTTTTTCAGGAGAGTTGTTAATACGAAAAGCAACACTACTTACCGATGATGAAAGATACGAAGCTGCATTAAAGTTAGTATCTAAAGCGGAAAACATTGATCCATATGATGCCAATCTTATTTTGCTAAAGAGTGACATACTTACACTTCAAAATAAATTTCAACAAGCAGTAGATGTTCTAAACATTGGTTTAAATCATTCTATAGAAACACATGATGTATTGCATTTGGAAATTGCCGACGTGTATTTTGAGTGGAATAAGTTAGATCAAGCTTTTGATCATGTGAAGGCGTCACTTGAAATTAGCCCACAAAATGAATTTGCGCTGAATCGTATTTGGTACCTTACTGAAGTAACAGAAAGGTTTGAGGATAGTTTGGAACTTCACAGTAAAATACTGGAGGAATATCCTTTTTGTTATACTGCTTGGTGCAATCTTTCGCAGGCCTATACTGGCTTGGGACTGTATGAAAAGGCATTGGAGAGTTGCTCCTATGCCATTGCCATCAATGAAAATATTGACACAGCTCATCGCGATACAGGTGAAATATATATAATGCTGAAGCAATATGCTAAAGCAATTGAGAGTTTGAGTTTTGTTGCTTCTTTAAATGTTCCCGATGCGTTTGTGTATTTTAATATTGGATACTGCTACGAAAAACTGAAGGAGTATGAAACCGCTCGAGGTTTTTATAATAGAAATATTCAAATAAATCGAAATTTTGGCGAAGCCTACTATCGAATCGCCGAATCCTACTCCAAGTCGAATGAATGGACAAAGGCCATTCCATATTATAAAACGGCGTTAAAAGTTAACGAGAATTATTTACCGTATTATAACCGATATGCCGAAGCCCTTTTGAATGGAGGAAAAATTAAAGAAGCCAACAAGGTGTACACTGATTTAATAAGCTATAATCCCAATAAGAAAAAGTGGTGGATGAATTATATTCTTACATTTCTTTTACTGGAAAAATCAGAAGATGCAGTTTTTTCTCTCAATCAATCATTGAGTTATATGGGACCGCTGCCTGAATTATGTTTTATCAATGCAGCGCTTTGTTACAATCAGGGTAAAACTAAAGAATGTATCATGCTGCTCATTGACTTACTAAAATCTGATTATAAAAAACACAAAATCCTTTACACCTACGCCCCTGATATGAAAAAAGACGAGGTGATTCAGGATCTTATTAAAAGCTTTAAACCAGCTAGGTAAACATTACTTATTTTAATTTATTGACCATTATAAACTTATGAAGAACAGTTTAAAGGATATTAATTTCGAACTCAAAGGATTACCAAAACGCACCGCGAAACCACGAAACAGTGGACTCACCATGGTGATGGATAAAGGTCTTAGCACCCCGGAGGTGGTAAACTTTTTGGATATAGGAGCACCTTATACAGACATTGTCAAATTGGGTTTTGGTACTGCATATGTGACCATGAATCTTCCCGAAAAAATGGCAGCTTATCACCGCTATCACATACCCGTTTATTTCGGTGGAACTATGTTTGAAGCATTTATCATTCGCAATCAGTTTAACGATTATATGAAGGTGTTGGAGAAATACGAATTAGAGTATGTTGAAGTAAGTGATGGTTCAATTGAAATTCCACACAACAAGAAAATGAAGTACATCGAAATCTTGGCAAAGAAAGGATACAAGGTGCTAAGTGAAGTGGGCAGCAAGGATGCTGAGAAGATTATCCCCCCGTATCAATGGATTGAACTTATGGAAACTGAACTAAATGCAGGAGCCTGGAAGGTAATTGCCGAAGCACGGGAAGCAGGCAACGTAGGAATCTATCGGGGAAGTGGAGAAGTAAGGGAAGGCTTGGTGCAGGAAATTCTTACTAAAATAAAGAAAGAAAAGGTGATTTGGGAAGCACCCCAAAAAGCTCAGCAAACCTGGTTTATTAAATTAATAGGTGCCAATGTGAATTTGGGTAATATTGCCCCAAATGAACTTATTCCGGTGGAAACGCTTCGTCTGGGATTGAGAAGTGATACTTTCCATCACTTTCTCTAGATGCATATTTGAGGTTAACCATAGGTTTTCATAATGGGAGTTATGGAATAAGCAGTCTAATAAGTTTATCTTCGGGGCCTCGAAATATGAAACGTTTTAAGCAATTATTCCGCTATTTAAGGCCATACTCAGCATACGCCGTGCTTAATGTTGTATGCAACATACTAGTGGTTTTATTTTCATTGGTGTCTCTAACCATGATTATTCCATTTTTGAGAATCCTTTTCGGTAAAGCCGACTTGGTAACTCAGAAACCTATTTTCAATGGTTTTAGTGTTCAGAGTATTTTAGCCCAATTCGATTACTTTGTTAGTCACATTATTATTACACAAGGCAAGGCCCAAGCACTGGCGATAGTATGTCTCACAGTTACAATATTTTTTTTGTTTAAAAACGTATTTCGTTGGTTAGCCATTTATGTACTAGCCCCCTTGCGAAATGGAGTTAATCGTGATCTGCGAAATGATCTATATCACAAAATTTTACACTTACCCATCGCTTACTTTAACAACGAGCGTAAAGGAGATTTAATGGCCCGTACTACCACCGATGTGGCAGAAATTGAGAACTCCATATTCAGTTTCTTAGAGAATCTGATAAAGGATCCCATTGAAATTATTGCATTTGTTTCGGCCATGCTCTACTATAGTCCAAGGCTCACACTCATTGTGTTTATTGTTCTCCCTATAAGTGGATTCATTATTGGAACGGTAGGCAAAATGTTAAAACGGTGGGGGCAAAGAGGAGCCACTCAGCATGGAGTGCTCCTTAGTATTATTGAAGAAACTTTGAGTGGGGCCAAGGTGATAAAAGGATTTTCAGCAGAAAAGTTTTTGGACAAGCATTTCAGGAGTGAGAACATGAAAATGTTTCACCTTAACAACAAAATAATTCGACTTCGTGATTTAAGTTCGCCTCTTTCGGAAGTGCTTGGAATTGGAGCCGTGATGGTGGTTCTGTGGCTTGGTGGCAGCATGGTTCTTGAAGGCAAAATGAATTTATCAGCCGAAACTTTCATTGCCTTTATCGTTATTTTTTCACAACTCATTAGCCCGGCAAAATCAGTTTCTAATTCTTTTTTTCATATTCAAAAAGGATTGGCAGCAGTGGACAGAATAAACCACATTCTTCATGCTGATATTCTGATTTCTGACCCCGAACATCCTGTTCAGCTGGAGTCATTTCAGGATAAAATAGAATATAAAAATGTCAGCTTCGCATATGACAATCATGTGGTATTGGACAAAATAAACATAACCATTCCTAAGGGCAAAATAATTGCCTTGGTGGGACCAAGCGGAAGCGGTAAAACCACTTTGGTAGATTTGCTACCCAGATTTTGGGATGTAGAACAAGGTGAAGTTCTGATAGATGGAATTAATATTAAAAACTTGCAACTTTCAGATTTGCGCAAGCACATTGGTATAGTAACACAAGAGGCTGTACTCTTTAATGATACTGTTTTCAATAATATTGCCTTCGGTATGAGTGATGTTTCTGAAACCAAAGTGTTGGAAGCGGCCAAAGCTGCTAATGCGCATGAATTTATTAGTCAAATGGCAGAAGGCTATCAAACAAATATTGGAGATAGAGGTACTAAACTGAGCGGTGGTCAACGTCAAAGATTAACTATTGCACGAGCCATATTAAAAAACCCTCCGATATTGATTTTAGATGAAGCCACCTCAGCATTAGATACCGAAAGCGAAAAATTGGTTCAGGAGGCCTTAAGTAAATTAATGCAAAATAGAACGGCATTGGTGATAGCTCACCGACTGAGCACTATTCAAAATGCCGATGAAATTTTAGTTATGCAAAAAGGTAAAATTGTAGAGCAAGGAAATCATTCCTTGCTGATGCAAAAGGATGGAGGACTTTATAAAAAATTGGTCGACTTGCAGGCTTTTTAGTCTTTTGCCGACGCCTCTTCATAATACAATTCACTATCTTTGACGCCTACATGAAAACCGTGGCCTTTCATACACTTGGGTGCAAACTCAACTATTCTGAAACTTCAACCATCAGCCGCTTGCTCGAACGAGAAGGTATGCTCAAGGTAGACTTTTCGGGTGAAGCTGATGTTTATGTGATTAATACTTGTTCAGTTACTGAAAATGCTGATAAAGAATGTAGAATGCTTGTGCGCCAAATACAACGGAAAGCACCAGAATCAGCGGTTGTAATTACAGGTTGCTATGCTCAATTAAAACCCAAAGAAATTTCGGAAATAGAAGGGGTTGACATGGTATTAGGAGCTGCTGAAAAATTTAACTTACCTGAACATTTAAAAAATTTTGAAAAGAAAAATAAAGCAGCCATTTACAGTTGTGATATAGCCGATGTAAACTTGTTTCAGTCTTCCTATTCGTTTGGCGACCGAACGCGTTCTTTTCTGAAGGTTCAAGATGGTTGCGATTACACTTGTTCTTTCTGTACAATACCTATGGCTCGAGGAGCTAGCCGAAGTGATACAGTTGAAAATGCAGTTGCTAAAGCTATGGAGATTGCCGCTTTAGGCGTAAAAGAAATTGTTTTGACAGGAGTAAATCTCGGAGATTTTAAAAATCAGTCTGATAATTTTCTTTCATTAATTAAAAGGCTTGATGAAGTAGATGGAATTGAACGCTATCGCATTAGCAGTATTGAACCCAATTTATTGACCGATGAAATCATAGAATTTGTTGCAGAGTCTAAACGATTTATGCCGCACTTTCATGTTCCATTACAAAGTGGAAGCAATAAAATATTGAAATTGATGAGGCGACGATACCTACGCGATTTGTATGTAAAACGAGTGGAAAAAATAAAAACGGTAATGCCCCATGCTTGCATTGGGGTAGATGTAATAGTTGGGTTTCCGGGTGAAATGGATGATGATTTTCTAGACACGTACAATTTTTTACATGAACTGGAGAT
>DAIMNW010000131.1:0-6995 GCA_036719905.1 Chitinophagales bacterium
CGGTCATAAGTATTCGATTGAGCGAAGCGCCCCAGCCGGTCATATGTCAACCTTACAATGACTGGACCGCCTGATTGCCGGTCCCTTCTATCTCAACTATTTTGCCGCCGGATTGAACATAAAGCTTATCGTTGAAAAGCACTCAATCATTGCATGTTTCAGCAGGAAATCCGTTGGTTAAGTAGTTCCAGTTTTGATAATTAATTAAATTGGGGTCTGAAATGTTGGCCACCGCCAATCCGGCTTCGGTGGCTGCATAAATTTTGTTGTTAAAATATAATGTTTTGAAAACCCTGATGGGTAGTCCGCTGGCGCCGATATACCAGGTTTCTTTAATTTCATTTTTCACAGCATCATATAGCACAATACCAAATCCACATGACAGATAAAAGTAGCGCCCAGTATTGCTTGGCGAAATGCTATAGATGGTTTTGTCACCGCTGCTGTTTTTAAGTTTGATGTCAGGCAAATGCAAAAACATTCCATTTTGTAAAACATCAAGCCCTCCATTTTTATAACCAACAAAAAGGAGTTGGTGGGGGTTGTCAAAGTAGAGTGAGTTCAGATTTACATCGCTAAGCCCGTTGGCTTTGCTATATCGCATGATGCTGCCATCCGTTTTGTTATATGAAAAAAGTGCTTTATTGGCGGCACAGAAAATCTGATCGCCGGCATCGGCAACAGCAATAGCATCCTTCAGGCTGGTATAAGTTGCCCATTCGCCTATAGCCATTGATTGTGCCATAAGGCCTGTCCAACAAAAAATGGCCGCCCAGGCAAGAGTGATTGTTTTTTTTATCATAGATAAAGAGGCCGATGCCGGATAAAACGCAAAGATACCTGTTCGTGGTATGTATTCCATGCCTAAAATGTATTGATGATTTAGCTGCGGCTTGAATAAGGGGCAGGGAGATAGATGCTTTTTTTGTAAACGGCCTTTTGGTTTGAAAATTCAAAATAATTAATATTATTTTTAAGCACCTTATAAAACAATATTTATGGCAGCCCTCATCGAAATTAACTATGCGAATATTTTGTCCCTTTACAAAGGGGCTTGCGACAACAAAACTGATGATGTTAATCCTTTTTCAAGCACATCGGAGTTCGAAAACGCAACTGTTGGGGCTTTGCGATGGGGAACCGATGGGGAGGTTCGCAAACGATCAAAACTTCGGTTGGCCACTAATCTGAGTGCTGTTTTTGAAAAATTCAAAATTTCCCTTTCGGCCGACTCTATTTATAGTTCGCTTGTAGACGAAAAGAAAAACAGTGCCTTGGTGACAGAGTGGGTAAACAAACTTTAACCAACCCCAATTCAATATGAGAGCACCTTTTTTGTTTCTACTACTTTGTTTCGCCACTATTAATGTATGGGCTCAGGTTTCTGAAAAATCTGACACCGGGCAAGCTCTTGGTTTAACGTTGTTTAACTCTAAAGATTTGTTTCTTGATTATAAATTTATTGACCCTCAAAAGGGTTCGTTCGGTATGGATTACAAACTGGATATGACCCGAGATTTGGGGGCGCTGGGGGGCAGTGCCGTTGGCGGAAAAGAAATAAAGTTTAACTTAAAAAGCGTTGGGTTTATGACCGTTGTGGGAGACAAGAATCAAAACAACAGCATTATTTCAGAAATGCAGCTTCAAGCATTTCCACTGTTTAAAATGAAATCAAAAGGCGCCACCAAAGATGTTGCTACCTTAATGAGTGAAGGCAAAACATTAGAAGAAATATCTCAAATAATGGCAGAAGAAATGTCTTCGCCATTATGGTTGTTTTTAAATATACATGGTAAACACGAGTCTACACAAAACTTTAAAAACTATGATCTGGCGTTGGGTACTCAGTTTAGCCTTACAACTTCCTATCTTAATTCGGTATTGGATTTCCCTTTCTCTCTTTTACGAATAGACCCCAACAATAACCCACGACAACTTGATTTATCAATTGGGTATGATTATGTAACCGGAGCAACCCCATATATTACCTCGACCGACCGCAACAATTCGGGAGTTATTAATCGATTAAACTTTAAGGGGGAGTGGGAAACCGGCATCTTGAGCGAACGCGACCGGATTGCATTTTTATTTGACTCCTATTGTAATTTAAATGCCACCGATTTGATGAAAAGTAAGAAAGAACAATACAACTATTTTTACATGATTCGGGTTGACCATTTGTTGAAATACGACGAGTCAACGAAAACCTCAACCAAGATTTCAATTAAGTATACCAAGGGAGCATTGCCGCCTTTATTCCTGCCGGGGTCTGTGATGGGGGGCGGTTTTGCCATCGATTTTTAAACTCCTCCTTTGAAGTGGCGGTGTTGAATTACACTTTTCGGATAACAAAAAATGTTTGCCGACCAACCATAACGCTTATACACTTGATGTTGTCAATTTAATATTGGAAAAATGTTTGCAACTGAAAGCAATAACACTAGGTTTGCAGCCGCAATTCCGAACACACCCTGGCATGTCATTAAGCAACGGGCATCACAATAAACATCATATCAGCCGAATCACATCCGGCGGATTGTTAATTGCGCTTGGAATTATTTATGGCGACATAGGTACCTCTCCTCTTTATGTTCTTAAATCAATTATTGGTACACAAGTAATCAGTCAGCAATTAATTTATGGGGCTTTAAGTTGTGTGTTTTGGACACTCACCATTCTCACCACGGTGAAATATGTGACCATTACCCTTCGTGCCGATAACAAAGGTGAGGGTGGAATTTTTTCTCTCTATACGCTAGTTCGCCGAACCAAAGGGTGGCTCATTTTTCCGGCAATAATTGGCGGAAGTACATTGTTGGCTGATGGTTTGATTACCCCCCCGATATCGGTTTCTTCTGCCATTGAAGGTTTGCGATTAATTAATCCGAGCATTCCCACCGTGCCTATTGTTCTAGTTATTATCTCCCTGTTGTTTTTTATTCAACAGTGGGGAACCAAAATTGTGGGTCAAACTTTTGGCCCATTAATGTTGCTTTGGTTTAGTATGCTTGCCGTTCTTGGTATGAAGGGTATCTGGGGTCACTGGTTTGTTCTCAAGGCCCTAAATCCATACTATGCTTATAATTTGTTAGTTCACTACCCTGGAGGATTCTGGTTGCTTGGCGGTGTGTTTCTTTGCACCACCGGAGCCGAAGCTCTATATTCTGATTTGGGACATTGTGGAAGAGGAAATATTCGAGTAAGTTGGACTTATGTAAAAGCTGCCTTGCTATTAAATTACTTTGGACAAGGGGCTAATTTAATGCAACACGAAGGCTTTACATTGGCAAACATTTCGCCAGGAAATATATATGACCCCTTTTATGGGTTAATGCCGTCATGGTTTTTGTGGACCGGAATTTTTGTAGCCACGGTGGCGGCCATCATTGCATCGCAGGCATTAATTACGGGCTCTTACACTTTGGTAGCAGAGGCTATTCGATTAAATATTTGGCCAAAACTCAAGATTGTTTATCCTACCAATTTAAAAGGGCAAATGTATATTCCATCTATTAACTGGTTCTTGTGGTTGGGATGTTCGGCCGTTGTTCTGTACTTCCGAGAATCATCGGCCATGGAGGGTGCATATGGTGTAAGTATCATCATTACCATGTTAATGACCACCATTTTGTTGGTGCACTTTTTTGTTTTAAAAAGAGTAAACCCCTCACTTGTATGGTTGTATATGATCTTTTATTTGGCTTTTGAGGGCATGTTCCTTGTTGCCAACTTCAGCAAGTTTTGGCATGGGGGTTGGGTCACTGTTCTAATCGCTTCTACACTTATCTTTATTATGTGGGTTTGGTATGAAGCAACACACCTCAAACGATCATTTACTGATTATAGCAATATCGACAAGTATCTTACACGGCTTAAAGATTTGAGCGACGATATCACCATTCCTAAATATGCCACTCACCTGGTTTATTTGTCCACCTCAGATACACCTTATATGATAGAGAAAAAAATTACCTACTCTATTTTTAAAAAGTTTCCCAAACGAGCCGACACATACTGGTTTCTTCATATCGAAACCACGGACGACCCCTATGCCATGTCCTATTCCGTTCACACATACATCCCTCAAAAAGTTTTTCGAATAGAGTTTAAGTTGGGGTTCCGAATTGAACAGCGAATTATCCCTATGTTTAAAAAAGCAATTGAGGATATGGTAAAAAACGGTGAGGTAGATGTAACTAGCCGCTATCCATCATTACACAAACATGGGCTGAAGGGAGATGTTCGTTATATTCTGATTGACCGGTATCTTAGTTATGAAAACACCCTGCCTGTTTATCAAAAAGTGATTCTGGAAATTTATTACATCATCAAAAATCTAAGCTATCATGAAGATCGGGCTTTTGGCCTTGATAGTAGCTTTGTGGAGGTGGAAAGTGTTCCGTTGGTTTTATCCAGAAAAAGGGAGGTAAATATTCCACGAACTTAGTTTGTTATTCTTTTACTCTTCTATCAAGTACAATCTGTTGTCTTCTACCTTGTAAATCATGGGAGCCACTTTTATTTTGGGATAGCGCAATCTTAGTCGTTTAACTTCGCTAAGTATAAAATCAGTCTCATTGCCAATTTCGTACATAGGGGCAAAGTGGTTAAAGTGATCTTCAGCAGTAGATTCGTCCCAACCGGCCATGGAAACCAAGTTTTCTATAAATTCTTTTTTTCGAGAAATAATATTAACCATACTACAGTTGGTGTGGCCAATAAGTGCAATATGTTTAATTCCTCCTACAGATATGGCAAATGAAACCTTAAACTCACTATAGCGAAGGTTTGCTCCGCCAGAACGAATAATAAAAGAAAAGTTGTCTGGCATATGCAGGTGCTTTCTATTGTCCATGCACATTCCAACTAGTAGTTCCGCCTTTTTGTAGGTCTCAAACGGTCGATTTAAATTATGATATTCCAGCAAAAGGCCAATTGGGGTATTTCGATACGACTTCGGGATTTGGTCTTGAGTGTCTACAGCTATAAGTTTTGGCATAAACCAAAGTTAAGCAACCCTTTATCAATTCAAAACGTCGGTCTCTTTTTTTTGTTTTTGCCACCAATTGGGCCTGTTTTTTGTAAAACCACTTGTATGTGCTATCTTTGGCTAAGCTTTTAACCGGATTTGTTTATTGTTTAGGTTAAAGGGGGTTAATTTTATATTCACATAAAAACTAATAAACATGATACAACCTGCTTCTACAGCGGCTTTACATGCCGCAATTTCAAAAAACATTTTGATTATTGATGGTGCCATGGGCACTATGATTCAGCGTTACAAACTTAGTGAAGCTGATTATCGTGGTGAATTATTTAAAGATTTAAAACACGACTTAAGGGGCAATAACGATTTGTTAAGCTTAACCAGACCTGATATTATTTTAGCGATTCATAAAGAATATTTAGAAGCGGGTGCTGATATTGTTGAAACTAATACTTTCAGCGGAACAACGATTGCACAATCGGATTATCACTTACAGAGCGAAGTTTATGACATCAATTTTGAATCAGCGAAATTAGCCAAGGCTGCAGCTTTGGAATACTCTGCAAAAAATCCCAACAAACCTCGTTTCGTGGCAGGAGCAATTGGCCCAACCAACAGAACGCTGTCACTTTCCCCTGATGTAAACAACCCCGGCTATCGTGCAGTAACTTTTGATGAAGTTATGCAAGCCTATTACGAACAAGTGGAAGCCCTTGTTGATGGCGGCGTTGACATTATTTTAATAGAAACAATTTTTGATACCTTAAATGCAAAAGCTGCAATTTTTGCCACAAAAAAATATTTCAAAGACCGGGGTGTTGAGTTGCCAATAATGATTTCTGGAACCATCACCGACGCTAGCGGTAGAACATTGAGTGGACAAACTTTGGAAGCTTTTTATACCTCTATTGCTCATGCCAAACCTTTTTCTGTTGGTTTAAATTGCGCTCTGGGTGCTGCTGATATGCGTCAGCACATAGAGGAGCTGAACAACATTGCTTCATGTTATGTGAGTTGTTATCCAAATGCTGGTTTACCAAATGCGTTTGGCGGTTATGATGAAACACCCGAAATGATGTGTGCTGTGATTGATGAATGGGCTGCAAACGGTTGGGTAAATATTGTTGGTGGTTGCTGCGGCACTTCGCCAGACCATATTAAACACATGGCGGAACATATGAAGAAATTTAAACCACGGGGTTTGCCGGTTTTGGAAATTGTTTAGCTGTCAGTTGTTGGGGCAGAGAAGATGACTTGATTTTTAAAATTTTAAAATGAGTTCGATTAAAAACTATTTGCGATTAAGTGGTTTGGAGCCTTTGGTTCTTAGACCAGATACCAATTTTGTAAACATTGGCGAACGAACCAACGTAACCGGTTCTAAAATGTTTGCTCGGCTTATAAAAGAAGATAAGTACGACGAGGCTTTAACAGTGGCGTTGCAGCAAGTAGAAAACGGAGCGCAAATAATTGATGTAAACATGGACGAGGGCATGTTGGATGGCGAAGCGGCAATGACCAAGTTTTTAAACCTGATTGCCAGCGAACCCAACATTAGCAAAGTGCCCATCATGATTGACAGCAGCAAGTGGAGTGTGATTGAAGCTGGATTGAAATGTGTTCAAGGTAAAGCCATTGTCAATTCTATTTCGATGAAAGAAGGCGAAGCGAAATTTATTCACGAAGCTGAACTGTGTTTGATGTATGGCGCAGCAGTTGTGGTGATGGCATTTGACGAAGTTGGTCAGGCAGATACCATTGAAAGAAAAGTTTCAATTTGCGAAAGAGCTTATAAAATTTTAACAGAGAAAGTGGGGTTTGCGCCGCAAGACATCATCTTCGACCCCAACATTTTTGCTGTAGCAACGGGAATTGAAGAGCATAATAATTATGCGGTAAATTTTATTGAAGCTACAAGAATCATCAAACAAAAAATGCCATTGGCAAAAGTGAGTGGCGGTGTGAGCAATGTGTCTTTTTCGTTTCGTGGAAATGATGTGGTTCGTGA
>DAIMNW010000301.1:0-1869 GCA_036719905.1 Chitinophagales bacterium
ATCAATAATACCTTACAACCTCTTGGGGTAGCTGTAGTGAT
This sequence comes from Chitinophagales bacterium, assembly GCA_036719905.1. Lineage (GTDB taxonomy): Bacteria > Bacteroidota > Bacteroidia > Chitinophagales > CAIODY01 > DAIMNW01. Next base: position 42 of record DAIMNW010000301.1, read on the forward strand.
TGAGTGTAAACATCTTTGTATGATGATGAGAGGCGTTCAGAAACAGAACTCTGTAACTACCACGTCGGCTTTCAGAGGAGTTTTTGAGGATATACGAACTCGTTCTGAATTTTTGCGATTGCTTGGAAGTTCGCTACATTAAAATCTTTTATGGGGAGTTAATTTTTATACTTAGCCAACTCTTTCTTAAGAAATTTTGCAGTGTGCCCACCCGTAAATCGACTCATTTGCTCAGGGCTGCCACTAAACAGAATTTCTCCTCCACCTTTGCCGCCTTCCGGCCCCAGGTCAATAATATGATCGGCTACTTTAATGACATCCAGATTGTGCTCAATAATTAGAACGGTATTCCCTTTATCGACCAAGCGGTTGATTACTTCTAATAGAACTCGGATGTCTTCAAAATGTAAACCCGTGGTTGGTTCGTCTAGAATATAGAAAGTATTGCCAGTATCTATTTTGGAAAGTTCGGTGGCCAATTTAACCCGTTGTGCCTCACCGCCACTTATGGTAGTTGAACTTTGTCCCAATCGAACATATCCAAGACCCACCTCCACCAACATCTTAAGCCTGCGATGTATATTAGGTATGTTCTCAAATACCGAAACAGCATCTTCCACGGTCATATCCAACACATCACTTATACTTTTTCCACGATAACGAATTTCCAATGTTTCTCGGTTAAATCGCTTGCCCATACATTTTTCACAAAGCACCTCTACATCAGGCAGAAAGTTCATTTCAACTATTTTCATTCCTCCTCCTTCACAAACTTCACATCGGCCGCCCTTCACATTGAACGAGAAGCGGCCGGCTTTATAACCCCTGATTTTTGATTCCGGCAGTTGGGTAAATAAGTTTCTGATTTCAGAAAACACATTAATATAAGTGGCAGGATTGCTTCTAGGTGTTCGTCCAATTGGTGATTGGTCAATTTCAATTACTTTATCAATCGCTTTAAGTCCCGTAATCGACCCATAGGGTAGAGGTTTCATTTTGCTTCGGAAGCAATGATTCATCAGCAAAGGATAAAGTGTTTGATTAATGAGCGATGATTTACCGCTACCCGAAACTCCTGTAACGCAAGTAAGTTTGCCTAAGGGGGTTTCAAGGTTCACATTTTTCAAATTATTGCCTGTACATTTTTCCAGCACTATGCTCTTACCTGTTCCTTGCCTGCGAACGGCAGGAACAGGAATCTGGATGTCTCCTTTTAGGTAGCCTGCTGTAAGGGTTTTTTGTTCTATTATAAATTCGTAGTCACCCTGCGCCACTATTCGGCCTCCATGCTCACCGGCTTTAGGGCCAATATCAATCACATAATCGGCCGCCTGCATAATCTCCTGGTCGTGTTCTACCACTAATACCGAATTGCCCAATTCAGTTAGTTTTTTTAAAGCGCTTATCAATTTTTTATTGTCGCGTTGATGCAAGCCTATACTCGGTTCGTCCAGTATATAGGTGATGCCGGTAAGTTGTGAGCCTATCTGTGTAGCTAAGCGAATACGCTGTGATTCGCCGCCTGAAAGTGATCGAGATGATCGACTGAGCGTTAAATAATTAAGTCCTACATCCAGCAAAAATGAGATACGTGTTTTAATCTCTTTAAGCACCTCTCCGGCTATCAATTTTTGCTTGGCATTCATGGTAGGTTCTACTTCAACAAACCAATCATACAACTGATGCAAATCCATTTCACTTATTTCGGCTATATTTTTATTGTTGATTTTGAAATAAAGGGATTCTTTCTTGAGCCTTGCACCATGACATTTAGAACAAGGAATGGCTTGCATATAGGTTTCGGCGCACCGCGGAATACCCTTGCTGG
>DAIMNW010000132.1:0-6937 GCA_036719905.1 Chitinophagales bacterium
CTATAATTCAATTATTAATCTATGCCTCCTAAAATAAATTGAAAAACTACTTCTAAAGAAGAAATTGTATGGTTGGTAGGGTTTAGTGTATAAACGACAGGTTTTATTGAGTGGCTGGCAGCAGTGCTTATTAAAAACCAAGGTGCTATGGCCACTACATGCGTCTTTTATTCCAAGCTTACTTTTTGGGTGAGGGTTTTTTGGCCATCGGTAATTTTTACAAAGTAAAGGCCTTTGGGTGAATGGCTGAGGTCGAGGGTGGAGATGGGCTTAGTGATAGAGGCTTGCTGTATTAAGACGCCCTGAAGATTGTATACCTGAGCGGTGCAATGTTGGGTGAGGGAGAAGCCATCTAGTGTAATTTGAAACCGGCCTGTGGTAGGGTTAGGGGTAAGGCTAAGGGTAGCTGTGGAGTTGGCCTGGCCGGTGCCGGTGGTGCCCGAAGAGGTATTGTTGGATTTGCTGCCAAAAACAAAGTATAAGTTTGTTGCTCCTGTATATACAAGTCTGAGTAAGGGAACTTGACCGCCTTGCTTGTACCATATATAGCTGGTGGCTAAGGTGATGGTGTGGGTAACAAAATTGGTGTCGCGTTCTATCAGTTTTACCCGGAAGACATTGCCATAGGTGCGACCGTTGGGCATGTTTAAGGTGCCAAATCCATCGTAGTGGGCGGTTGTGGTTCGTTGGCCGGCCAGGATGCTAAAGTTGGTGCCGGTATAAACATTGGAGGTGAGTACGGAGGAATTGTTGAAGGCAATGGGGAACAGGATGCTTGCCATAGGACTTAATGCCCAAGGGGTGGAGGGCGAACCTAAACGATGGATGAAGAGGGTATCGTTATTATAGCTATAGAGGTTGAGTGTTTGAGCGGATACGCCTGTTTTAAACTCTTCGATGGTGGCATTGGGGAAGTTGGCGCTTTCGGGATGTTGTTTTACGCGAAAGGAATCTATGTCAATAAAATTTTGCACATTGAAGGGTAGGGCTGTGAAATCCCAATTGTATCCACTGCCGGTTTCTATATCGAGATTATTGGTGAGGGGGTGATATTGCAGGATCATTAAGGTGTCTTGGTCGCCTACGTTGGGCATATCGGCACTGGTGAAATTGGGCTGGGCCAAGAGGGATGTGAAGGCAAAGGCGGTGATGAGGGTTAGTAAGATTGATTTCATAGTGTTGGTTTTTGATGTTGGCCTACTCGTTTGGCTTTTCGGAATCGCCCCGTTTTTTTTGGGCAGTGTTGAACGGATGGCACTGTTGATGTCCTTCGGCTTGGCTTAGGCTGACAGTCCTAAAGCGGTTATAAAAATAAGCAGAAATAGTTTTTGTGAATGACATTTTTGTGGATGTCCTTCGACTGTGCTCAGGATGTCAGGGACTAAGACCTTACTATCGGTCTATTTTGACAACGCTGATGAAAATCCAAAGTAGGTTGATGATGGTAAATCGTGCGTCGAAACCATAGACAAGGTTTAAAGAAACAATTCCTGCCAGAATGATTAGGAAACGCTTGTGTCGGCCGATATAGTCAATTGTGTTTTTCATTTATTTCTTTTTTAGTGGATGAAGGTTGTGTTTTGATTATTTGTGTTGGTTAGTGGTGCTAGTAGTAGCGATGGGGAAGAGGATGCTGTGATAAATATCTATTTATCTATTGATTATTCCCATAGTTTTTAAAGCAACTTACGTATGGCTTTTTGGTTGGCTGAGAATATTTTGAGGAGACCTTGCTTTTCTACTGGAAATGCAACGCCTGTTGAGCGAAGTGGAATTATTGGTTCTATTAAACAAAGTTAAAGTTAGCCGAGCATTGCATTCAAGAAATCCTGCCTTACTAAACCCAAGCTAATTCACTATTTTTGCCTGATGCAACTTAACACACTAACGGCAATAAGCCCAATAGATGGGCGCTATCGAAGCAAAACTCAAGGTCTGGCTACCTACTTCTCGGAATATGGGCTTATACGATATCGTGTAAAGGTAGAAGTGGCTTATTTTATTGCTCTATGTGATTTGCCCCTGCCACAGTTGGCCGCTTTTGATAAAAAGCATTACGTCACCCTTCATGAATTGGCTGATGAATTTACAGAGGCTGATGCTCAGGCTATCAAAGACATAGAGCGAACCACTAATCATGATGTAAAGGCGGTAGAATATTTTATTAAACAAAAGATGGAGGCTGCCGGGCTAGGGGAGTGGAAAGAGTTTGTGCACTTTGGGCTTACATCGCAGGATATTAATAATACAGCTATACCGCTATCAATAAAAGAGTATTTGCACCATGCTTATTTACCTCAGCTGAATGCTTTGGTGGGTAAAATGGCTGAACAGGCCCATGCCTGGCAGGCGGTGCCTATGTTGGCTCGTACGCATGGTCAGCCGGCTAGCCCTACACGGCTGGGCAAAGAGTGGCTGGTGTTTGTAGAGCGTCTGCAAAATCAGATAGAACTGCTCAAAGCGCTGCCTATAGCGGCTAAGTTTGGCGGTGCTACAGGTAATATGAATGCTCATGCAGTGGCTTACCCGGCCATAGACTGGAGGCAGTTTGCCACTCAATTTGTCGAGAAAGAACTTGGCCTTAAGCGATTGCAAACTACCACTCAGATAGAGCATTACGATTATCTGGCGGCTCTGTTTGATAACCTGAAACGGATTAATACGATTCTGCTCGATTTTAGTAAAGATGTATGGCAATACATTAGCATGGAGTTTTTTAAACAGCAGGTGGTAGCCGGCGAAGTGGGTTCATCGGCTATGCCACATAAAGTAAACCCTATAGATTTTGAAAATGCGGAGGGCAATCTGGGTATTGCTAATGCCTTGCTGGAGCATCTATCGGCTAAATTGCCGGTTAGTCGCCTGCAACGCGACCTTACTGATTCTACCGTGCTACGCAATGTGGGTGTGCCATTTGCCCATACAGCTATTGCTTTTGAATCGTTGCAAAAGGGCTTGAATAAGATAGTATTGAACGAGAGCGCTATTCAACAGGAACTGGAAAACAACTGGATGGTGGTGGCCGAAGGCATACAGACCATTCTTCGTCGTGAAAACTATCCGGCGCCCTATGAAGCCTTAAAAGCTTTGACTCGTGGCGCTGCACAAATTGGCAAAGCGGAGATGCATGCTTTTATTGATGCTTTGCAAGTGAGTGATGCTATCAAACTGGAGTTGAAAAGGATTACACCGCATAATTATACGGGGGTTTAATTGCTTTTTTTACTGCGGCTTCGACAGGCTTAGCCACTGAATGAACCGACAATCAACCGATCAACCAATCACCAAATCACCAAATCATCAAATCAACAAATCCTTATCACCCCCTTTGCCCTATCACCTCATAAAGGATCATACCGGTTGCTACGCTTACATTGTAGGAGTCAATCTTGGCGTTGATAGGAATTTTAAAAGTTTCGTCGCTACGGTTTAAGATCAATCTGTTTACGCCTAAGCCTTCTTCACCCACCACTATAGCGCAGGGCTCTTTAAAACTGATTTTGGAAAGATATTTTTCAGCCTGCAAATCGCTCGAAAGTACCCGAAGGGCATTAGCCTTAGCCCATTTAACCACCTGCACCAGGTCATCTTCGCGGCAAACGGGTATGGTGTTTAAAGCACCGGCACTGGTTTTCATGGCCTCGGGGTTTATTTGTGCCGAATTCCGTTTTGGAATAATAAGTGCATGCACTCCACAGCCTAAAGCTGTACGGGCAATGGCGCCAAAATTGCGAACATCGGTAAGGCTATCTAGTATGAGAAAAAGAGGTGTTTCGCCTCGTTCGAGTACCTGGGTCAGAATATCTTCTTTGTTGTAATAATTGATGGTGGCAATAAATGCTGCTACCCCCTGATGATTGGCCCGGTAGGTGAGATAGTCTAATTTTTCTTTAGGAACGGCCTTTAACGGAACGCCATGTTCTTTGGCCAATACCCGTATTTCATCCAGAATTTCGCTCTTCAGTTTTTCCTGAGTGTATATTACATCAATGGTTTTGCCGCTGGCAAAGGCTTCCACAATGGGGTGCCTGCCATAGATAAGGTTATTCTTGCTGCTGTCTTGTCGTTCGTTGTTGTATGCCATGGAGCAAAGATGAGGTTTATTATTTGGAATTATTAGGCATACAATTTTTGCTTTACTACTTTAGCAGTCCGAAAATTGATTCGTATTTTTTTTAGACCTAACACAAAAAACATTTAGCATGCAACAATGGACTGCTTATCATGAGCAAAACAAACAACGTTTTTTAGATGAATTATTAGACCTGCTTCGTATTCCCAGTGTAAGCGCTGATAGTAAACACAATGGTGATACGGCCAAATGTGCCGAAGCCGTGAAGAATCGCTTACTTGAAGCCGGTGCCGATAAAGTGGAAGTTTGCCCTACGAGTGGTCACCCGATTGTTTATGGCGAAAAAATAGTTGACCCTAATTTGCCTACTGTGTTGGTATATGGTCACTACGATGTGCAACCACCCGATCCAATTGATTTGTGGCATTCGCCACCATTTGAGCCGGTGATTAAAGATGGCAAAATATATGCTCGTGGCAGTGCCGATGATAAGGGGCAGTTTTATATGCATGTAAAAGCATTTGAAGTAATGAACAAAACCAATACGCTGCCTTGCAACATTAAGTTTATGATTGAAGGTGAAGAAGAAGTGGGCAGCAATAATCTGGGTAAATTTTTGGCCGATAATAAAGAGCGCTTGAAAGCCGATGTGGTGATGGTGAGCGATACATCGATGATTAGTTTGGAAAATCCTTCCATTGAAAGTGGCTTACGTGGCTTGGCGTATATGGAAGTGGAAGTGGTGGGGCCTAATAAAGATTTGCATAGTGGTGTGTATGGTGGTGCAGTGGCTAATCCTGCCACTATTTTGGCTAAAATGATAGCTTCCTTACATGACGAAAACAACCATATTACCATTCCCGGTTTTTATGATGATGTTATCAATTTGACTGATGCCGAGCGCACTGAATTGAACCGTACACCGTTCAATTTGGAGGAGTACAAAAAAGATTTGGGAATAAACGAGGTGTGGGGCGAAAAAGGATATACATCGCTCGAACGTACCGGCATACGCCCAACTGTTGAAGTAAATGGTATTTGGGGAGGCTATACCGGCGAAGGAGCCAAAACGGTTTTGCCATCAAAAGCAAATGCAAAAATTTCGATGCGCCTGGTGCCTAACCAAGGCAGTAAAAAAATAGCCCAACTGTTTAAGGCACATTTTGAAAAAATAGCACCGCCTTATGTTACGGTAAAAGTAACCGAGCATCATGGTGGCGAACCTGTAGTTACACCAACTGATAGCGTAGCCTACAAAGCTGCAGCAGCAGCCATTTTAACCACCTTCGGCAAATCGCCAATACCTACCCGTGGCGGAGGCAGCATTCCTATAGTGGCTTTGTTCGAAAGTGTATTGGGCCTTAAAACTGTGCTGATGGGCTTCGGATTAGACAGCGATGGCTTGCATTCACCTAATGAGCATTACCATATTGCCAACTATAATAAGGGCATTGACACCATTCCACATTTCTTCCTTAATTTTAAGGAGATGATGGGCAAGGCTTGAGTCGAAAGTAGTAAGTAGTAAGTGGTGAGAGGCATGCTTCAGAAGTAAGATAATTTTGTAATTTGGTGAATCAAAATCACCGGCTTATAAACTTCTTGAATAGTACTGCATGGCATCTGATAACATTCAATCGGAATTAATTGAAAAATGGATTCAAGAAGAATTGGACTTGGAAGCTATTGAGCAGCGCTTGAATTCGCTTGGGCTTGATGTTCGTGCAAGGGCTACCTACCTTCAGGCATACAAAAAAGCCAGACACCAAAAACAGCAATTAGTTGGATTTGTCTATTGTGGAATTGGCGCTTTTCTTGGGTTTGTCAGCTGCCTCCTAGCCATTTTTAATCCCATTCCAGAATTTTTTTACTGGATACTATTCGGCCTTACATCTGTTTCGCTCATCATTATCTGTCTGGGGTTGTATTATATTTTTGAATAAAATTCATGTGTGCCAGAGTTGAGCACTTAGTGCAAGCCTCTCAAAAAATCCTGCACCAGTAAGCGTTTCTTTCCTTCCCATTGAATATCGGTTAAATGGATATAAGCATTGGCACAAGCCACTTTTAGGAAAGTTTTTTTATCTGTGAGAAATTCACCGGCCGATTCGGCAGGATTTGCCAGTTCAACGGAGGCTTTGAAAACTTTTAGTTGTCTGCCATTGTAGGTGGTGAAGGCGGCAGGGTAGGGGCTAAGGCCACGAATATGGTTGTAAATTTTATCAGCTGGCTGATTCCAGTTTATTTCGCAGGTAGGTTTGAAAATCTTTGGCGCATGAATTACATAGCCTTGCTGCGGAAGTTGGGGGTAATGGTTTGCCTCAATGGCTTTCACTGTTTGCAAAACCAGCAGGGCACCTTTCTCCATCAGCGTATCATGCAATTCACCTGCTGTGGTGTTTTCAGCTATTTCCACTTTTTGCTGGAAAATAATATTCCCTGTATCTATTTCATGTTTTAGAAAAAAGGTGGTGAGGCCGGTTTCTTTTTCCCCATTAATTATTGCCCAGTTGATGGGTGCTGCGCCTCTATATTGTGGTAACAACGATGCATGAAGATGAAAAGGGCCAATTGGTGGCATGGTCCATACTGCTTCGAGCAACGTTCGAAATGCAATAACTATGAAAAGGTCGGCCTGAAGGCTTCGAAGTGACTCAATAAAATTCTCATCTTTCAATTTCACCGGTTGTAGTACGGGTAAATTATTAGCTACAGCAAACTGCTTCACGGCCGATTGATGTAATTGCAATCCACGGCCAGCCGGTCGGTCGGGGGCAGTAACCACAGCAGCCAGGCTATAGTTATTGTCTAATAAAATTTTTAAGGAAGGCACTGCAAAATCGGGAGTGCCAAAGAATACAATTT
>DAIMNW010000302.1:0-1867 GCA_036719905.1 Chitinophagales bacterium
TATTTCATCATCGGATGCTTTTCTATTTCATCGCGATTGTGCTTTCTGATGTCGCTATCAACAGCTATCACCTCCCCTCTTCCAATCAAGGCGCACATGGACGCAGAAAAAATAATACAGCCACCGTGTGCAATCCCGGTTTCAATTATTAAATCGGGCTGCAAACGCCAAATAAGTTCCTGCATGATAACAATATCACTTGGGTACTTAATGATTGGGCGCCCTATCCACTCAAAATTATACGTGTATTTATATTTATCGGCATGCAGCATCCAATCTAAGGATTTGGCCCTAAGGCTCTCATCGGCGCCCATGGCTGCTATGTTTTCTTCTCTTTCTTTGTTGAACTGACTAATTGGATCCATGCTGTTTATTGTGGTATAATTGATTGTAAAATAGCTTTTATTGTTTCATCTAGGCTGTGGTCATTACTATCAAACTTAACCCCTAGACCGGAAAGTTTTGCCAAAGATAATTGAAAATTATTGGTCTCCTTCGGAAGCTCACTTTGAATAGTAATATGAGCAGGTTTGCCTGTAAACATCTCATAATTTGATTTAACCAACTCAGCAATTTCCAAAATGGAATAATTTTTAACTCCTGGAAGATTATATACTTCAAAAGATGAATTGGTTTTGTCAATAATCATATCCATAGCGGCACAATACTCGGAATACGACACCACATTACGTGTTTGCTTGCCCGACGACTTCAATGTAATAGTACCAGTTTCAACTATTTCTTTACAAAAACAAAATGGTACAAGCGACCAGCGTTTTATTTCATTCGAAATCATTTTACCCATCACATTGGCCGGCCGAATAACACTACCTTGAATAGTATGCGTTCGACTGAACATTTCTACATAATACTCAGCCAACAAATGATTCATAGCATAATCATTTTCAGGAAGTAGCGGTGAACTTTCATCTACCTCACCCTGTAATGTGCTTCCATAAACCTGTAGTGTCGAGAAAAATATAAATCGATTAATAGAATTATTAACGGCCAACTGCAGCAAATTTCGAGTGCCGCCCACTGATAGCTCTATGCCTTTAACGGGTTGGGCAGAAACCACTTCATTAGCTCCGGCAAAATGAATCAGCATATCGGCATCTAGCTTCCTATTTGGAACTGTACTGTCAAGAATATCCATTTCTAAAAATTGACAGCCGTGCAGCACTTTCTTCATTTCAGGAGAAAAGCAACGCGAAGTAGCAATCACCTGATGCCCACTTTTAATTAAGTGTGTGCACAGATAACTTCCTATGTATCCGGTAGCGCCGGTAATCAGAAATTTCATTTGGTTAGATGATATGAACTTCAGGAATGGGTACTAAAAACACACCGCCCCACTCCCGAATATATGAAAGCTGATGGGTAATCTCTGCTTTTAAGTTCCATGGCAAAATGATTACTACGTCAGGCTTTTCTGCCTTCAAATGCTTTTCATTTACCACAGGAATATGGCTGGCCGGTAAAAACATATTTTGTTTGGCCGGATTGGCATCTACCACAAAATCTATCCAATCTGCTTTTATTCCGCAATAGTTTAATAAAGTGTTTCCCTTGGCTGCAGCACCATAAGCTGCTATTTTTTTACCTTGCGATTTGAGAGTAAGAAGATTTTGCAATAGATCATTCTTCACCTTTTCTGCTTTCAGCTGAAAATTAGCGTAGAACTCCTTAGTCAACATTCCTTTCTCTTTTTCTTTCATTAGGAGGGCGTTTACGTTGGGGTTAATTTCAATGCCTACATTCGATTTATGCTTGGCAAATATTCGTAACGAGCCTCCATGTGTTGGAATTTCCTGTACATCGAACATCTGCAATCCACAACTTTCGAAAATAGCGCTTACTGTGGTAA
>DAIMNW010000133.1:0-6917 GCA_036719905.1 Chitinophagales bacterium
ATTAATTCCTTGCAGTCTGATTTTTTCGGTGGTTTCATAACCATTCAATTTAGGCATTTGAATGTCCATTAAAACAATATCATATTGATTGGCTTTAAGTTTTTCAATCACCTCTTCACCATTCTCTGCCACAGTTACTTCTACTTCTGGAATTAAAGATTGTAGGGTGTCTACGGCAACAATCTGATTAAAGCCATCATCTTCGGCCAGCAGAATTTTAATTCCACTAAGCTTCCTGGCTAGTTCTAAATAAGGCTCATCATGAGCGGCATCTCTCATTTGTCTGTCGCTACTGGCAAATAAAGGTATAACGAATGAGAATGTGGTTCCCTGACCAAATGTACTTTTCACTTCAATATTTCCTCCCATCATCTCTACCAGTTGGCGGCTAATAGTTAAGCCTAATCCTGTTCCTCCATATTTTCGGGCTGTATCCGAACTAGCCTGTGAAAAGAGTTCAAACACTTGATGAATTTTGTCTTCTTGAATACCAATTCCCGTGTCACTAACCTCAAATTTAATAAAGTGTGTTTCCGGAGGTCCCACTACGTTATCCAGGTATACTTTTATCTTCACACTGCCCTTGTCGGTGAACTTAATGGCATTGCCAATCAGATTTAGCAGCACTTGATTTACTCTGGTTGGATCGCCTAATACTTGATCTGGAATATTCGAATCAATTTCTGACAAAATTTGAATTCCTTTTTCTTCCGCTTTAAATGACATTGTGTTCAGCACTCCTTCCATCAATTCATTTACCGAGAATGGAATTCGTTCAATATCCATTTTGCCAGCTTCAATTTTTGAAAGATCCAAAATGTCATTAATCAGCACTAAAAGATTATCGCCGGCTTGCTTAATGGAATTTAAATATTTTTTATTCTCCAAATCCTGCTCCCTTTTTAACAAAAGTCGGGTCATTCCGGTAATGGCATTCATTGGGGTCCGTATTTCGTGACTCATATTTGCCAAAAACTGATCTTTAAACTTGGCACTATCAATGGCCAGTTGGTTTTCAAGTGCAAATTTTTGTAATTTATGATTACGAATGCGTAGGTCCAAACTTTCCAAAGCCTGATCTATGGTCATCTTCAGCTCAATTTCCTGCCAAGGCTTGGTGATGTAGCGATGGATGCCACCGGTATTAATAGCTTTAATAATATCTTCCACGTCGCTGTATCCGGTCAATATTATTCTAATAATCTCAGGGTATAAGCCCACGGTATTTTCCAGAAACTGGACTCCCGTCATTTCCGGCATACGTTGGTCGGTAATAATTAGGTGGATAGTCTCCTTGCGCAATAGTTCAAGGCCTTCCATGGCTGATGAAGCGGTGAAAATTTTGTAATTTCTTCGAAAGGCCGCTTTGAATGAATTCAGGTTGTGAATCTCGTCGTCGACATAGAGGATTGCGTACTGGGTAGTATCCATATATTTATCTGATTGGGATGATGATGGTAAATGTTGTTTCTATTCCGGGTTGACTTTTAACGGTTATAGTTCCTTGATGTTTTTCAATAATACCATATGAGATACTTAGCCCTAATCCTGTTCCTTTGCCAACATCTTTTGTGGTATAGAACGGTTCGAATATTTTGGTAATTTTTTCAGGAGAAATTCCATCCCCATTATCTGAAATGTGAATAACCGCTGAATCACCTGAAATTTCAGTATTTATTTTGATTCTACCATGATCATGATTAATTGCATCTATTGAATTTGAAATTAAATTCAGAAAGACCTGATTCAACTGGCCAGGATAGCATTGAATACTGGGGATTTTGTTGAATTCCTTTTCTACTTCAATTGCTTTTGATTTAAGTTTTGACTGTAAGATTAATAGAGTGGAATTAATTCCTTCATTCAAATCTGCCTTCTTAAGTTCTGCTTCATCTGTTCGGCTAAAATTTCGCAAACTTCTCACTATTTCGGTAGTACGTTCAGCCCCATCTTCAATTCCTTCTAGCAATTCGCCGATCTCTTTAAAAGCGTACTCTAAATCAAGTTCAACAATCATTTTTTGAATTTCAGGATTTAACATGGCTACATCTAATTCTTTGTATCTTCTAAAAACCTTTAGTATGTCCGCAAAATCTCTTTTCAGTGGCTTAATATTGCTACTCACAAAATTAATCGGGTTATTAATTTCATGGGCAATGCCGGCCACCAGTTGTCCAAGTGAAGCCATTTTCTCATTCAGTACCAATTGATTTTGAGTCGATTTAAGTGCAGTGAGGGTTGCCTCCAACTCTTGCGTTCGCTTCGCCACTTTTTCTTCTAAAACTACGTTCTGTTCTCGAATTAATCGCTCATTTTCTTCTGCAATCTCAAGTGTTTTTTTCTGAGCTTCGAACTTCTCTTTTCGCATTTGATTTAGCTTTGCAGCTAACGCAATGGAAAAGAGGATAAGTTCGCCGGTTACGCCAATTTGAGTGAAGTTGTTTGCTTGCAGACCAAATATAGAGACCGGCAGAAGACCCAGCATTTGCAGGAAGCTTAATTGTAAAAAAGCGATATAGAATGTGGCAGCTGCAAAAAAGTAGCGGCCTGGTAGATACTTTTTGCGAAAGCCAATGAGGAACGCCAAAATCAGAATTCCCGGATACGTAATCAGTGCCAGAGTGAAGCATATAGGGATAGCAATATAGATAAATCCAGTAATGGTGAGTAAAAAGGCGATGGCTTGCAGGATTACAACTAGCTGAAAAAATTTCCGCCACCTAGGATAGAATATTTTAAGGTCAAGAATTCGAATGGCAAATGCTGCGTAGAATAGCAAGGCCCCAATACCGGTAACCATTACTAAATCATTCTGATAGATGGCATTTTTAAATAGATGGGCAATTAAATCGCCTGAAAGCGCATATACATATCCCAGAATAAAAGCAATATACCCTAAATATATTAGGTAAGCTCGTTCTCTGGTGATTATGAAAAGCATGGAATTGTATAGAAACATAACTAAACAAATTCCTAAAAAAATGAGATTGTAAATCCAGGTGTTTCCGTATTCAAAATAGTACTGCGATTCGGTAAAAATCGTTGGGTTCAGATTTACAAATTGGAATGCAGGGGGTTTGCTATTTTCTACTTCTAGAAAGCACCGTACTTTGTTGTTAGATGGAACACTTAGACGGACTAATGAGAAAGGGCCGTTCACGATGCTTTTTTCTGCAAAATTTTTCATTATTCCTGAGACACTCACCACGTACCTGCCTGAAGAATCGGGTATGTAAAATTTTATAAAATCGAATTTGCTGGTGCCAATAAAGTAGATTTGGGTTTTCGAAGTACTATTCAGTACATCAAGTGATAACAGAAATCTACCAGTCCTTTGGTTAATTATTTTTTTATCGAAGGGTTTAAATTCTACCTTGAGTTTTCCCTCGACTATCTCATCAGCTTGCTGGGGATTATTTGTGAGATCTAACATACCAAATTGATCGCCCAGCGGCAATTTCTGGTGGCCATCTAGATTGACTACGCTCTGACTATAGGTTTGAAGCCAGCCTAACAAGATGAATAAGAGGATACTGGTTTTTCTCATATCGATTTAAGGCGTTCGTGTTTTCTTAAGTATTAATCCCATATTTCCCAAGGGGCTCTCACTATGGGGATGTTTTGATTGCCAGTGACTGCTCTGGCAGTAAGCAATCCACTGGTTACGGCACCTTCTACAAAACCGGCATTCAGGCCATTCTGTATCCAATCTCCCGTAAGAAATAAATTATCAAATCCACTTTCATTGGTTTTTATTCTGAATTTTGAGCTGTCGGCAACACTCATCACATATAGTTCGCTTGGGTCTAGATTGCATCGGAAATATTGTTCATTAAAGCGATCCTCTCCTTGAGCATCTCCGATCACATTTAAGTAGTCATAATTAAAGTTCGAATTAGCATCATAGGCACCCGGCACCAAATGTTTAAAGTCATTTTTGATATACTCGGCTGCTCGTGCCCGGGTAATGCGGTATTGCTCAGCTGGATAAGTGTGATCTGAGTAGGGGGGGATGGTTTTAGCCTCGGGCATGGCACCACATAAATAGCAAACATATTGTGGCTGGCGGTCAGTTGGCCATTGCTCTCTGATTAGCAACTGGTTCATGGCACAAAAGGTATCCACCGGTTCTACATAAGTAGAGAGTAGTTTGTCACCGGCCGCCTGTAACACTTTCTCATCTTTATTAAACCAAAACTGATAGGCCTGTGTTTGAACGGTTTTTACTTTTTCAACCATCTGCCGCCAGCTGGTGCTGGCATCAATAAGTTCTTTGGCTATTACAGGCATACTGCCAAGTGAGGCTCCCATTATGATTTCGTCAAAATCAACTCCTCGTTTTAATGTTATTGTTTTCCTATCTGGCCAATCAGCCCATTGCGATTCCAAATTTATTTTTTTTGTTATCAGTTCAGCCGCCTCCTTATCGTCTATATATTTATAAACCGGATGCGATGGCCAGCAATTCAAACCTTTCACATCTATCAATGGATTATATTCCTCCGTTTTCAGGTTCACCTGTACTCCAATTTCAATTTCATCTACGGTTTTCTTGTCATCCGAGAGCTTGAGGTTTTTTACTTTATGAAAAAATTTGAATTTGGCTTTTCCTTCCTTCATCAGCAACTCATAGGCTGGAGCAAAAATGGTATCACCCATGCCGGCTTGCATTCGCCAAACAAAATTTTCTTTGCAGGTAAATCCTAAGCGAAGAAAAATATTCAGGATAGTTCCAGCCTCAATATTTGGTTTATTTTTATCACCTTTTAAGAATGCAAACGGGCCATCATACATGCTTACCACAAGTGGCGAAGGGATGGTTAATTCGCGATCGGCACCGTTTCGAACCAGCCAGTCAGCATAGTCATATTGATTGATGACTGTGAAATCTAACTTTACTACACCATCAACTAGTTTTATAACCTTATCATTAAAAATTCCGTGCATCATAGATAAGCAAAAATCAATAACTGTCCATAGACGACGGGCTTCTGTATCGTTATGCACCAGTTCCCCTATTTCATCCCAAATCCATTTTCTTAAATTTTTTATTACAGCAATGTGCCAATCAAAATTGGTAAATCGTGAAAGTTGAGCCATCATTTTGGCCAGTACTAAAAATAATTTTTCAGTTAGGCTCTCTACATCTGTGGCAATTTCTTTTTCCAGTTTAAAAAACTCTTCTCTCAAAAATTCCGGAATGATAGAATGATGGTCCCTAGAATCTGCATTGGTTGAATTCCGCAGGCCTAATATATTTTTTATCCAATCCCATATTCGCTGTAGAAGGGTTCTTTTACCTGCATTTCTTATGTTTTTAAAATCCCGATACATCTCCCACATCATATAAAAAATGTTGCCGATAATTTCTTCGGCATTGGGAACATGGCCATCTCCAGCTATGCCTAAGGGCTTCGGAAAGTCAATTTTCCAATCCACGTAAGTATTATTGACATGCTCACAAAAAACAAAATAAGGTTGCCCCTTAAATGCATCATCAAAAGTAGCCAATGGGCTTCCGATGGGTCTGTTTAATCCGCCATAGATCTGCCGCATCATGGTAAATGCATTTTCGTAGAAACCCATCCAAAGGTGTAGCCCATGTTCTTCTATTCGGTATCCGTACTCCGGATTTACACCGCTTGCGCCTTTACCGCCAATACGCCAACCCATTTGGTAAATGGTAATATCATACTTCTCTTTCCAATTGGGTTCTTGGGTTATATTAAATACTGCGGTCATGGCTGAAAGTCCGCCACCAATTACTGCTATTTTTTTTGGAGCCATTATTTAAGTTTTAAATTATTGTTGGCAGAGTGATACAGAAAATTGTTCTGTTTAGCAGCTATCCATTCTTCACCCGGATCATAGAAATAGTATAATCCAATATAGATCATGTCTAAAATAAATGTAACCACACAGAGTGTCAGTAAAAATTCATTTTCTGGCCAAACAAAAAAGGAGACAAAACTAATAGTACCTGTACCAAGCATTTTACACCATGCGGCCGTGCGACTCATTCCACGACCTCTGAATTCAGGGAAGCATAGTATTTGATAAATGTAGAGTGACGACATGACTACGTTGATAATAAGGGCAGATACAACACCAAGAGCGTTATCAATTTTTTCTACATGCATAAAGTAAACAATGCCAAACCATGTGGCAAGACTCAAGATGTACCACCAATGGTATGTTTTTGCTATCCAAGGATTGGTTACATCTTTCTTCCAGAATTTGAAGGCGTATGCATTAATATAAATATCTCGACTAAACCAAATGAAGCATCCTGCGGTAAAAAAGATACTTAGATCATTCTTAAACAAGAATGTCCAAGAAAACTCCCAGGCGATGTTGCCTGTAGCTACAAGCATAGGCATTTCTCAGTATTTATACTGTTTTCCATCTTTGATAATGTAATAATAGGCCATTACCCAGCACACGAAACCAATTACTAAAACACAAATTTGCCATTTTTGATAGTCAACAAGGTTAAAGAAACTCCAAAACCAGGAGATAATAGATAGCAACAACATATGATTGGGCATTTAATTGTTTGCGCTAATGTAAAATTAATTATGCATACATTTGACTACTTAAAAGTATTTTTTCTAACCTAAAAAAATAGCTTATGTTCGGACATGCACCTTTATGGGGTACTTCTGATAGTATCTTTGTTCCTACTGCCATGAAAAAGAGTGATTTACGCTCGTTACTAACCGATGATCTTGATTTCACACCCCAAGACTATACTGCGACTGATGAGCATCCGGTTGTTTTTATGTTTAATTCACAGAAAATAAGAATCCTCTTTCCATTTTTTGTAATGAATTACTACGAAATGATACCACTCATACCGTATGTGCATTTTAAAAAAAATCCAATCGTTAGTTATCAAACATCGCCAATTCTTTATG
>DAIMNW010000134.1:0-6906 GCA_036719905.1 Chitinophagales bacterium
AAACCACACATTGCTCCTCCTTCATGAGCAGCTTTGGTGATAGCGGCCATATCAAATAGTTGGCCGGTGTAAAAATGCACACCTCCAAAAATAACCAAGGCAAGTTCATTTTTATTTTTTTCAATAGTGGCTAAAATGTCTTCCTTTCGTATAGTGTATTCGCCATCACGAGGGTGCATTTCAATAATTGCATCATTAGGAGCAAAACCATGAAATTTTACTTGTGAATCTATTGCGTATTGGTCGCTTGGAAAGGGTCGGTTTTCAATTAGAATCTTATATCGTTGCTGAGTGGGTCGATAAAATGAAACCATCAACAAGTGCAAATTATTACTCAATGAACCCATGGCTACCACCTCGGTTTTTTGGGCTCCGGTAATTTTAGCTAATGAATCTTGGGTAAAATGATGATAATACAACCAAGGATTTTCGCCCTGTAAATGGCCTTCCACACCAAGCTTTGCCCAAGCATCCAGTTCTACATCAATGTGGTCCATTACTGTTTTTGGCTGCAGGCCCAGGCTATTCCCACATAAGTAAATACTTTCCTTGCCATCTACTTTTGGTATAAAAAATCGATTGCGAAATGTTGCTAAAGAATCCTGTGCATCTAGTTGCTGAGCAAACTGTAGTGAATTTTCAAATTGCATTTAATAAATCAGTAGTAATTGGTTAATAGTTTTAATGGACTGCTTCATCAGATAAGGTTTCGGGCTTAATCATCCATCTTCCCACACCTTGGTTCCTTCGCTGCAGTTGGTACATATATCAATATTTTTTCTCGATTGGGTTAATTGATTTCTAAAAGAAGTGTACTTCTCATTTCGCCAAATGGTTTTAAATCTATCGGTTTTCAAATCGCCAAGCTGATGGGTGGCGTCTTTATCAAAACAGCAGGGCACGACTAATCCATCCCACGTAATAACGCAGCTATGCCACATTTTCCAGCAATTATTTTCCAGGCTGTTTTTTATTTCGTAGGTACCATCAGCTTGTTTTTTATAACGGCTGTATTTTTCAATGGTGGGTATCAAAGGATTTCCGTTGGCAAAATCATATACCTGTGCTGTTTTAAACCAAACATCATCCACACCAATTTCTTTTGCTAACTTCTTCACATCTTCAATCTGATGCTCGTTTGGCTTCACCACCAAAAACTGAAAAACAACATGGGGAGTGCTACTGCCGGCTGCTTTTTTGGCAGCCACTATGTTCTTGGCACCGGCCTTCACTTTTTCCAGATTGCCACCAATTCTGTATTGCTCATAAACGTCTTGGGTGGTGCCATCAATAGATACAATCAAACGGTCTAGACCGCTTTCAACTGTTCGTTTGGCATTTTCGGGTGTCAGATAATGGGCATTGGTACTGGTGGTAGTAAATATTTTATTGGCATGGGCATATTTTACCATATCCAAAAATTCAGGATTCAGATATGGCTCACCCTGAAAGTAAAAAGTGAGATAGATGAGCTCCTTATGCATTTCGTCAATGGTATTTTTAAAAAAATTGCTTTGCAGCATACCTGTAGGACGAGTAAATGACCTTAATCCACTGGGGCACTCTGGGCAGCGTAGATTACAGCTGGTTGTAGGTTCTACCGAAATTGAGAATGGCACTCCCCACTGAATAGCCCGGCCACTCCATTTACTCAAATAATAGCTGCCGTAGATCTTGGCCATATTGAGCGCACGTATTGGGGTGATTTTTTTTGTAAAGTTGAGGGCACTATTCAGGTTAAAATTCATCAGACTGTAAATATGCTAAAGAATGTGCTTAATTTGAAGGGAGATTGTCAGCCTGAATGAATATTTTTAATCCGGATTGCTTGTTATTTTAGTTGAGATTCAATTAAACTTTCCCCGTTATAAGCTATCCAACTTTTGAAAAGTTAACCCCCTTCTTTTGAAACGTTAAAATTATTAAGCTTTGAAAAAAATTGCCTTCATTCTGATTCTTTCCGCATTAAGTACGCTTCATCTTTTTGCACAAGATGCTGAAAAACAAGCCAGTTCCGGTCTGTTGGTTCCAAGTATAAGCGTTCGAATGTTTTATCAGCCTACTGCAGCATTGTATGATACCAGTTTAAAAGATTACGATTATTCGGCAGGCTCCTATTCTTACGGCGAAGCTATGATTGGAGGAGTAATTCCAGTTTGGAATAAAAGAAGTTCTTCGGCAAGTGGTGTGGGTGTTAGTCAAGCCATTGCTCTAAATGCAGCCACTCGTTTAGGGGCTCCGCAATATAGTGGGTTCCAAACGCAGAGGCAACTTATTGGCTTTAGCGGAGGCTTGAGTTATTTATATTCTAAAAAGAATAAATACACCATTTATGCCAATGGAACCGCCTCCACTTTGCAGGACAATTATATTTTGAAAACGCCCTTCGTTCGTTGGGGAGCTTTTGCCACCTATTCACGAACCGCCGGCAAGGTATTCAATTATCATATAGGCGCTGCTTATGGATACGCTTATCAGCAGCAGGTGTGGTTTCCGCTTATTGGTTTCAGTTTGAAGTTAGACGAGAAGGATAGATTGTATGGTACATTCCCTACCAACTTAACCTTGCATCATACTATTAATGATAAAGTAAGTTATTTAATAAGATTACGGCCAAATGGGTTAGTATCTAACATTTGGGCACGAAACGAAAATTTTGGCAATTACGATAGCCTCCAGTTTCGAGTGAGCAGCTTAAATTTGGGTTACAGCCTTGCTTACCATCCTGAAAAAAACGTTTTTCTTAGATGTGAGGTAGGCATGAGTGCCCTTCGTAAAATTCAGCTCTCTTATATTTTTGGAGGGGTTACTAATAATATTCACCGCGATTTGCTCGCCCCGGCACCTTATGTGCAGGTAAGTGCCGTTTATCGTTTTGCCGATAAAAAAGAAAAAGGAATCAGCAATGGCGATATCATCAATTACCTCGATATTAATGATGTGGACATTGATCAACTCATTAATGAGGATGATGGGCACTAAAATTTTATTTATTCACTAAATAATTTTCATACGGTAACCGGGTGGCCAGCGAACGAGCCAGGGTAAATTCATCCACATATTCCAGTTCGCCGCCAAAGGCTATTCCACGGGCTATGCTGGTAAGTTGTACATGAAAAGGCGCCAGCTTTTTTGATAAATAATAAATGGTGGTATCGCCTTCAATAGTAGGATTTAAGGCCATAATTACCTCCTCCACTTCATTTTTTTTCACTCGTTCAATTAGGGAATCAATATTCAACTCATCGGGGCCTATGCCATCAATTGGTGAAATAACGCCCCCCAAAATATGATAAACACCGCTGTACTGTTTCGTGTTTTCTATGGCTATCACATCGCGTAGGCTTTCTACCACACATATTTGTTTGTGTTTACGAACCGGATTGCGACAAATGCTGCATTCTCCTTCGTCGCTCACATTATGGCAAGTAGGGCAAAAGGTGATCTCGTTCCTCATCTTGCTTATCGCATGGCTAAAATTTTCTACCTCATTTTTGGGCTGCTTCAGTAGGTGTAGCACAAGTCGCAATGCACTTTTTTTGCCAATGCCGGGCAGGCTGGCAAATTCGTTCACGGCATTTTCAATAAGCTTGGATGAAAAATTCATGAAGTAAAATTAGAAAGAATGTAGCGAACAAATGTTTGTTGGAGAAAATTGGTCATTTAATATTCTGCTGGCACCATTCTGCAACAGCTAGCAATTTCTCCTCAGTAAATCGGGCACTTACTATTTGCAAACCAAAAGGGAGACCATTACTATGTGTTCCGGTGGGAATGCTTATAGCCGGCATACCGGTAAGGTTAGCCATCACGGTATAAATATCATTGAGGTACATAGCCACCGGGTCGGCTGATTTAGCACCCAGTTCAAACGCTGTGGTGGGTGTGGTGGGCAATAGAATAAAATCGTTTTCTTCTAAAATCTTATTTACCTGCTGAGTGAGCTTGGCTCTAACTTTTTGCGCTTTGGTATAGTAAGCATCAAAAAAACCTTCGCTCAGAACGAATGTGCCCAACATAATTCGTCGCTGCACTTCCTTGCCAAAACCTTGGGAACGGGTTTTTACATATACCGATTCCAAATCGGTAGCATCGGGACTGCGCCAGCCAAAGTGCACCCCATCGTATCGGGCCAAATTGCTACTGGCTTCGGCGGTGGTGAGAACATAATAAGCCGGTATCAGATAATCGAGCAATTCGAATTCGGCAGCGTTAATAGTGGCTCCTGCCTGTTTCAGCGTTGACAAAGTTTTGTCAAGGTGTTGCTTTATTTCTTCATCTAAACCGGGTGAATCGACAGTAGCCGGTAGGTAAGCAATTTTTAATTTTGAAAAATCAGGGGCTGATAAAAGTTTTGAGTAGGCCGGTACTGCTTGCTGAGAAGTGGTACTGTCCATTTCATCGGCGCCTGAAATAACTTCTAATACTGCGGCAGCATCACTTACGGTATGAGCAAATACCCCAATCTGGTCGAAACTGCTAGCATAAGCTATGACACCATAACGTGAAATGCGACCATAAGTTGGTTTAATGCCTACTATACCACAAAAGGAAGCAGGCTGACGCACCGAGCCGCCGGTGTCGGTACCTAAAGATGCAAGGCACATATCAGCTTGTACAGCAACGGCTGAGCCTCCGCTACTGCCGCCGGGTACTTTGCTGTTATCGGCAGCATTCAATACATTTCCATAAGCCGAATTTTCGTTGCTACTGCCCATGGCAAATTCATCACAATTAGTTCGACCGATGATGATAGCATCTTCATCCAATAAGCGCTGAACGGCCGTGCCAGTGTAAAGTGATTCGAAGCCTTGCAAAATTTTTGACGATGCCGAAACCTTGTGACCTGCGTAACACAGCACATCTTTAATGGCAATTACCGCTCCGGCCAATTTGCCTGCGGAATTGCTTTTAATTTTTTTATCAATTTCTTCAGCTCGTGCCTTGGCTTCATCGGCAAACACTTCTAAGAAAGCATTCAGCTGCTTTTGATTTTCAATTTGATTCAAATAAAAATCAACCAATTGGGTACAAGTGGTTTCACCTGCAGCCATGGCCGACTGTATCGCTGCTAATGAGTGATATTTTTTCAAAATAAAAATGGGTAATGGGGTAGTAAAAACCTGAATTTAATTACTTCTTTTCGTCAGAAGTGGTCTTATTTACACCGTCTTCTATTTCCTTTTTAATGCCGTCTTTGGCATCGTTAAATTCACGAATACCCTTGCCTAAGCCTCTCATCAATTCTGGAATTTTTTTACCGCCAAATAACAATAGGACTACAATCAGAATGATGAAAATTTCAGAACCGCCGAGGTTAAACATACCGAGAATGAGATTTAAGTTCATGATAGAAATTATTAAGTGCTTCAAAGGTAAGCAAATTGCCAATAGGAGGGTAGTATGCTTGTACATAAATGAACGGGTTAAATTTTGCTAAGTTTGTGGGTATCCTTACCAAAAGCCAACCCGAGATGCAGCCGTAGAACACACTGCCTTTGGAACCTTGCCCAACCATGGAAGAAAAGAAATTTAAGCCTAAGCTAAGTGGTGAAATGCTACGCAAGCGCATAGAATTGTATTGCGCTTATCAGGAGCGATGCCAGCAGGAGGTTCGTAATAAATTATACGATTTAGGTGGTTATAGCCGGGAGGTAGAGCAACTTATTGGCGATATGATTACCCAAGGGTTTTTGAACGAAGAGCGATTTGCCATTGCTTGGGCCGGGGGCAAATTTCGGATAAAGCAATGGGGCAGGGTAAAAATAATTGGTGGTTTGAAACAGAAACAGATATCGCCCTACTGTATTAAAAAGGCTTTGGAACAAATAGACGAGGACGATTATTGGAACACCCTTTTACAAATACTTTCAAAAAAGGACAAACAGTATCAAAAAGCCGGACCGGCTAAAAAACAGAGCTTGGCAAGATTTGCCATGAGCAAAGGCTTTGAATCTAATCTGGTTTGGAAAGCACTTAATGAAGGGAAGTAGCGAAGGCCTATTTTTTTTGAGGCCAAACAAAACGGGCCGGCAGAATGGTAAGCGAAGCTCCTACCGTATTGGCGAAGGCATCGTAAATGTCGAAGAAACGCCCAATACACCACAAGCCCTGAATGCACTCGATGATAAAGCCATATAGCGAACAAAGTAGAACGGTAATTAGAATATGTCTGAGTTGTAAGCCTGATAAAGCAGTACTCCATAACACCAGCCAACAAAGGGTAAAGTACATAATAGTATGCACCATTAAATCGGCATAATTGATATCTACTTTTGGGAAAACGGCTGCCGGTAGAACCGATAGTATCATTACTACCGTAGCGCAAAGAATGGCCGGTATGTAAAACTTTCTTAAATAAAGCAGCATTTAGGCGCCCACCATTTGTTTGTATTCAGCAGCCGACATTAAATTTTTGAAATCGTCGGGGTTGTTTACCGTGATTTTAACCATCCAGCCGGTACCATATGGATCTTTATTTACAGCTTCCGGAGAATTATTAAGGGCTTCGTTTACCGATTCTACTTTTCCGGCAATTGGCAAAAATAAATCGCTCACTGTTTTCACGGCTTCCACGGTACCAAAAATTTCCTCAGCCCCTATGCTGCGGCCTACTGTATTAATGTCGATGAATACAATATCACCCAATTCACGTTGGGCAAAATCAGTAATGCCAATTGTGGCGGTGGTGCCCTCAAGGCTTACCCATTCGTGGTCTTTGGTATAGCGCAGATTTTCAGGGAAATTCATTTTTTTCGGTTTTTAAGGGTGATTGTGGGCGGAAAAAAAATGGCTTTTTTGTATTTTGTTTGTTTTTTTTTTAGCTAGCCTAAATAAATTATTACAAGATGGCAGTAGCCTAACCACTAAATGTAAACCTCCCTTTTACCCCCCCCTTTAAAATTG
>DAIMNW010000135.1:0-6774 GCA_036719905.1 Chitinophagales bacterium
AGATGTGTATAAGAGCCATTCCATACCCCGGCCGGCAATTTCTTTTGGGTCTTTAATACGCAAACCGCCGGCGGCTGTGTTTCTGGGGTTGCCGAAAGGAGGCAGGTTTTCTTCCAGGCGCTTGGCATTTATCTGCCTAAATTTTTCGTTAGGGATAATTACTTCGCCGCGTATTTCAATTTTGGCAATCCCATATTTCGAAAAGCCGGCATGTAAAGGGATACTTCGCAGTTGTTTTATGTTAACGGTAATTTCTTCACCCACGGCGCCGTCGCCACGGGTGGCACCACGGGTGAGCAAATCGTTTTCATAAATGAGCGATAAGCCGGCACCGTCAAATTTTGGTTCTACCACGTATTCCATTTCGTTCAGTTCGGTAAACTCTTTCACCTTTCTATCCCAATCCATTAAATCATCGGCATTGTAACTGTTTTCCAACGATAGCATCGGCACCAGGTGCTGCACTTCGCTAAAATCTTTTGAGAGCCCAACGGCTACTCGTTGGGTGGGCGAATCAACGGTGATAAGCGCTGGATTTTCGGCTTCCAGTTTTTTTAGTTGAGCAAAGAGTTGGTCGTATTCCACATCGGCCACCAATGGCTCAGCCAGCACATAATAGCGCATTTCATGAAAACGCAAAACCTGCCGAAGTGCTTCTATTTGAGCAGCGGTGGCAGGAGTTTTAATAAATTCTTTTGTGGTTTTTAAAAGTTGAGTGCTGGTATTCATTTCAATTTTGTTGCATGCAAAATAATCAACAATCAGTAAACGGAAGCAATATCCCATTCTTTAAACCTATCTACAATAAAACGGCTCTCAGTAGTCTTGTAAGGTATCAGAAATTTTGGTTTAAAAAACTACGGAAACTTTTGTAATCTAAAAAGTTTCCGTAGTTTTGCGTCCCACTTTTAAATGACCACTTTTGCCAATATTTTACAACTTATGAATAAACATCTTTTACTTCTACTTGGCTGCCTGTTGTGCGGCAGTTTTGCCGTTCAAGCTCAAAATTACACCATCAGCGGTTATTTGAAAGACAAAGCCACTGGCGAAACTTTTATTGCCGCTAACGTACGAGTAAAAGAACTGCCAACCGTAGGGGTAAACACCAATACCTATGGATTTTATTCCCTCACAGTCGCCAAAGGCACGTACACCATAGTTTATTCTTACTTAGGATATAAAACCGAAGAACGAAAAATTCAGTTGGATAAAAACCTGACCATATCTATTGAAATGGAAAAAAGCGGTTTGGTGACTAAAGAAACTGTGATACGTGCCGATGACCGAAAAGATGAGCAAGTGAAAAGTTCACAGATGGGGGTATTTGAATTAAGTACAGAGAAAATAAAATCAATGCCGGCCATTTTTGGTGAGGTAGATGTTTTGAAATCGCTGCAAATGTTGCCGGGTGTGCAGTCGGCTGGCGAAGGGCAAACCGGGTTTTATGTTCGTGGTGGTGGGCCCGATCAAAATTTAATTCAATTGGATAACGCAACAGTTTATAATACAGGCCACCTGTTGGGTTTCTTTTCGGTATTTAACTCTGATGCCATTAAAAATACCAAGTTGATAAAAGGCAATATGCCTGCCGAATATGGCGGTCGCTTATCCAGTGTGGTGGATATTACCTTGAAAGAAGGCAACAGTAAAAAGATGAGTATATCGGGAGGGTTGGGCCTTATTTCTTCTCGATTAACCTTAGAAGGGCCAATCAAAAAAAACCGCAGCTCGTTTATTATTTCTGCCCGTAGAACTTATTTCGATGTGCTGGTACAGCCTTTCCGCAGCAAAATTCCAAGACTAGGTGGCAGCAGTTACTACTTCTATGACTTAAACATGAAGGTAAATTACCGCTTCACCGATCGCGATAGACTTTACCTCAGTGGCTACTTTGGCCGCGATGTGTTCGATTTTAAATCAACCACCAGCAATTTTAAAATTAATATGCCTTGGGGCAATAGCACAGGCACGGTGCGTTGGAATCATTTATTCAATGAGAAATTATTTGCCAACACATCCATCATTTTTAATAATTATACGTTTGATATTAAACTTGATCAAGGCAATTTTGAGTTTGGATTGTTCAGCGAAATACGAGACTGGAATGGCAAAATAGATTTCGACTATTATCCATCGCCAAAGCATCATGTGCAATATGGCTTGAATTATACTTACCACTATTTTAACCCCTCTGCTATTAATGCCAAATTGGGCGATTTGGAAATAAAGCCGAATGAGCGTTACAAAAAATATGCTCACGAAGGGGCTCTCTATCTGCAAGATGACTGGGAAATCAGCAGAAGGTGGAAAGCCAATGTAGGGCTTAGATATACTGCTTTTCAGCAAATGGGGCCTTACGATAAGTTTGTTTACAACAGCAAAGGGGCAGTCATAGACACTATCTTTTATGACAGGAAGCACATGGTTAAAAGGTATTCCGGTTTCGAAGGTTTTGAACCCAGAGTTTCGTTTCGCTATGAATTAAATAGAACTTCATCATTGAAAGCTTCGTATTCGCACAACAATCAATTTATCCATCTGGTATCCAATAATGGAACAACGCTGCCCAATGATATTTGGGTGCCGAGCACCTTCTTGGTGCAACCGCAGATAAGCGATCAATATGCGCTGGGAATTTTTAAAAATTTCAAAGAAAATATGTTTGAAACTAGCATTGAAGGGTATTACAAAACCATGAAGCATCAAATTGAGTATCGAGAGTTTTATGTACCCGGTGTGCAGAATGATGTAGAGAAACAATTTGTGTTTGGCAATGGCTGGAGCTACGGAGCTGAATTTTTTGTCAACAAGCAATATGGCAAGTTTACTGGCTGGGTAGGTTATACACTGGCCTGGATTTGGCGAAAATTTCCTGATTTGAATAACGGCGAAAAATATCGTGCTAAATATGATCGAAGACACGATGTATCGGTGGTGGCTTCCTATGCCATAGCCCGTAAATGGAAACTGGCCGGCAACTGGGTGTTTGCTACCGGAAATAATATTACACCGCCCATTGGTCTATATATATTTGATAATGGCCTATATCAACAATATGGTAATTTAAATAGCTACCGCCTTCCGGCTTATCATCGTGCCGATTTGGGTGTCACTTTTACTCCAAAGCCGGAGCGAACCCGATATGAAAGTAGCTGGACCTTCTCTGCCTATAATATCTACAGCCGATTCAATCCTTATTTTATCTATATCGACAGCGGAGGCGGAGTAACCAATGGAACTGTAAATATTAAAGCTCGAGAGGTTTCATTGTTTCCGTATCCATTACCATCGGTTACTTGGAATTTTAAGTTTTAATAAATGTATCAGGTAGTATGTATTATGTAGTATTACTAAAAACAGACACAAACTATAGTTAATTACTCCTAACGAAAAACTTTTCCAGAAATGAACAAAAATAAAAACCTACTGATTCTTCTATTTACGGCAACAACGTTTATGCTCAGTAGTTGCGAACGCGAATACAAAATTAATTTTGATGCAACCAATAAGAGTTTGGTGGTAGAAGGTTATGTTGAAAATGGAGCTCCTCCCTATCTTTTTTTAACAAAGGGGATTTCATTTTTCGATTCGTTCAAGCCGGAAGATTTGGCTAACAACTATGTACACAATGCCAAGGTGGAAGTATCTGATGGATATCATACTATTCCCTTAACCGAACATTCATTAAGCCTCGGAAACAATATCACCGTTTACTTTTATACGGTGGAGTGGTTGGTTTTTAGCGGCTCTGGCGCTAATTTGAACAATCCTTTCGGCGGAGCTTCCTTTGATCGTTCTAAACTAAACTTGAATGACACCGGTAAAATTGGGAACACGTACCAGTTAAAAATTACTTTAGAAGGCGAATCTCAACCTTCAATAACCGCCACAACCGAATTAATAAAACCAAACAAAGTAGATTCCATATGGTATGTAAACAGGAACTCATCGGCAACTGACCAACTTTCCACGTTGTTTGTACGTGTTCATAATGATCCTACTCGACGAAACTATGTACGCTACTTTACACAAGTGAATGGCGCTGGTTACTTGCCCGGCTATAACTCCGTATACGATGATCAATTTGTGAATGGCGCCACCTTTGATTTCTCGGTGGATAGGGGGGTAAATAAAAATCAAACACAAGACAGTTTAATTTTTAAGGATTACGGATTTTTTCATAAAGGCGATACCATTAATGTGAAATTTTCACAGATCGATAAGCCTGTATTTGATTTTTTTCAAACGCTGGAATATGCCTACTCCAATACCGGCAATCCATTCGCTGCTCCTTCCAATGTTAAATCTAATGTAAAGGGAGCACTGGGTGTATGGTGTGGCTATGGAAGTAAAGTTTACAATATTGTCATCCCTAAATAGTCTTATTCCAACACAAACTGAATTGTGTTTCGCGTTTTTTGCTCTATCAACAATTTTCTTCCTGCTTGTAATCGGTCAATGGTGGGTTGGTTATAATGGCGTATGGTTAGCAATTCCAGATTTTCATTGCGCAATACTTTAAATTCTTTCTGCAAATCAGCACAGAGTTCTTCAACTCGATGGCCACTGTTATCAACGCAAGCCGAAAAACTTATGGCACCGTTTTGTGTCAGGTTCATTCGAATGCGGTAGTGGGCAAATAATTTAAAAATCTGATGAAGATGCTTTTCGCCAATAAAAGAGAAATCTTTGGCTTGCATAGAGATGAGAACCTGATTGGGCTTCCATACAATCACCGGCGGAAGAAACGAACTCACCTCATCGGTAGAAATAATGGTACCCGGATTGTTTTTATTTATGAACGATCGAACCTGTAAGGGAATGTGCTTGTTTTGAATAGGCTTAATGGTTTTGGGGTGAATAACCTTGGCTCCATAAAAAGTCATCTCGATGGCTTCGTGATAAGACAGGACCGGAATTATCACTGCATCACTAAAAAGTTTTGGATCGCAATTCATTACACCATCTACATCTTTCCAAATCGTCATTTTTTCGGCATGGAGACAGTAAGAAAAAATGGATGCACTGTAGTCGCTTCCTTCTCGACCGAGAGTGGTGGTATGTCCGTTTGTGGTACTGCCAATAAAACCTTGAGTGATAATCAGATTAGTTTTCTTAAATGTTTCAATCACCTTTTCCAATATCAATTTTTCGGTTTCTTGCCATAGAATATTTACATCCCGATAGTTGTCATCGGTTCGAATAAGCTGTCGGGCATCTAGCCAAACTGGGTTTAATCCTTGCTTAGACAAGTAGGTGGAAACAATTTTGGTAGAAAACAATTCGCCAAATGAAATTATCTGATCATAATAGTAATCGGCTGCCTTGCTTGGAGGGGTGCTAATAAATTTTTCCAATTCATTAAACTGAACATTTAACTCAACTAATTCATCATCTTGAAATAGTAATTCATCACAAATTATTTTGTGCGAAAGCTTAATTTCATTGAACAGATTATACATTGAACTATCTGTCTGTAAATAAGCACCCCATAATTTTTCGAGCGCATTGGTGGTTTTTCCAAGAGCTGAAATAACCACTACCAAGTTTTGGTTACTATTAGATGATAGAATAGAGGCCACGTTTTTTATGGCTTCGGCATTCTGAATCGATGCACCTCCAAATTTAAATACTTGCATTAGTAGTTGGTTTTTACTCGGCAAATATAGCTTCTGTTTGCAGCCCTATGCACTTTGCTTGTGAAAATAGGTGTCTAACGAAATTCTTCCTGCTCCGGCTAGTCCAAAACCAACGCTTATAAATGCAAATAGCATTGCATGTTCACCTTTGCCAAAAATATCAAATGAGTGTGCCATTAAGCCGGCCACTAGCATATTAATCAATTGTACCAGGCTCACCCATCTGGTGGCTAAACCTAAAGCTAGTAATATGCCTCCAAAAAATTCTGTGCCCTTGCATAGGTAAGCAAGCAGAGTGGAAGCTGGGAGTAACAAATCGTTAGCCAAGTAATCAGCAAAGCCTTTCATTTCTGATGTATTAAAAACTTCGATGCCATGGTGCATGAGGGCAAATCCGGAAAATAGCCGCAGGGCTAACCAAGCATCTTTAGAAATAGCTTCGGTCGAAAAGAGTCGTTTCATAGTTTGGGTAGTTTTATTGCAGCTGGAATAAATTGTGAGGCTCGGCCACCATTAACATAAATCTCTCTCACTACTGTAGATGAAATGCAGCTGTGCTCTGGCAAAGAACTGAAAAGCACCGTTTCAATTTCACTTTCTAACTTTTTGTTCATTTGAGCAATGGTTTGCTCGTAAGCAAAGTCAGTAGCATTTCTAATACCACGAATAATATAGGTGGCACCGTTTTTCTTACAAAAATCTACAGTAAGTCCTTCATAAGCCATTACCTTCACTTTTGGTTCATTTCGAAATGTTTCTTTTAACCACTTCAGTCGTTGATCGGCTGAAAACAAATACTTCTTAGAGGTGTTTGTGCCTAAGGCAATTATTATTTCTTCAAATAAGGGAAGCGCCTGACGTACAATATCAACGTGACCGATAGTGATTGGATTAAAACTTCCTGGAAATACCCCAATTCGTTTTTTTTGTGCCATGTCAACTTGCTTAGAGGTTATTGATTTTCTGGTGCTGGCTTGCGCTCTGTTCCAAAAATACTAAAAATGGTGGTACCATAATTTCGTTTTTTAATAAAATGCGGATGCAAATCGAAATTGTGATTCGGGTTATGTTCCAAAATAAACCAACCACCCATTGCCAAAACTTGATGTTCAAATAACTTATCGGGTATGGT
>DAIMNW010000136.1:0-6775 GCA_036719905.1 Chitinophagales bacterium
GCCAAAAACGAGTTTAAATTAAGCTCAGGTTTATTCTAGTATTTGACATAATTGAATTGAGAAGGCTATTCAAAAAATTGAATAGCCTTTTTTATTAATAATTCATTTACTCTTTAAATCAGCTATTCACAAATAAGTAATATAGATTTGTCAATCTCATTTAGGTATTCAAAATTTAACTTTTTGTACCCAAAGTCGTAGAACTTAATCAATGAAAAAAATCACCCTCATTCTTCTTTTTTGCAGCCAGGCTTTATCTGGTTTTGCCTCAATGATTCTGGTTCCAATGGATGAAACTCAAAAAGAACATTTGAAAGCCTATGGGGTTTGCTATTGGGTATTACAACAAGGAGCCGAGGCCGACTGGCTGCTCAACTACCGCGGAGGAAGCTTTGCTTTTCAGCAAAACGCAGCCATTGAGAAAGAATGTATGATTCGCGGTGTTACTTTTCAAAATATACCTGACGCCCAATACACAGCTATATTGACAGAGATAGCCAACCCCGAAGTAAATATGGACCTTATGAAATTGCAGAAGGCCCCAAAAATTGCTGTTTATTCTCCTAAAAACAAACTTCCCTGGGACGATGCTGTAACATTGGCCCTGACTTATGCAGAAATACCTTACGACATATTATACGACGACGAGGTATTGGATGAAAAATTGCCCAAATATGATTGGCTTCATATGCATCATGAAGATTTTACAGGCCAATACGGTAAGTTCTATGCCGCCTATCATACAGCCGATTGGTATCGTGAAGATGAGAGGGTGAATAATGAATGTGCTCGTAGACATGGTTACGATAAAGTATCGCAGCTCAAATTGGCCGTTGCCAAAAAAATAAAAGATTTTGTTGCAGGCGGAGGATTTCTCTTTGCCATGTGCAGTGCCGGCGATAGTTACGATATAGCCTTGGCTGCCGAAGGAACTGACATTTGCGAAAGCATGTTCGATGGCGACCCATCGGAGCCCGGCTGCCAGCAGAAACTTGATTTTTCAAAATGTTTGGCATTTGAAAATTTTCAATTGGTGATGAACCCCTATCAATACGACAAAAGCAATATTGATGTAACGCATACCCGACAGGTTCCCAAAGATTTGGACTACTTCTCACTTTTTGATTTTAGTGCCAAATGGGATCCGGTACCCACCATGCTTTGTCAGAATCATACCCAAATTATTAAAGGATTTATGGGGCAGACTACTGCTTTTAAAAAAGATTTGATTAAAAAAAATGTACTCATACTGGGCGAAAACAAACCGGCAAATGAAGCCCGATATATTCATGGTGAATTTGGCAAAGGCACCTTTACCTGGTATGGCGGACATGACCCTGAAGATTATATGCATCAGGTAGGTGACCCCAAGACCGACTTAGCCCTTCATCCCAATTCGCCAGGTTACCGATTAATTTTGAATAACGTCTTGTTTCCTGCTGCCAAAAAGAAAAAACAGAAAACATAATTTTCACAGGGTCAACAAGCTTCACTTAATATTTTCTACTTTTGCAATCCAGTTGATTTACAGCCACTAACCACTATGAAATCCGATATTAAAAGTATAATTCAGGCGTCTATTGATGTAAAACAAAAAATGTTGGCCGAGCCATTTCTACTTTCGACAATTGAAAATATTGTGGATGAAATAGTAGATTGTTTTGAAAACGGTGGCAAGGTGCTTTTTTGCGGCAATGGCGGAAGCGCAGCCGATGCCCAACATATTGCGGCTGAATTAAGCGGTCGTTTTTATACAGATAGAAAACCCCTCTACGCCGAAGCCTTACATGTAAACTCAAGTTATATGACAGCCGTGGCCAATGATTACAGCTACGATGTGGTTTATTCAAGAATGGTAGAAGGATGTGGAAAAGAAGGCGATATTCTGGTAGGCATTTCTACATCGGGCAATTCGAAAAATGTAATTAAAGCATTAGAAATGGCCCGTGAAAAAGGTATGATAACAGTAGGTATGACTGGCGAAGGTGGTGGTAAAATGAAAGCCTTTTCAAAATATTTGCTCGACGTACCCAGCAAAGACACTCCACGAATTCAGGAATCACATATTCTACTTGGCCATATAATTTGTGAAAAAGTTGAAGAAAAAATCTTCAGCTAATCCAATCGGCTTGGTCAGTCAAATTTCTTTAAAACCTCAATAAGCCTTTGTAAATCTGCATCCGTAAGATCAAGATGGGTGACAAACCGGAAAGTATGAGGCCCGGCGCTTACAGCTTTAATACCCTTAACCTCTAAATAATTTAAGAACCGATTGTCCTCAACGGCTGCCTTGGTTTTAAAAATTACGATATTGGTAAACGCTTCCAGGCAATTGTCAACAAAACTGAGTTTTGAAATTTCGGCCTGAAGCATCTTTGCTCTAATATGATCTTCGTGTAATCTATCAACGTTATTCTCTAACGCATATAAACCAGCAGCAGCTAAAAAACCTGCTTGCCGCATTCCTCCACCCAATACTTTTCTAATGCGCCGAGCTTTGGCAATCATTTCTGAACTACCGGTGAGTACAGAGCCTACAGGGCAGCCTAATCCCTTGCTAAGGCAAATTGAAACCGAATGAAATACGTTTCCTATTTCCTGAGTAGTATTTTTTGTGACCGCCAAGGCATTAAAAAGTCGAGCACCATCCAAATGCAATTTCAAATTATTTGCATCACACACCTCCCTGATAGCTTGCATTTCGGCTAATGACCATACACTGCCGCCGCCTTTATTCACTGTGTTTTCTATACATACCAATGTTGTATTGGGGAAATGCGGATTGCCGAGTGGATTAATATTATCGAACACATCTTGAGGAGTAAAGATTCCTTTATCGCCAAAAACATAGCGCACTTGCACACCCGAATTGAATGCAATACCACCGCCTTCGTAATTATAGATATGCGCTAATCTATCGCAAATAAGTTCTTCGGCCGGTTGGGTATGCACCTTAATCGCAATCTGATTAGTTTGTGTTCCACTACTGCAGAAAATCGCTGCTTCATGATTAAACATCTTAGCCACTTTGCTTTCTAGTTCGTTCACAGTTGGGTCATCACCAAACACATCATCTCCTACAGGAGCGTTCATCATAGCTTGAAGCATGGCAGGGCTTGGCCGGGTTACCGTATCACTTCGTAAATCAATTATTCGCTCCATGTATGTGGTCTTATAATCAAAGTTTTATTGCACTCGTGGATGCCAGGCTATTTCCTCGGCACCAAGCTGCTTGCCAATGAAACGAGACAGAACAAAAAGATAATCACTCAATCGATTGAGATAAATAATCACTAATGGTTCTACCCATTCATGTTCTGCTAAATGAGTCACCTGGCGTTCTGCTCTGCGACAAACACACCGTGCTAAATGACAATAGGAAACTGTAACGTGACCACCCGGAAGAATGAAATTTTTCATTTCCGGTAATTGCTCATTCATCTTGTCAATTTCATTTTCCAACAGTTCAATATCGGCAGTATGAAGGTCCGGTACTTTCATTTTAGCCTTTTCCGGATCGGAAGCTAATAGCGCACCTATGGTGAATAATCTATCCTGAATTTCTTTTAGAACTGTTCTGCTAGTACCTTGATTAAATGAGTCGGACACAAGACCCACATAACTATTTAATTCATCAACCGTGCCATAGGACTCAATACGAATATGGTGCTTAGGTACTCGGGTACCGCCGATGAGTTGAGTTGTACCTGAGTCGCCTTGCTTTGTATATATTTTCATTTGCAATTAATAGATTCTAAAACCGTTAAATAAAAGTTGCCATTTTTTCCATCAGGTCGGCTATTCGGCTGCTATATCCCATTTCGTTATCATACCAACCCACAATTTTTACAAAATTGCCATCCATGATCATAGTAGAAGGGGCATCGAATACGCAACTATGTGGTGAACCAATAATATCGGAAGAAACCAGTGGTTCATCACTGTAACGCAAAATCGATTTCATTGTGTTGTTAGCCGCCATTTGAAATGCTTTATTAATCTCATCAACAGTAGTTGATCGATTCAGTATGGCTGTAAAATCAGTTATTGAACCAGTGATTACCGGTACTCTCATACTGTTGCCAGTTATTTTCCCCTTTAAATGCGGCATTACTTCGGTCACCGCCTTGGCTGCGCCAGTGGTGGTAGGAATAATATTCACTGAAGCCGCTCTGGCTCTGCGTAGATCTTTATGTGGTGCATCCACAAGCTTTTGATCGGCTGTCATAGCATGCACAGTAATCATATAGCCTTTATCAAGCCCGAAATTATCATCCAGAATTTTTACCATAGGTGCCAGGCAATTGGTTGTACATGATGCGTTGGAAACAATGTTATCTGCAGCTGATAAATCGGCATCATTAACGCCAAGTACTATCGTTTTAACATTGCCTGATGCTGGAGCTGAGATAAGTACCTTTTTGGCACCTGCCTGAATATGGCGTTCAGCATCGGTTCCATTCGTAAACAAACCGGTTGATTCTAACACCACATCCACATTTAAGCTTTTCCATGGAAGCAGTTCCGGCTGCTTCTCTTTTAAAATGATTATTGATTGTCCGTTAATTATTAGATGATTGTCATCATAGCTCACTGTTCCATCGAACGGATGTTGTGCTGAATCATATTTGAACAAATGCGATAAAGTGTAGGTATCGCTTAAATCGTTGATGGCAACAATCTCAATGTTATTTTTCAATAACAAATTACGACACGATAAGCGTCCGATACGACCGAACCCGTTGATGGCAACTCTAATTTTTTTCATTCTTCAGCGTAAAAATTATAATTCTCAAACTATTTTCTAACGAGGCGCCAAGATAAGCAGACAAATGCATGTATACTAAAAAAAAGCGCTCCTTGGAGAGTGCCAAGGAGCGCTTAGATTTTACAAATTTGTAACGCCTATTCAACAACGAATTTGGTAGCATGGCGATTTTGGTCCATGGCCAAATAGATTCCAGGCTGAAGGCCGGTGATGGTGGTGGCGAAACCATTGCTACCCGATGTGGCTTGCATTGTAACTAATTTACCGTTCAAATTGATTACAGAAATAATGGAAGCCTGTGAAGTTCGTATGGTAACTGCACCACTCGACGGGTTAGGGAAAACTGACAGTGTGTTCGAATGAGATGAAGCAGATTCCAATATACCAGTTGGATTAACAATTACTTGTTCAGCTACTTCGGCGAAACGGGCGCAATACATTTCGGCAGCACCATGATAGGCATCAGAAGCAACAGCTGTGCTTGGGTCATAATCAATGCCAGCGCTTTGTACATATCCGGTAGAGAATATGGATCCATTGTATGCAGTAATGGCAGTTGGTATTTCATCGTTCAAACCACCAATACTGAAGGCCCATTTGAAAGTGCCATCATTTTTAAATTTACTAAAATAAATATCCGTTGCTCCTTGATTGGTCATGGTTTGCACACCTGTACCGGGATTTAAATCAGTTGCCGACCCGGAAAACCGACCACTCACAATTACATCATTATCAGAATTGATAGCAATAGACGAAGCATCATCATTTCCTGCTGCATCACCATAGGAAACTGCCCAAAGATTATCGGAAGATGAGCAAGTATATTTTCCTAAGAAAGCATCAAAACCGCCGTTTGAACTTAGAGAGTTTGAAGCAGCGCTAGGATCAAAGTCCACATTGCTACTTTCAAAAGAACCGGAAATATAGAAATTAGAGGCTTGATCCAACTTGATGGATAATCCAAAATCGTTTCCACTTCCTCCTATATTTTTAGCATAAGTTAATAAACCTGTGCTGGAATATTTGGCTATAAAAATATCTGAAAGCCCATTGCTACTTAAATTGATGGGATTGCCTCCTGCATTAAAGTTAACATTGGTACCATTGAAGTAACCACATACATACAGATTAGCGCTAGCATCTAATGCCATTGCATTTGCATAATTATTCAGCGTACCAGCTATAGCATTAGCCCACAAAAAGGCACCTGCCGGAGAATAGTTGGCAACAAATGCTGCCGAAGTACCATTATTTCCTAGATAAAAAACAGCTGTAGAAGGGTCAAAATCGGCTGCTGATGATTCAAAAGCACCACAAACATAAATATTGTCATTAGTTTGATCGCAGATGACGGAAGTAGCGAAATCGTTGCCGCTGCCACCAATGCTCTCTGCCCAAACGTACTGACCAGCTGATGTATACTTTGCAATGAAAATTTCTTTACCAATTCCGGTGCTAAGATTTGCTGTGTTGGCTCCCGGATCGAAGTCGGCGGTTTGGGAAAAATTACCAACCACAACAATATTACCACTATGATCAAGAGCAATGCTATAAGCCTGATCGGCGCCCGGGCCACCCATGGATTCCGCCCAAACTAAATTTCCGGAGGTATCATACTTGGCAATAAAGATATCTGAATTACCAACTGCGGTTAAAAGTTGTGTGCCGGTTCCATGCGAAAATTTAACATTACTACCCGAAAAATATCCGGTTACATAGATATTGCCTTGGCCATCGGCTACAATGGACTTTCCGGCATCATTCTGCAAACTGCCACTTTGGAGGGCGAATTTATAATTTGGAATTTGTGCCTTTAAAAACGTGCTGGTGAGCAAGAAGGCAAGCAGGAAGTAGAAATTTTTGTTCATGAGATGAGGGTGCTTTTAGGTGTTGTAAATGGATTATTTAACAACACAAAACAACATCTTCAGAGAGCAAAAGTTACTGCGACCATTTACCCAAAACACTACGTTAAAAAAGGGAGCTAAGCAAAATATAATATAAATT
>DAIMNW010000137.1:0-6706 GCA_036719905.1 Chitinophagales bacterium
CACCCACAAGCACTTCTTTAGGTTCTGAATATTGAATAATTATTTGTTCGCGTCTGTGTTTGGCTTTTGGATTTTGGTACTCAAGGTTAAAATCTAAATGGCTACAAGCTACTAATTTGCCCTCCATCATTTTTCCATCCGGCATCATCACTTCTAAAACACGACCTACATTTTTTGTAAACTGCCTTGCACTTTGCAAGGGATGCTCTAATCCTGCTGACGACACCTCCAATTCATAAATTACTTCTGAGTGTTTTTCCTCCATCCACTTATTAATGGCCCGGGCCAACTTTGTACACTGGGCAATAGTTACGCTACTATCGGCATCTAAAAAAATTTCAATTTTGTCAAATGGCAATATTTTAAACTCTACCACAAACAAATCAGTATCAAGCAATTGGCTTGCAATAAATGATTGTAATTCAGGTTTTAAGATGGCCGGTATCATTTGTCAACTTTCAGATGAGGCAAAGAAAAAGGGGACTTTATGTCCCCTTTCCAATAGCCATTAATAATTTCTGATGCAAATATAGTGTGCTTTTTGGTCTAAAGCAAGTGTTTGGCCAAGATTGGCAAAAGTGCCTTTACTTAAGCAGTGTCTGTATGGCTGAAATAAACTCAGCATCGCTCACTTTTACTCGTGGCAAAAAATGCCCGGCCAAGTAGCCATTTTTATCAATCAAATATTTTTGAAAATTCCATTTCACCTGACTATCCGCTAAGCCATTTTTTGATTTTTGTGTTAAAAATTGATATATCGGACTTTGATCATCACCTTTGGCCGATACTTTGGCCATCATTGGAAAAGTAACAGAATATTTGCTGGTGCAAAATTGCTTTATCTCGGCCTCCGTTCCGGGTTCCTGACCGGCAAAATTATTAGCCGGGAGGCCGATTACTACTACGCCTTTATCTTTGTATTCAAGATAAAACTTTTGGATGCTTTCATATTGTGGGGTATAACCACA
This sequence comes from Chitinophagales bacterium, assembly GCA_036719905.1. Taxonomy (GTDB): domain Bacteria; phylum Bacteroidota; class Bacteroidia; order Chitinophagales; family CAIODY01; genus DAIMNW01. Next base: position 969 of record DAIMNW010000137.1, read on the forward strand.
TTCGCTGGCCACATTCACCATCACAATTACTTTACCCTTCAGCACATCCAGAGGGAATTTCTTGCCGTCTATATCGTTTAATGTATATTGATAGATGGAGTTGGCCTTTGTCAAATTATCGGTAGTACGATTTTCGATGAGTTGTGCCTTAGAGGCAAAAATGGTTCCTAGCCAGTAGGCAAGCGCCATATAAATTACTTTCATAGTCTTGTTTTTAAGTGGCCGCAAATCTACAACTAATTAAGTGGGTAATTTTATTTCGTAGTGTTTTTTGCTGGCATTGCGCAGCTGTTTATTGCGCAACCAGGGATTCAATATTTTCAAGGTTTTATAAGTGGTACCATGCTGTAGGGCAAAATCAGTCAAGGAGCTAATGGTGGTGTCAATACTGGCGGTGCTGTATTGATAAGGTGGATAGAAGTCGCCTGGTGAAAGCTGAAATCCATAACGAGTAGGGTGAGTAAAAATTTCTTTTAAAGCCAGAATCCTGAATACATACCGCATAGTTTCATCGGGCAAAAGCAAGTCATAATAGTCTTGTTGCTGTTGATCATTAATAAAATTTTGCATGCCGGTGGTTCCGCAGTTATAGCTAGCGGCTACTACTGTCCAATTGCCAAACATACTATAAGCCTTTAGAAAGTAATCACAGGCTGCTTCGGTTGCTCGTTCTACATGATAACGTTCGTCAACTTCATCGTTTATTTCAAGCCCGTACTTTTTTCCTGTTTCGCCAAGAAATTGCCAAAAACCTACGGCATTGCTTTTAGAGGTAACCTGTTGCAAGGCGCTCTCGGCCAAACATAAATATTTAAAATCATCCGGTATTCCTTTTTGTTTCAAAATAGGTTCAATTACCGGAAACCAACGTGTAGTAAGCTTAAGGTTATATAAATTGCTGCCATGATAGTACATATTAATCAACAGCTCACGATCCAGTCTTTCTTTGATTTCTCTGACCTGAAGTGGTACAGGTTCACCACAAAAATCCATTGCTTTGGGAAATACAGGGGGTACTATTTTGAGATATTTCACCGTATCGGCCATGTTGGTATTGGGTAAAAAATCTGCTTTAGGAGAAGTTAATCGTCCATAGCCAATGTAGGCTATTAGAGCCGTCACAAGAATGATGCAGATTGAAAATAGAAGATGTTTACGATTCATTTTTATCAATTAGCCGATTTGGCAGTTTAGAAATTATAGTACAAATGGCGAAAGAAGATAAAAATTAAACCACTTGTGCTTTGTATACGGGAACAGTGGAACAAGGTTCGCCATACATAATGCTTTTTACAAAAGGGCGCAACAAAGCTGTCAATTGGACAAAGGCTCCTCGGGGAACGGGCAATTGGCCGCAGCCTTTAATTACAATCCGCTGATTGCTGTATTCCTCGGGTTTGATTTGGCTCAAAGCAGAATGATATAAGAAATTTAGCTGCTCTTCTGTGGTGCCAAAATATACACTGGTGGCTATAGCCTGAAGATTGGCGGCGGCTAACATATAAGCCCACTGTGGTACAACAGCGTCGGCACTGCAGGTTATGGTCACATGTGCTTTTTCGTATTTCTTCCAATCAATTTCTTTGAGGGCCTGGCGGTAATCTTTTTCACGGAGGATAAGCCCTTGAAAGAGAAAATCCTTCAGGTCAAAAACCATTAAGGGCTCTTTTGGAAAAAAATCTTCCAAATTGATGGTAATGAGCCCACTCTCATCTACCCGGTTTTTAATTGTATCACTTATTTGCATTTGTCAACTTCTTGATAATTGTGCTATCGGCTGTAAAATTAACCTTTATTATACAACCTTCTAAATAAGTGAAAAAACACAACTTTCTTTTTGTGATTAATGCAACAACCGCCCGGCCCAAAAAATACTTTACTGTTTCACAAACTTCCCGATAACAGCTCCTTTTGGCCCCTGCATTTTAATAAAGTAAACCCCAGGCAAAAGCGCTGAAATATCAATAACGGCAGGCTGCCCAACTCTTGATGGCAGGGAAGTGCCGGAGAGTACATTTTGCCCATAAACCGAACAAATTGCATACTCTGCGATTCGTTCAGGAGAATATTCAACCATTAGTTTGTTGTCAGCCGGATTGGGATACACTTTTAAAAATGTATTTTCGTTTGTCACAATGGAGCTTACAAACGAAGAGCTAACCTTAATTTCGTTGGCATTGAGTACATATTTTTGATTTTTGGCAGCACCGTAGAGCGAAACAAAGGCCACCAGACTTAAATGATTATCGTGGTATGCTGTATCCACTACTATAGACGAGGTGGCGGTATAGGTAGTTCCTGGGGCAGGAGTAGCCGGAATAATTCCCTGTAATCCCCAATTTCCAAAAAAGCTGTTTCGCATTACGTGCCTGTGTGGGTACCCAATGATAGAAGTGCCATCGAACATGCCCGGGTAGTTGGTGTTGGCCCAAGTGGTATTATAGCAATGCTGGTCCCAGCCTACAAAGGGACCTAGGCCCGGGTGGCCAATCACACTATCTTCCACTAAAAACAAATTAATTCGCCAATCGCCTGTAGGCACCGAACTTAAAAAGTTAGCATCTACCTGAGCCTGCAGCGTACGAGTGCCGGTATTATATGTACCTGTTATACCTACACTCACTTTGGCCGGTTCTCTCATGAGTCGGGTAGCTACAGAATCTACACCCGGCGATGGACCGCTTCCCCACGATTGGTAGCAATTTAAATAAGGCTCTGGATCTACCCATGGATATACACCTCTGTCAATCATAACTGCCGGCGCAAACCAGCCCCCTGCCGGATGCATGGCATTAAATATTGCCGCCGTGGTGGCACTGCTCATAGCATCAACGCCCGACCCTTCGTGAATGGCTACTACAATGGATGAATCGCCTCGTGCAGTATGCCAGTCATTAATATACTTCGACATCATGGGGCAGTTGCCACACGAAGCCGTGGTAAATTCTTCAATAAGCACTTTGCGCATTGAACTTTGCGCAAGACTGTTAATTGGAGCTATTTGAAATAGCAATGCTACCAACAGAATTTGGATTAGGCGATGTTTAATCATTGTGTTAATTTTTTTAAGGCGAATAATAAAATTAAGCCAGATGGATTAATACTAACAATAAATGATCTTTTTAGCTATGCTTGTTTACTTGGGTCGCCATCTGTGGGGGAGGCTGCCCCATTGGCTGAATCTGCATTACCTGACTCTTCTGATTTTGGCTTACGAGCCATTGGCCAAGCATCGTGCTCTTTATTCAGGATGGCTTCTACTCGACTAACAAACAAGGTTTCTTTGTCTACATTGGTTTGACCATAATCGCCCACATTAAGTTTGTAGTAATAAATTTCTGGCCTTAATTGTTCTATAGTACTTCTATAAGTAACCCAAAGCTCTTGATACTGGAAGGTTTTTAATGCTGAGGTAATAATGGTCACTGTAGCCGAGGTAAAAACAATAACATACTGAAAATCAAAGCATTTGAATTTAGGCAAGGCTGCTAAAATGGTGGTTACAGTTGAAAGAATAATCAGTGTCCATTGAAAATCTTTATACTGTTTTTGATTTCTTTTAGCTGCGCTTTCATAGTATTTAATTTGGTCGTAGTAACGCGATTCGAGATATTCGTTAAAAGTAACTGTGTCCATAATCGTGGTTTGAATTTTGAGTTGATTGATTTCTGAGGTATGTCTGATTAAAATATCGGAAGTAATTTAAACAAAAACGTTCAGGCAGCATTTTGGCATAAGCTGCCAGTCCTGTATTTATAGTATTTAATGAGCTTCGAGAGTCTTTTTTATGTCATTCTAGCCACCCATCATTTCTGCAAAAGACTGTGTTTATTCCGTTTTACTAATTTCTATTGGTTGTCAATCGCTCCTTCGAACAACATGTATTGATTTGTTTCACGAACAAAGTACAATTTTTTTTAATAAACCCGGATTATCCTAGAAAATTATTTTGCCTCATTATACCAACTTACAAATTCTTTTAATGACTGATCGAGCGGAGTAACAGCTTCATAACCAAGCAGATGTTGGGCCTTGCTAATATTGAGCGTACAAGACTTGGCCAGAGTTCCAATGCCATAAAGGGTGAGTACCGGCTCTTTATTATTGGTGAGCTTTGCCTTCAGTTCCAGAACTGCGGCCACTTGCTTTATAAGCCAATAAGGAATTTTTTTGGCCTCGAATGGATAGCCCAATTCGCTCAGAATCTTTGCCACATATTGCCAAATTAATACAGGGGTACCATTTGAAATATTATACACCTGATTAAGTGCTTCGCCTTTGGCAAACAAGCTAAGCTCTATAGCCCTAGCAGCATTGCCTACATCTGTAAGGTCTATTATGTTTTTACCATCGCCAATTATTTTAAGTTTACCACCCAAGTGGGCTTTTATTAATCTTGGTAAAATGACAGTATCGCCACGGCCAACTAATGCCCGTGGCCTTAGAATGATATGTTCCAAGGCAGATTTTTGAAGCTCCAACTCCGCCAGATACTTTGTAGTGGCGTAGGCATTCACAAACCTAGTAGGCAATGGGTCAGTTTCTTTTATATCCAACCTGTCTTTGCCATTATAATAAATACTCGGAGTAGATATATAAATGTATCGCTTAATATTGTTTTGAATAGCCGCTGCTATCAGGTTTTTTTGACCTATCACATTAGCTTGGTAAAAGTCGCCATAAGCCCCCCATGGCGACGACAAGCCGGCGGCATGTATGATGGCATCCACATTATTGCAGACGACTTCGGTAAAATCGACATTGGATAAATCGCCCAAGCGGTATTCAATTTTTGGATGATGAACGGTATGAACAGGTTTGAGCTGCCTGCCTGTGGCCACAATGTGTTCAACGTTTTCATTTTGTACCAATGTTTCCAGGGTTCGAAAACCTAAAAACCCGGTAGCACCGGTCAGTAATATCTTCATAATTCGGCAGGTAACGGCAAGATGGAGTTCTAAGCAAAGATAGTATTTAACTGTATGAAGAAGAATGGTTTATGTTTTAACTTTCATCTTCAATTTCATCTCCATATTTCGTTTATTGTAATCCCTCTTAAAGGCCGTCATTTTTCTTATTAATATAACCGGAAGTGGCCTGTTTAAAGGAAATTGTACAGCCCCCTTTGAACTCTTGAAAGCTTTTAAATCAGTTCTAAAAACTTTGATTGTCTCGGCCCCAGGATAAAATCCAATATGAGAATTGTACGCGGCATAATATACCAACATGCCATTCAATTTTAAGGCTGGCATATTATAGCTAATGAGCTCTTCGGCCTGTGGGGCGCATTTTAATAAAAGCATTCGCAACTGCTTTATTACCAACTGGGTACCAACAGGAAATTCGGCAATGTATTCGTCAACAGAACCATGTTTTTTCCCCATTTGCTTTGTTTCAAATTTATTATAAACTCCACAAATTTAATTAAGGAATTCATGAATATGGACCCTGATTTAGTATTAAATCAAGTACATTTTTAATCATTTGGTAAAAAATATTACCATAAAAAGAGTGTCAACCTTCATTTTTAAGGCTTCGTTCACTACATTTGCGCTCTCAAAAAACAAACTATCGCTGTGTTGCGCCTCTCAATATCCATCTTTTTAGCTCTAACATTCTCCTTTTCAGGAAATTATGCAGCTTTTGCTAAGAAAAAAGTACACAAAAGCAACGCCCAGCATGCAGTAGTTAAAAGCTCCGAAAAGCCGTCAACTGCAGAACCAACTATTGATGAAAAG
>DAIMNW010000015.1:0-22580 GCA_036719905.1 Chitinophagales bacterium
AATATACCCCAACCTGCTTGAAACGCTTCTTAAAAAGCAGTTTGAAATGCAGCATTTAGAAACCGACTTTGAATATGGAATTTACGACTGCAACACCAACCATGTCTTATATGGCAATTATGTAGATTTTAATGAGTTTAAAAATTCGTTTCAAAGTCAAAGTGCTTCTGGCCGACGAACCCCCCAATTGCCTAACATAAACAAAGATGAATACTACTTTGTTGTCAACTTCCCTACCAAGAAGGGTTATATGATGAGTCAAATGGGGTTTTGGACGTTTAGCTCAATTGCCCTGCTTCTTGTGCTTATCTTTTTTGCGTATACTGTATTCGTTATTCTGCGTCAAAGAAAACTTAGTGAAATACAAACCGACTTCATAAATAACATGACTCATGAGTTTAAAACTCCCTTAAGTACAATATCATTATCTACAGAAGTTTTAATGCAGCCTGATATTATAAAAACACCTGAGCGATTGGCTAGCTACGCCACCATTATTCAAGACGAAGCCACAAGACTTAAAAATCAAGTAGAAAGAGTGTTGCAAATGGCAAAAATGAATAAAGAAGAGGTGCGGTTGAATAAAGAAGAGGTAGATATTAACGAATTAGTGAAACAAACAGCCGATAATTTAAAGCTGGCTGTTTATAGCCGCGATGGTAAAATTAATTTAGCTCTCAACGCAAAAGAGAGTCTGCTTAAGGTAGACAAACTTCATTTTTCAAATATTTTGTATAACTTAATTGATAATGCCCTCAAATATTCAGGCGATAATCCCGTTATAACCATCACTACTGAAAATGTAAAAAAGGGGTTAGAAATATCTGTTGCCGATAACGGAATAGGAATTCCCCCTGAATCTTTGAAATATGTATTTGAAAAATTTTATCGTGTGCCTACAGGCAATGTACACGATGTAAAAGGATTTGGGCTTGGGTTAAATTATGTAAAGCTGATGGTGGAAGCTCACAAGGGCATCATAAAACTGAAAAGTGAAGTGGATAAAGGCAGTACTTTTACCATCACTTTGCCAATGGTGCATTAGAACAAAAAATTTGGCATAAGCCTTGACAATAAAAATATATTAACTAAACAATCTACTCAATTATGAAAGATAAAATTCTGTTAGTTGAAGATGACCCAAACTTAGGCTTCGTGATTAAGGATATGTTGCAATCCGAAGGTTATAAAGTTGAACTTTGTAAAGATGGAGCCACCGGTTTAAAAACCTTTGTAAATGGTTCATTTGACCTTTGTCTTTTAGATGTAATGTTGCCCAAGAAAGATGGATTCACACTTGCCGAAGACATTCGTAAAAGTAACCACGAAGTGCCCATTATTTTTCTAACCGCTAAAAACATGAAACAGGATGTAGTCAAAGGCTTCCAGCTTGGTGGCGATGATTATATCACTAAACCGTTCAGTACCGAGGAGCTTAAACTACGAGTGGGCGCCGTACTAAAGCGAACAAAGAAAGAAGAGAACCCAGAAGCATTTAAAGACAATTATGAAATAGGCAACTATAAACTTGATCACAAAAACCTATTGCTCACGTATAAAAACGAGCCAGCACGTTCTCTAACTCCGAAAGAGGCCGATTTACTTCGCATGTTTGCTCATCATCTCGATTCGGTTATTTCACGAGAAGATATTTTAAAAAGGGTGTGGGGTGATGACGATTATTTTCTGGGACGAAGTATGGATGTGTTCATTAGTCGTATTCGAAAGTATTTGAAAGATGACGAACATATTGAGATTATCAATATTCATGGAGTAGGATTTAAAATGGTGCTAAAAAAATAAAGAGCATGCTAAAATATTTGTTGCCTTGCCTCTTTTTCTTGATGGCGTATACGGGTGATGCAGCGGCGCAAAAAACAGCCCCCCCTAACCCTTATGGCATAAAAGCTCGTGAACAATATTTTAAAGATCAAAAAGCACTTGCCAAAAAAAAACGAAAAGAAGAGCGACGAAAGGGCATAAAAAAAACTCCAAAAAAGAAGGTCAGTAAAATTGATCGTATGGGGGGTAACGACCTTAATGAGAGTTTTCGGGAGAACAGCAAAAAGCACCATCCACTTTTCAGACGACGGAAATAACTTGTTTGTCCGAGGTGTTCGGTTCTTCGGTAATTATAAAGTAATCATCCCTATACTGCCAATACTTTGCATGCCTCTTCGGCTGCACTTTGCTCGGCCACTTTTTTATTGAAGTGTTGCCCCTGCCCTTTTAGTTCGTCATTAATGAATGCGCCCATAGTAAAGAGACTACGACGTTGTAATTTTTTTTCCTCTACAATTCTAAACTCTATAGCCTGCTTATTAGTTTGGGCCCAATTGAGCAATTTGCTTTTGAAATTAAACTCCGTGTTTTCGAGCAAGTCAACATCAACATGCTCCTTTATTATCTTGTTAAGTATAAATCGTTGGGTTGCTTTAAATCCTTTGTCGGCATATACAGCACCAATCAATGCTTCTAGGGCGTTGCCCATTATGTTGTTGTCTTTTAATTGCCTTACTGATTGACTACGCTTGATAAATACTTGCAAATTCATTTCGTGCGCCACTTCATTCATTCTAGTACGGCTTACTATCTTACTTCGCATCTCTGTTAAAAAACCCTCCTTTCGTGTTGGATATTTTTGAAACAGAAGGTCGGCCACAATAAAACTGAGAACAGCATCGCCTAACATTTCTAGGCGCTCATTGTTCATGCCATCAGTAGCGCTGCTACTATGTTGAAATGCCTGATGATATAAAGAAATATTTTTAGGGCAAAAGCCTAATAACTTACACAGTTGCTGTGTAAACGATTTGGAAGGAGATAAATATAAATTATATGCCCGGCGTAGTATCAATCAGCAAATTATTTACCCATTATACTTTTTAAAAATCACAGAAGCATTGTGTCCGCCAAAACCAAAGGTGTTGCTCAAAGCGGCGTTAACGGTACGCTGTTGTGGTTTATGAAAAGTGAAGTTTAATCTTGGGTCAAAAGTAGGATCGTCGGTAAAGTGGTTAATTGTTGGTGGGCAAATATCGTTCTTAACGGCTAATAAAGTAGCAATGGCCTCAATGGCGCCAGCGCCACCAAGCAGATGCCCAGTCATAGATTTTGTACTGCTAATATTAAGCTTGAAGGCATGGTCCCCGAATACCACTCCAATAGCTTTGGTTTCGCTTACATCGCCTAGTGGGGTGCTGGTACCGTGAACATTGATATAATCAATGTCTTCTGGTTTCAAGTTGGCATCGGCCATGGCGTTTCGCATTACATTTAAAGCACCAAGCCCTTCTGGATGAGGTGCTGTAATATGATGGGCATCGGCGGTCATTCCACCACCAACTATTTCGCCATATATTTTTGCGCCACGAGCCTTGGCATGTTCCAGTTCCTCAAGGATTAACCCTCCGGCACCTTCACCCATTACAAATCCATCACGATCTAGGTCAAAAGGACGGCTGGCTGTTTGTGGGCTGTCATTACGGGTTGATAGGGCATGCATAGCGTTAAATCCACCCACACCACTTTCGTTTATGGCCGATTCGCTTCCTCCGGTAATTACAATATCGGCCCGATTCATTCTAATATTGTCAAATGCACATATTAATGCATGGCTCGATGAAGCACAGGCACTAACAGTAGCATAGTTAACCCCTCTAAAACCATACTTCATGCTGATATGCCCTGCGGCTATATCCAGAATCATTTTGGGAATAAAAAAGGGATTGAAACGTGGAGTACCATCTCCTTTGGCATAAGCCATTACTTCTTCCTGAAAGGTATGAAGCCCACCTATGCCCGAGGCCCAAATAACACCTGCTCTATCGCGGTTGATTTGGTCTGGATTAATGCCGCTATCTCGTAGAGCTTCGTCGGCACAAACAACGGCAAACTGGGCAAAGGGGTCCATACGTTTGGCCTCTTTACGATCCATGAAATTTTGAATGTCAAAATTCTTGACTTCGCAAGCGAATTTTGTTTTCGATTTTTCAGGATCAAAGCGTTTGATAATATCGGCTCCACTTACCCCTGCAAGCAATGCTGCCCAATAATCTGGAGCGGTATTGCCTATGGGTGTAAGGGCACCAATGCCTGTAACAACAACTCTTTTTAGCTGCATGAACCGGAAATGGAAGGATTAATAATTATAATGAAACTGTAACTAGCTGTAAAAACTATTTTACGTGCTGCTCCAGATATTCAATTGCTTTTCCAACAGTACCAATGGTTTCGGCTTGTTCGTCTGGAATAGAAATATTGAACTCTTTTTCAAATTCCATGATAAGCTCAACGGTGTCTAATGAATCGGCACCTAAATCGTTGGTGAAGCTTGCTTCTGGAGTTACCTCTTTCTCTTCAACACCTAATTTGTCTACGATAATTTTTTTTACTCGAGCGGCTATGTCTGACATAGTATTGGTTTGTTTAAGTAAGTTAAATAATGTTATTGGCGCAAAATAAACTATTTAAAAGCGTATTAACAACACTTGGCCTAAATTGATTTTGAAAAACTTTTTTGCCCACTGGAGCCCAATCATCTGAATCTCAATTAATTTTCTTTTTATAAAGTATTACCTTCGCCCAAATGTTATATTATAACGTAACAACGAAAATAGAGGATAGCCAACATGATGAGTGGCTGAACTATATGCTAAAGCAGCACATCCCTGATGTGATGCGAAGTGGATGTTTTACCGGCTATAAAATGTGTAAATTAAAAGATATTGAACCGCCTGGTCAAACCTACGTATTTCAATATTTATGCACCAATGAAGATGCATTAAATAGATATTTAGAAAACCATGCACCCGATTTGCGCCAGGATGTGATAGATAAATTTGGAAGTGCGTTTATAGCTTTTCGAAGTGTTATGGACATAATAGAAGAAGGATAAATTAATTATAACTAAGAAATAATGAAAGTTGCTTTAATAACCGGAGTTACCGGCCAAGATGGTGCCTATTTGGCAGAATTACTGCTTAGCAAAGGCTATTTGGTGCATGGCATCAAACGAAGAAGCAGTATGTTTAATACCGGGCGAATCGACCATCTTTATCAGGACCAGCATATTGGAAAGGTGAATTTTAAACTTCATCATGGCGACCTTACTGATAGTACTAATTTGATTAGAATAATTCAAGAAACACAGCCCGATGAAATTTATAACCTTGGCGCTCAAAGCCATGTGCAGGTAAGCTTTGAAACTCCAGAATACACAGCTAATGGCGACGCCTTAGGAACCTTGAGAATTTTGGAAGCCATTCGCCTACTTGGCTTAACTTCTAAAACCAAATTTTATCAGGCTTCTACATCAGAATTGTATGGATTAGTTCAAGAAACACCCCAAAAAGAAACCACCCCATTCTATCCCAGATCACCATATGCAGTTGCCAAATTGTATGCTTATTGGATAACGGTGAATTACCGCGAAGCCTACAACATTTTTGCAAGCAACGGAATTCTGTTCAACCACGAGTCGCCGCTACGAGGTGAGACCTTTGTAACCAGAAAAATTACTCGTGCTGTGGCGCAAATAGCTTTGGGGTTAGACAACAAGCTTTTCTTGGGTAATTTAGATGCCCAACGCGATTGGGGGCATGCCAAAGATTATGTAGAAGGAATGTGGCGAATTCTTCAGCACGATAAGGCCGACGATTTTGTATTAGCAACAGGAGTTACCACCCCGGTACGCGATTTTGTAAAAATGAGCTTTGCTGAATTGGGTATCGAAATAGCCTTTAGTGGCAAAGAGGAAAACGAGGTGGCCAAGATCGTTTCTTGTGCAAATCCGCTTTATCAATTGGCTGCAGGCACCGAAGTGGTGGCTGTAGACAAGCGCTATTACCGACCAACAGAGGTGGACTTGCTGCTTGGTGATAGCACCAAAGCACGAACCCAGCTTGGTTGGAAGCCAACCTACGATCTGGCAGCATTAGTAAAAGACATGATGCAATCTGACGTAAAATATTTTACCCGAAAAAAATCTATCAAGGATTTGAATCTCTAGCCAGTGACCAATCGAATTACCCAACTTTTTGGCATCCAATATCCCATTATTCAAGCCGGAATGATATGGTGCAGCGGTTGGCAATTGGCTTCGGCTGTAAGTGAAGCCGGTGGGCTTGGCATTATTGGGAGCGGAAGCATGTATCCCGAGGTATTGAAAGAGCACATCCAAAAATGTAAAGCTGCCACTAGTCAACCATTTGCGGTAAACGTTCCGCTTTTATACCCCGATCTTCAAAAGCATATCGATATTATTATTGAGGAAAAAGTACCCATAGTGTTTACCAGTGCAGGCAATCCTAAAACCTGGACTTCAGTGCTAAAGGCTGCAGGCATTATAGTCGTCCATGTTGTAAGCAGTTCGCGTTTTGCTATAAAATGTGAGCAGGCTGGGGTAGATGCCATAGTGGCTGAAGGCTTTGAAGCCGGTGGGCACAATGGCCGAGAAGAAACCACCACCCTGTGTTTAATCCCCATGGTGTGTGAAGCTGTAAAAATACCGGTGATTGCTGCTGGCGGAATTGGAGGCGGAAAGGCCATGCTAGCCGCCATGGCTCTTGGCGCCGAAGGGGTACAGATGGGAACCCGATTTGTGGCAACTAACGAAAGCAGCGCACATGACGCCTTTAAACAAAGGGTGATTACACTGGATGAGGGTGATACTCAACTTGCCCTCAAAAAACTCACCCCTGTTCGTTTAATAAAAAACTCCTTTTTCAATGAGGTGAACCAAGCCGAACTTGCAGGAGCAAGTGCCGAAGAATTGCAGCAAATTTTAGGACGTGCCAGGGCCAAAAAAGGTATGTTCGAGGGTGATATGGAGCAAGGCGAACTAGAAATAGGCCAAATTGCAGCTGGAATTAAAGCACTAAAGCCTGCCGCTGAAGTGGTCAAAGAGGTGTGGAATGAGTTTTTAATGGAGAAAAAACGACTGGCTGCTTTGTAAAACGTGCGATTGGTTTATATTTGCAGCCCAATTAATATTGGAGAGGTGCCTGAGTGGCCGAAAGGGCCGGTTTGCTAAACCGTTGTACGAGCTTAAACTTGTACCGAGAGTTCGAATCTCTCCCTCTCCGCAAGCAGAAAAGCCATTCCGAACTATCGGGATGGCTTTTTAGTTTCCACAGAAATAAAGGTTAGGCTACTTGTCCTAAAGAATGGCCTCTTGTAATTCCGCTGCTTCGTTAATTACAGCGCCCTGATGTTTTGACGTGTTAGCTATCATTTGCTGAGAGGGCTCTGAGATTGTCTCAATAATGGCCGGTTGCCAATCTGCAACATTAATCAACCCGGCTCTATCTAAGAGATCGATATAATAGAGATAAATCTGCTGATGAATTTTGGAACGGGTAAAATTATTCCAAACAAAAGATTTTAATTCTTCGGCTTTGGTTAGTGCTACATGGTATTCAGAATAAAGTTTTTCGAAAGTTTGAACAATAGCCGAAACATTTTTTACAGAAAACCTGTAACCAAATTTATCAGTTTTTACAATATCAATATTCCCAGGAATTTCGGAGCACATGATTGGGCACCCCAAAGCAGCTGCCTGTAAAACAATATTGGGAAATCCTTCCCGAAAGGATGGATGCACCAATACATTGGCAAGCGACAGGAAACATTCTACATCATTGCCCCATCCTATATGAATAATGGCGGAGTGTTGTTTTATTTTTTCTTTAATGGAAATGGGAATAGGTGAAAGCTCTTCTTCAAACTCTCCTAGTAAGACGAGTCGAAGTCGTGGATGTTTTACATGTAACTTCTCAAAAGCCTCTACTAATTCAACAATACCTTTATCTACAACCATTCTTCCTACGAACAACAGGTAAAAATTCTTGGAATCATAGTTTAGTAGCGTTTTAATTTCAGCTAGTGTTTCGTGATTTATATTTTCCTTATTAAATTTTTGTTCATCAAATCCGTTTGAAGACCCTGTACCAATAATATTAAGCTTGGCTGGATTAATAAGATCGTTTTCTACAAGATAGTTTAGGATAGAGTTAGAGTTGGCCAGCACTTGATCTGCTGCACCGTAAGTTAATTTTTCAGTAATGGTTAATATCCGCCTCTTTAATCCTGTAGCGGTCATTAATGGTAAACCGGCGATAGTGTGAACTTTTATTGGCACTCTGGCTATACGGGCTGCAAGCATACCCAACAGTCCGGCCTTAGGTGTGTGCGTATGAACTATGGTTGGCTTATGCTTTATAAAGAATACAACCAACTTGAGTAAGCAATATAAATCAATTAATGGGGTAATCTCTCGTGTGAAGGGGATACTATAATGCTGCACACTTTCATACTTCTTTACTTCTTCCACTTCGGCCCCGGCGGCACTCATGGCAAGAACTTCCATACCCTTTTCGTTCATGTAACCCATCTGGCCTTGAAGCAAAACCTTGAGTGAAATCGGAACGGTGGTAATCCGAACTATTTTAATGTTACTCTTCATAAGTTTTCTTCCAAGATGCAAATCTAGCAATTATTAAGGCGCTTGGGTTGCTCTAGTATTAAGAGAGTGCTAATTAATTGTTGCACAATTTATTGCAAACTGAATGAGTCAAAGTTGATTATCGTCAAGTTTTAACCATTGTTTGTGCGCTTTTATAAATTGCCGTTACTTATCAATTTTAAACCGCCGCTCAACAGCTTTAAATTTTCCTGAAGCGCCAAGAGGTAATTCGTCAACCGTTTTTATGTCTATTACCACTTGCTTGCCTAGCCTTTCTTGCAGATTGCTTTTTAGTTTGCTTTCAACCGTTTCAGAATAACCAAAGTCGGCAAGGTTTAATACCTCAACATATTCTTTTGAATGCTGAATGATTTTTGAACGAATAATACCTGCAAGTCCTTTATAAGCCGGATCCAAACGACCTACATATCCTTTTTCATCCGTATAAAGTATGTCATCTTCTCGACCAACAATTTCTTCAACAGTTGGCATTTGGCAACCACATTCACAACGCTGATAGGTGAATGATTGCGAACTTACCTTAACCCAATCCCCTGTTCGATATCTAATAAGTGGTGTTTTCCATTGGCGCAAACTTGTAACCACTAATTCAGCTAGCTCTCCCGGTTGAGCCGGTTTGTTTTCTGCATTATAAAATTCAAAAATGCCAGAAAAGGTGTACATGTGAAGTTGGCCTGCACTGCATTCGGCAATAAAAGGGCCCCCTTCTGATGAGGAATATTGGTTATAAACTTTGCATGAAAATGCTTTCTCAATTTCCGTTCTATAGTTTTCGGGCAGCGTTTCTGCTGTAGTGGCTATAGCTATCGGGGCAAAACTCAGTTTTATTCTTTCCTGGTTGATATAACGAGCTAACACATAAATCGCTGATGGATAGGAGTCAATAAAATCAGGCTTAAACTTGTTGAGCTTGTTTATATAGGCTTGAAAATTAGTTGGGTTAAGATGATAGGTTGACATAAAGAGTTGCCTATCGAAAATATTATACACCCAGAAAGGGGCTTCTTTCGCCTCGGGATTAATCAATATTTTTCCTGACAACCTTACTGATTTAAATTTTTCCGGCAACCCAATGGCGTCGTGAAATTTTCGCCAAAGTGCAAACCCAATTTGAAAAGATTCTTTATCATAAAGAATTTGTGTTGGTGTGCCGCTAGTTCCACTTGTAAAATTGGTATAGGAAACTTTTCGGTGTTGGTTAAGCAAATCCGGATTTTGTGATTGCAAAGTTGCTTTTTGTAATTGGGGCACTTTTTCTATTAGCCCTGTGGTGGTGCTGGCTGAAATTATTTCCGCATTATTTAAATTCTGCTTCTTAAAAGTTTGAGCATAATATGGCACTTCGCCACATTCAATCAGTAGCTTTTTTAATTCTGCAAGTTGGTATTCTTCAATTATTTCTCTAGATGCAGAATAAAAATATTGATAGCGTTTTAAGTAGTCTTTATAAAAATGACCATACCGTAATTTTCGTTGTTTAAATAATGCTACCGATAATAGCAGGTCTTTTACTACTGAAGGAAGCCAATAATATATTTTTAGCAAACTAGGACTCATCGGATGTTTGTTGGGTTTCCCATTCTTTCATCAAGAAATATGTAATGGCCACTATAAAATACAGTATCCAAAACTCTCTTTTTCTAAGATGATACGTATAGCCCCAACTCACCAAGCAACCAAGTAGAAGGGGCGCTAACTCTTTGAGGTAGCTTGCAAATGGATTGCTTTTACTATAGGTTGATGAAACATAAAACACTTTAAGGAAATAGAACAAAAAAAACAGATAGCCAATAACACCTATGATGCCTGTTTCGCCTAGAATTTTTAGATAGGTACTATGCACTTCGTAACGACCATAGCGCCCCATAAAACCTCCAATACCGGATGCGGTTAAGGGATTGTCGGAAAAAGAGTGTATAGCTGATGCATAGTTTGATCGCAGAAACCGAGAGCCCACAGAGTTTTCTTTTTCTTCATAAGGTTCTAGAATTCTTGTCTGAACTTTTACTAAAAGCCTGTTGTATATAACAGGAGAATTTTTTTCTATTGTATTTATCATATAAAATATACCAAGCACAACTAATGAAGCGCCAACCAAAACTTTAACGTTGCGCTTGTATAAAAAATAGGAGAGAAAGCTAACAGCCATTCCGATATAAGCCGCCACTTTGCCTGTGGTAATAAAAAAAACAAATGAGACTAGAAGGCTAATTCTGATTATGTTTCTTTGTTTTCGGTTGAGCGTATTAAAGAGTTTGCTAGAAAAAAAGCCAAACAAAATAATAATGGTTATGAGCATGTAGGCACCCGCCTGCCCAGCATTTCTAAAGCCACTGAGGGCTTCTCCTCTTGCTCTTTCCGGAAAAATACGAGGCAGTCCGTGTCCTCCAATAAATGAATCATAAAGTCCAACAGTAGCTCCAATTAATGAAGCCCATGCTACGGTAATGATTAATTGGGTGAGCTGTTTTGAAGTTACATAGTGAGACACCGCTGTAATGAAAATAGCTACAAGAAACAGCAAAATAAAAACCTCGGATAGTGACCTTGAAGGGTCGTATGATCCCAAAACTCCTGCGCCAAATGTCAGCAACAAAAAACACAATGAGGTGGTTCTCGAGTTGAGTAGATATTTTTTACCATAAAACAAATAAGTGATTAGCGCCAGGGCTCCAAACAAATCAGCCACAATTATTCTACTCATCAAGCCCTCGTCTCCTCCAATTGTTCGGGTAATAAAAGATGCAAGAATAAACATGCCAATAAAAAATTCGTACAGCGCCATCTTTATTCTGTCAATTTTTTAATTATTTCTGCAAGCTCCCCGGCCTGATATTCTCGTTTAAATTTTTCTATTTGAGTGCTATTGCTCAAGAATGTTTTTTTATCAAGGATTATTTCCTTGTAGGCTCTTTCAATTTCTCGAATATTTTGCTCTGCAAAAGAAGCCCCCAGATAACAAATATAACCAAGCTTGTGTTCAACCGCCATTTCATCTATTTCTGATTCCTTTGGAATAAAAAAGAGAATAGGCTTTTGTGTAGCCATATATTCAAATGTTTTGATGGGTATTGCGCTCATTCCTTCTTTTGAGTTGCCTAAAATGTGTAAAAGCAGGTTGGCTTGATTCATTTTTATTAAAACTTCATCACGACTAATGATCCCTAAAATATTAACTATAGGCCCTAATTTATGTTCCTTTATTTTAGCCATATATTCAGAAGGCATATCAGCAGCTATATCGATTCTTATTTTTTGTATGTCAATCCTGCCGGCATCATGAAGTTGGGCCAGTAGATCCAAAAGCAGGAAAATGTTTCTTTCGTGAATGGTATTTAAATACAATGAGCCGGCAAAAAGTATCTGTAAAATATCCGGGCTTGGAACAGCCATAGAATCCTTCTTATAATCATTATTATCAAATCCATTATAAATCAGTGATGATTGGGATTGATTTATTGAATACTGTTGGTCATATTTCTTTTTCATTCTCTTAGAAATGAAAATTAAATGGTCGGCTCTTTTTATAAAAAGCCTCTCGAGCCATTTGTCAAGAAAATAGAGTGGGAAAATTCTTCTTTGTGAAGCATTGGTATAGTAGAAATCTCTAAAATCAAGAATAAGCTTTTTGTTAAATCGCTTGGAAAGAATGCATGCAATTATAAGATTGGTAAAAGATGGTGCGCTAGCAAAAACACATGCAACATCGTGGTTATTCTCTAAATATGTTGAGCCGAGCTTAAGAGCTTGGCGTAGCCAAATTATCCCTCTATCAGGAATGAGTAGTTGTGCAATTGCTTTTTTGATAATACTATTACTGATAATCTGCCTGGAATTTTTTCGATCCTTCAGATTATCGTGGTTCACTCTAGCGCCGCCTGCGGTATCAATTACTTCCATGGTTCCAAAGGACATCGATTGGCCATACCCCAATGAGGAAATATTTTTAGATGTCGTCAGCACAACAGGATGTATATCGTGTGTTGGGAGGTGCTTAGCAAAGTAGTATGTTCTTTGAGCGGCCGGGGAATTGGCTGGCGGAAAAGAATAGGATACAATTAATACGGTCGGCCTCATGATTTGTATTGCTTTATCAATTGCGAAGGATTTCCACCAAAAATTGAGTTGGGCGGCACGACGCCCTTAACAACACTATTGGCCGTGATTACTGATCCTTCACCAATTATTGAACCGGGTAAAATTACGACTCCCGTACCCAACCAAACATTGTCCCCAATTAGTACTTCCATTGGTTCATCAACTGAGTTAATTCTTTCACTTGGATTTTCCATGAGTAATGGATGACCATTTGAATCCATAATTTGACAATTCGCTGCTATCAAACAATTACTGCCTATCACTATTTTTTTTCTGGCATGAAGGCATGATCCATGAATACGGGTGTTGGCGCCAATACATATTTCGGCGTTGGGGCCATCGGCCATTAGCTTTACCGGACCAAACATATTAACGTGATAGCCAAAGTTGGCCGAGTTGAGTACCACATTATTACCAATTATTATTCTCGATTCGTTTGTGGACAGAATTCTTGGCTTGTTTTTAAAAATGACGCCTTTGCCAATTTTGATGTTGGGTACTATTGCCTGAAACGCCCGAAGCCACAACCAACCGTTAGTGCGTATAATTATTTTCTGAATCAACCGGCTGATTTGCATATATAAAATGGATTGGGCCCCCAAAGTTAGCATACCTACACTTATATAAGTAGCAGATTTTTTTCGACGTTTATCGTTTGTTGAATTTTACTATTCCAGTTGACGGGTTGTTGAAGCTCTAGTTTGTGACAATCTCCAGTAAACAAAAATAAATGACAAATATTCGAGGCTCAATACGGCTGAATATAAATAAAGCGTTTGAACAAAACTCCATTTTAAATACTGGGCCACTAAAAAAACGATGACGATGGATACAAATAGAATGATATTAATAATGGTAGAAATGTATTGCTTTTCATATACAATGCAGGTATTCGAAAGTCCGCTGCTAATCAACCGTATTAGAAAAAGAGGAATTAATATTTTAGAGTAAAGCCCGGCGTCCACCCATTGAGGCCCAAAAACCAAAACGGTTAAAGGTTGAACGACAAAAAAAAGAATTGCAAAAATCGGGAACGCTACCATTATCAATTTTTTAAGTGTGCTATTAAACATAGCTGTAGTGTTTCCCAGCTTATTTTTTTGCTCTACAGCTGCTGGCAGATAAACTTGACCAATGGCTCCACCTATCATAGACGATGGTAAACCAATTAGCTTTTTGGAAACAGAATATTGACCCACGGCACTAAGCCCAAAGTTTTTTGAGATTAAAAAATCGTTTATGTTAAGGCTTAAGGTATTGATAAACGTAGAGGGGAGTGTATATAGGGGGAAATTTTTATACTTAGCTGCCACCAACACCAAGCTCTTTTTGTTAGAGTGTTGTTTTATTATTTCAATCGATAACGCTCCCTTAAGAATTGCATTGTTACCTAATAGCAACCCAAGAACATGCCCAACAATAAGCCCCCCTGGACCTTTTAAAAAAAAATAGCCGGCCAATAATTGAAACCCAACCGTAACACCTGCTTTAATTATTAATGCTTGAGAAATTGTTTTGAATTTTTTATGCTTCGTGCTAAAGCCATTGCCAACATTAAAAAGTCCGGCGGATAAAGCTGCTACCGGAAGCAGGAATAACCATTTATCAATTTTGTCTGAGTTGAGTAACTGGCTTGCCTGCGTATGAAACAAAAGTACAATAGCTGCTGTAAGCAGACTAAAAACTATTGCGATATAAAAACAGAGCACATTTAATTGTTGTGTTCGTTTATACGTTTTGGCTAATACTATGGCCCCTTCATATCGGGCATTTACAATAGAAGCAAGAATGGCTGTAAGACTTATAAAAATAGCCCAAACGCCAAAATCTTCTGGCGTATAAACCCTAGACAATATTGGGCTAAATGCAACAGGCAACATTTGCGAAACTACGGTGCCTGATAACAATTGCGTAGTGTGCTTATTAAACTCCGATTTAAGAATTTTGTTCTTAATCTCCTTATACTTCGATTTTACCCTTGCATACATCAGCTTTAGAATTGTTCTTGACATTAAATTTACTTTCCCCTAGTTTGTATTATGGGTTACACTTTGTGCACCAGGTTTGACCCAACGGTATTTTGTCTTTACATACAAAGCATCTATTGGCAATTGCTCGAGCTGGGTTGCCTGCCACAATTGTATTTTCGGCAAAAGACTTTGTCACAATTGATCCAGCCCCAATAATTACATGATTACCAATAATCACTTCGGGCAAAACAACCACGTTGGCGCCAATCCACACATATTCACCAATGATAATAGGTTTCGCTGCCGAACTTTTTTTGAGGTTGGTAAAATTATGATTGGCTGAAATAAATTGACATCCCGGAGCCCACAATGCACCTACACCAATTTCTAATCCATTGATGGCTTGATAATAGCAATGCCCTGAAGAAGCAAGACTGAGAAATATGGACGCAGACGAAGGGTTTTTTTTGTCGAATTTTATCTTCGACAACTGATTGGATTGAGAGGTGAAATGCAATAACAAATCAGCGCCCCTGTTTATTCGAAGTATTTTTTTGAAGAAATAATTAACCACCAATGTGCCAGTGCCAGTGGCATAATATTTTCGTGTAATGATTTTGCCAAAGTAGGGCACTCTTCCTAGCTTCTCTTTTATCCCACTTTTCATCTTGCTGTTTGTTTTGTTAATTGACAATGTGTTATTGATTTATACAGGGGGGCTGTTTTATTTTCTACTTATTATTTTCAATTCAGCCCTCTACTTCTTCTAGTTACCTTTCTGGTCCGAACACTCATTTATTAAGGCTCTATGCGTATATTAAGTGTTTCAAGTATGGTTTGATTGCGCTCATAGAACTCTTCTTTAAGAATTCCAAAATAGACCAAGTCGTGAAACTTGCCGTCGATGTTAAAATGTTGTCTTAAAATTCCGTCTTCCGTTAACCCAATTTTTTTGCACATTTTTCTTGATGCAATATTTTCAGTAATTGAATCTCCAAACATTTTGTGCAGCCCCAACTTGGTAAAACAATAGTTCATTAATAACAGAGAAGCTTCGTAACCAAATCCATGGTTCTGCTCCCCTATTTTAAATTTTAAGCCCCAGGATGCTCTTTTGTGGTGGTGGTCGATATTATTAACAGTTGCCAAGCCTACTAATTCTCTTGATTCGTTAAAACCATTTCTAAAAACCGAAAAAGCAAGAGTAGAATTCCCTAAAGATTGAAACCATTTTTTTTGATCATCTAGAGTTAATTTTTTAAAACGCATAGCCTTAAGAACTTCTCTGTCTGTCTGAATTCGAAGGATGGCCTCCAAATCTTCTTCTACCACTGGCTTTAGCGTTAATCTAGAGGAGTTTAAAATTGCCATGGTTAAAGATTTAGGGTGTGATACAGTTCCCTTAAGCTCATTATTTTGTAATTGTTTCGCTTTACAAACTGAATTATGTTTAGCACCATTTCGCCCACACCGGCATCTTTGTTTTTTAGTTTTTTAATGGTATTGCTTGTGATATTGCTATACTCCTCCCTTGTTAAAGAATCTTTTAAGCCTCTCATAAATGGCATTGTTGGCGAATTAAAAACAAAGTTCATCGGATGAAAGCTAATTATTTTAATTCCCGGCGAAGTAAAGTATTTCTGATAGGAATCTAGATTGAATTGCAATTCATTATAGAGATGAGTGCCATCTTCAAAAAAAACAGGAAAATTAATTAGCCGTGATTCATGAAATATGGGGCGAATAAAATCCTGTAAAATGGTAATTTGATTGGACATATATTTATATCCATAATCCCTCTGCAACAAATGTGTAATGTCCGTTACATCAAATGCTCTATGTGAACGAAAACTATCCGATTCGGGTGCCCACTGTATACAATTTTCAACTATCTCTTTAAAGCTGTTGCCATGTGAGCTGTTGGCTAAAAAGTTCGGGTGAATTCCTCTTTCAATCTTACCTGCATTAAAATAGCTTTGTATTATTTCAGACGGATGTGTTACAAATAATGTTGGCTTTATTTCCAGGGGATCAATCTGACTAAAAAAATTATCCATAACAGCTTCCGATGCCCAATCTACATCAGATGTAAAACAATAAACCGGTTCTTCGTCCCAAATATTTTTTTGATGAACCTTTGAAATTATTTCTTCGATTTGCTCTCTCATTTTTCTTAGATCATATTCTTTTTGATAATGTGCTCTTTATCTACTCCACCACTTTTTCTTCTGAGCTTCCAGTCCATATGCATATCCATATTTGTACCCGTAGCTATATTTGTTTCTATCGCCCAATCCGGTTGTCTTGATTCCATTAAATATAATGCTGCAGTTTTTAAACGCCTTGCTGGTGTTTAGGTCGTGCATCAAGTTTTCAAATACTTCTTTTGGGGTGTGATTATATCGCGTTAGAAAAATGCTGGCATCGGCATACTGACTTAAGATTTCAGCATCAGAAATTAGCCCAAGTGGTGGGCTGTCAATTAATATTACATCAAAGTCCTCTCGTAATTTGGTAATGAGGCTATTCATTATTGGGCCAGAAAGTAATTCTGAAGGATTGGGTGGTATGGGCCCAACCGGTATGATAAAAAGATTCTCTGTTTGAGTTGGATATATTATTTCCTCAGCGGTTGCCATTTCTACCAGGTAATTACTAAGGCCTTTTTTAATATTTAAGTTAAATATTTTATGCAGGGTTGGCCTACGTAAGTCGGCCGTAAGCAACACGGTTCGTTTGCCAATCAATGCGTAGCTTCTTCCAATATTAAGTGTAAAAAATGTTTTTCCTTCAACAGGAATACTGGAGCTTACAATTATTACTTTCTTTTCTTTGCCATTAATGTAGTAGCTCAGCTTAGTTCGAATGGTTCGAAAAGATTCGGCAGCAAATGACCGTGACTTCTCATCAATAGCAAAGCCCTTTAGGTTTGATTCAAATAATATTTGGCCAAGAATGGGGTAGTTGGTGCGTTCTTTTATATCAGTAATGCTATGAATACGGGTGTTAAGCTTCTCTTTGAAGAAAACGAACAACGTGGGAAGTAGGATGCCCAATAAAAATCCAATAAGAACAATCATGATGGGAACGGGCTTAATTGGCTTCTTTGAACTGTAACATGGTTCAATCAGTCTAGAACTGCTAACCGTTGATGCGAATGAAATCGCGGCTTCTTCACGTTTTTGCAACAAGAATGTATAAATGGAGTTTTTAATGGCTTGCTGTCGGCTAATATTGACCAACGCTCTTTCTTTGCTTGGAATCATTTTAAGCAAGTTGTTTTGCTTATTCAGTTCGCTCTCAAGACGGGTTAGATTAATTTTTAAGTTGGATCGTGAGTTTTCGATGGCTTCGTGAATGCTTTGGCGTAGTTGCTCTACATTTTGTTTTTTAACAATGGTGGCATCATCTTTTTCACCAGTAATCTGAATTTGCCGGTTGAGTTCAAATTCGGCTGTATATAATTGCGACAGCATACTCAAAAGAAGCGGATCTTCTATGCCTATTAATGAGGGTGCAGAGCCGGGATTATTTCCTTTGCCTTTAATATATTTTTCTGCTTCATCCAGTACCGAAAGCTGGGTTTTTATTTTGCCAATTTCTTGATCTTGCTGTTGAACTGCGCCTAGAAATATTTTGCTTTGTTCGCTGATGTCGATTATTTCGTTTTGAGATTTATACGACTCGAGGCTTTGTTCTACTACATCCAGTTCGTTGGCCACCAAGTTAAGTCGTTCACCTATAAAATTGAGTGTGTATTGAGCAATTAGTCGCTTGTCCTCCAAATCAGCTCTATTATATGCTCGTATAATTGCGTTTAATAAATCAATGCCAAGGCTCGGCTCGGTAGCGTTCATCTTTAAACTAATAATAGATGTTGACGCCCCTTCTGTTTTTATGGTTAAATTGTTAATGGCTTGGGTAACGGTAGCGTCTAAAGAAGCCACCTCTATCTTGAATGGCTTATTATTCCATGCCGCCAATTTTGTTGGATCGCAACGAACGAGAAATGTATCCTGCTTATTGACAACTATACGCTGACCATTTTCAAGAGGAAATGTTGCTTTATTTATTTTGAAAGAGTGCTTAGCTCCATCAAAAATCAGGTCGGCTGGTGAGCTCCAAAAGGTTAAGTCGGGATGCACAGGAATAATGGTAAAAGGAAACCGGGACGGTACCTGCACGTCTTTAACTCTTGCATTTTGCGATATTTTTACCTGGGCATTCGCATTAATCACGGCTTCTTGTATTACAGGCCTGCTGTTTAATATTTGAACTTCATTTTCAATTACTTTGTCATTATTAAAAAGCTCAAAAATGCTCATGTCCTTTTGATCACTTGTATTAAATCCCCCGTTTTCATTCTTAATTAAAATTTTTGATTCTACTAAATATACAGGGGATGTGTATCGCAGATATAGCCATGAGCATAGCACACAAATAAAAATAGAAACTATATAAATCGGCCAATAGGCAGATAGATGTTTTTGTATGTTTTCTACTATTTCAGTTATTGTAACCTCCTGATTTAACCTTTTATTATCTGACATTATTAAAGCGAAAAATATTTTAGTACTAGTATAAGCAATGTGGCAGCACTTACGGTTGCAGGCCAAATCTGGAAGAAGGTTGAACTTGTATTCATCTTCGTCTTGTTGGGTTGCACATAGATTACGTCGCCGCTTTGAATAATATAGGCTGGATGGTGAATAAGTTCTTTGTCGGTTAGGTCAAGGTGAAATGTTTGACGCTCAGTATCAGATTGCCTTATAAGAAGGATTGATTTCCGAACACCATTGATAGTTAGGTCGCCTGCCAGCCCCAAAGCTTGTAGAACATTAATGTCAGCAAAAGGAATGGAGTATGTACCTGGGTGATTTACCTCACCCAGAACCGTAACACGATAGTTAAGCAATCGAACACTCACAATTGGGTCTTTCAAATATTCTGAAAGCTGGGTTCCAATTTTACTCTTAATTTGATTGTAAGTCAACCCAGCTACTGTTATACTTCCTATTTTAGGCATAGTCACTTGGCCGTTGTTGTCAACCAAATATCCCGAAACGGGGTTGTTCTGTGTTTGACCAGCAGACATATTGGCTGAGGCTACCGAAAAGTTGGGCAAATTATAAACTGCTGATGCTTCTGTATTAGAGCTACTAACAAAAATATAAAGTTGATCGCCAATGTGAACCACCGGTTCAATATAAGAAGAGGCGTTTTTAAAGGTGGTGTCGTTGAGCCCTTGTAGGTAATACAATTGCTTGGGACCCTGACAAGAAGATATGCCAATAATTAGGCACGTGATTGATAAAACTATGGTGAGGAAACTACCCCAATTCAGTTTTTGCATTTTTTAATTTATATTTAGTAACCAATTGGCTTATTCCTGATTTTCCAAAGTGTTTAGTAAGCGCATGTAAATGTTTTTCATGATGCAGGTCGGTACCAATATAGTCTACTAAGCCTTTCGTTAAGAGTTCGTTCGCCATTTCTTTCACTTTGGTGCCATAATAGTCGGTAAGGCTCAGGGCGTTAACTTGAAATTTTAAATCCAACTCTTTAAGCCACCTGTATTTTGCAAAATCGCCATGCCAGTATCGATATCTCTCGGGATGTGCCAAAATTAGCGAATGATTTTGCAATTGTAATGGAAAAGTTAATTCTGTAATGTTTTCCGGCTCCTCGGCATAGGAAAACTCTATCAGTACTTCATTACCATCCACACACAAAAGCTTTCCACCTCTTTGTATTTTAGAATGCACTGTTTCGTCCAGCAAATATTCAGCGGCATAGCGCAAGGGAAAGTGAACCTTGTTCTCTTGAAGTTTGTCGTTGAGCAGATGAAACGATTGGGCAATGCTTATTTCGGTATTGGGATAGATATCGCTAATAATATGTGGTGTGGCAATGGCGCCACTAAAACCAAGCTCCATTAATCCTCTGCATAGCTTAAGGGAGGTTTCTATGTCCGGCGAACCATCATCAATAGCTGGCACTACGTGAGAATGAATATCTATCATTTGTTTGCGTCGAAGATAAGATACACCTAGCAGAAAAGAATCCTGTTAAATAATAATTAATAATAATTTAATCCTAAAGCTTCGTCCCATTTTGCCGCTTTTATTTGCTACTTTGCCAACTGTTTCCTTTTTAAAGGTTGTAATAAAATCTGTTGTAATATTTGTCGTCTTATTCTTTGTTATGTATTTGGTTATTAAAAGATTGTTTGATCTGTTCTTCACCTTGGTGTTGCTGGCAATTCTCTTTCCATTTATATTCATTATTAGCCTGTTGCTTCTTGCCTCTTCTGACCACACCGTTTTTTTTAGACAAACACGAATGGGCATTGGGGGGGCTACTTTTGAAATGCTAAAGTTTGCAACCATGAGAAGCTCAACACCCATGAACCCTATTGTTGACTACACCCTGCGGAACGATCCAAGGGTAACGGCCTTCGGCAAATTTTTACGCATGACAAAATTGAATGAAGTTCCTCAACTTTTTAATGTTTTGTTGGGTGATATGAGCTTGGTGGGGCCAAGGCCATTACCACCACTAAACTTTTCCTATTATCAAACAGAAGCTCAAGCGATTATTTCAAAAAGCAAGCCCGGAATTACCGGAATTGGATCTTTAGTTTTTCGTGATGAAGAGTGGTTGGTTACCAGCCAGAAAGAGTTTTCTGATCCATTAGATTTCTATAAAAATCGCGTTTTTCCTTACAAGGCGCAACTAGAAGATTGGTACTACCATCACAAATCTTTGTGGGTTGATATAGTTATTCTTGCCACCACCGCCTATTCGCTTCTGTTCAAAAAAAACAATCGGATTGTTTTCAAAATGTTTAAATCACTACCACACTCCCCCTATCCAAAAGATGTGTTGGTGAACTAGTGGGCATTCAAGGCTCAAAACAAGACCACGAAGCCGGCCTTTTTAATGAATGATTGAAATTGCTAGAAATCGTAAAAAATAATTTCTGAACGTCGCTTACATTTGTAAAAAAAATCAATAAAAACATGGGAAGGATATTTGAAAAGCGAAAACACAAAATGTTTGCTCGATGGGATAAAATGGGCAAAGCTTTTACCCGAATTGGCAAAGAAATAGCTATTGCAGTAAAAAGCGGTGGACCCGACCCGGAAACCAATGCAAGGTTGCGAACCATTATTAAAAACGCTAAGGCATTAAACATGCCCAAAGATAGAATTGATGGTGCTATTAAACGTGCCGCCAGCAAAGACACGGCAAACTACGAAGAAGTTACTTTTGAAGGATATGCCCCAGGTGGGGTGGGTATTTATGTTGAATGCGCAACAGATAATAACACACGAAGCGTTGCTAATATACGATCGTACTTTACTAAACTGGATGGCGCTCTTGGGAAGAGCGGTTCGCTCGACTTTATCTTTGAACGAAAGGGGGTGTTTAAAATAAAAAATGAGGGGTTCAATGCCGAAGAGCTAGAGTTCGATTTGATTGATTCGGGTTGCGAAGAATTTATGTTTGACGATGAAGAAAACGCCATCATTTTTTATACCGCCTTTACAGATTTTGGCAAAATGACCAAAGCGCTCGAAGACCGAAATATTAATGTACTCAGCGCCGAATTGCAACGCATTCCAAACAATTTGGTTGATTGTGATGAGGCCACAGCCGAGAAGGTGCTGGCTTTGGTTGATAAAATTGAGCAGGATGATGATGTGCAGCATGTTTTTCACAACATGAAGTAATTAAAAGCCCACAATTCTTCTGTTGAGCATTTGAGATTCTATATCTTTGCGGTATGATTAAGCAATTTGTACTTTTTTGTTTTTTGTTTTTGATGTGCCTTGCAGCATTTGCTCAATGCCCAATGTGTGGCGAAGCTGCCCGAACTTCTCTTAATCAAGGAAACAATACTGCTTTAGGCTTAAACACAGGAATATTAATGCTTTTAGCAGGTCCTTATTTACTAGTGATGGCAGGTGGTTATATCTGGTATCGCAATCGTAAAAAGGCAAAAGCTATTGAAGCAGAAAATT
>DAIMNW010000138.1:0-6682 GCA_036719905.1 Chitinophagales bacterium
GTAGAAAGGTGCTTAAGTGTCGCATCCGGAATCAAATTAAACTCTTGCCATAAATTTAGATTTTCATTTATACCAACCATTTGCACAGCAGCTTCGAGCAATGAGGCCTTAGAAAAAACAGCGTCGTAACCATTCAATGAAAGTGTGGCCACTTCTAAAACACCTGAGCGAAATGACTGAAGATACTGGGTTAAGGAATAGTCATCTAAACCGCTTCCAGCCTGATTCCGTGTTTGTTGTAATCCGGATTTGGTATTCTTAATATGAAAGATCACGGTATCGACATTCCATTTTTTGAGCGAATCAAAAAGATAACCCTCTAGAGCCTGATAACCTGTAGGCTGTTCAACCTTGAAGGGATTAGCTGAAATAAATTCAGGAACCTGAGGACCATTAATTATTGCATAATTCTCCGGGTAAAAAAACAAAATAGCATGATCTACCTTTTTAAAGTGAAGCCTGGATTGTAGGAAAAGTTTCTGCAGCTCAAAGATTGACTCGTTTTTAGTTACTGCATCCTGCAAAACATTTAAGGATATTATGGTTTCGTCCAGTCCATTTAGAAACCACTTTCTATACTTATCATTTACGTGCTGCTTTGTCTCCTCTAATTTATTCTCTGACCTGAAGGCGGCAAGCACTAAAAAGCAACCGGTGAAGAAAACACAACAACTAAAAATTACAATTCGCTTGAATGGCATTTAAGATGATAAAGTTAATCTTGAAGTGGCTTTAGCCTTTTTCGCCTTTGATACCCATTTGAAAGTAAAAAAATCATTGCCAACAACTTTGTCGCCTGCAATTCCTAAGCCTTTATATCGAATAAAATAAATTGAGAAAATAAAGAACGGAATGCATGGAATTTTATATCGAACAAGTGCACCAAAATTATAACTGGTCATCCCCACCGCAAATGCAAAGATGATGCTAAAGAACATGCAAAAAATCAATAGGGGGTTATCAATGATAATAGCGAAAGATTTTCTGAAGCCAACTCGTATAATCACATAGGTGGTAATAATTAGAAAAAACATACTTTCCAGACAGGATAAGGCAATTAGAGGTTTGTGCACCTGCCATGGGTAAGGTTGGAAAAATGTAACGTTAACCGCCAGTGGAAACTTTTTAAGAATACCGAAAGTAGAATAATCCATATCACCTAAGGTATATCCGGATGAATTACCCGACATCTCAGCCTCGGCCTGATGCCAACCCTGAAAACTCTGCATCGTGTTGGTCAGGTTTTCAAGCGAAAACTTACCGAGTTGCTCCTTAAGATTATTGGCAACTATATAAGATATGGAAATAAACACGACAATGAGAATTGGAAAAATAATCACTTTTAAAAATTTCACCTTGAATTTAGCCTGATAGTGCAAGAAAACGAACAACAAGACTGCCGGAAATGAACTTAAAAAGATGTACGGTTTTATCCATAGCATGCTCAATATGGCATAGATCAAAAAGAGTAGGATTCGAAATGAAATTTTTCGATCAATAAAAATGCGATAACTACAGTATACCATCAAGCACAAGGAGCCAAATGTGATAGAATCTTTAAGTAAGCCTGAGCCCCAAAATATGATGGAAGGAAGAAAGAAAAAACTAATGGCCAATTCCCGTGTTAAATCGGGATAAAGTTTGCACAATAAATCAAAGAGTTTCCAGCTACCTAGAAGCGAATACATGGCAAAACATAATGACATTGAGGTATAGCAGGCTAACGTGAAGAAACTAAAAACCCCGGCTATTTTAACTATGGTTAATTCATAATGGACAAAATAGTACCTTGTAGCTAGTACATACTCTTTAATATCTTCGGTGTATTCACCGGCCGTCATGGTGAATATTTTATAGGTATAGACCGGCGAATCGAAAAATGAGTTGAACAAGCTTTTTGCTCCAAAATAATACATTTGGGTATCGCCGCCTTCGTAATAAAAATCGTAAATGAGCGAAACAGCCAAGCTTCCTATAACTTTAGCAATATATGCCGGTATGAGATAGTCTCCAATTGGGCTATCTGCATAGTACGTCGTCTTCACATAAAGAACAATCTTGTAGAATAAGTAGATGAAAAATGGTGTGACAATCAAGTCATACCACTGAACCATGTGAATCATAGAGTAAAATTATACTTTTGCGAACATATAACGCTAAAAAATAATGTGTGGCATTGCTGGGTTTTACTCTTTTCACAAAATTGATCATGATTATTATGCATCATCATTAGAAAAAGCTATTCGAAGCTTGCAGAGAAGGGGACCCGACTCACATGGGTTTTTTTCTGACAATCAAGTTGGCCTGGCCCATAGCCGACTCTCGATTATTGATACCAGTGCCGATGCCAATCAACCATTCACATCATCCGATGGGCGTTACACCATCATTTTTAATGGCGAAATTTTTAATTATCAAGAGTTATACGCTGAGAAATTAAAAGACTTAAATGTTCAGTTGCACACCACTTCTGATACCGAAGTATTGTTGCAATTGTATATCTACCATGGTAAAGCTTGCCTTGAATGGTTAAGCGGATTTTTTGCCCTAGCCATTTACGACAAACAGGATGGTTCCTTGTTTATGGCACGTGACCGATTCGGTAAAAAGCCTCTGCATATCTATCACGATAACGAGAAAATAGTTTTTGCTAGTGAGCTAAAAGCCTTGATTGCATTTGGCATTAAGAAAGAATTAGATACCACTTCTCTTTACCAGTATTTGCAATTAAACTATATCCCTCAACCATTTTCCATTTTAAAAAATGTGAGCAAGCTGGAAGCAGGCTCCTGGCTTTTGCTCCAAGGTGACAATATAAATAAGGGAACATATTATAAACTGACTGATACTTCCGCCACTGCAACAACACCCAGCTACGCTGATGCTCAGCATCAACTCTATCAACTTTTAGAATCAGCTACCAAGAAGAGGCTGATTAGCGATGTGCCTTTGGGAGCATTTCTCAGTGGCGGTATCGATAGCAGTGTGGTAGTTGGATTGGCTAGCCAATTCAAAAAAGGCATTCATACTTTTTCTATTGGGTATAAAGACGAACCTTTCTACGACGAAACACATTATGCCGAATTGGTGGCCAATAAATTTCAAACCCATCATACCACATTTAAACTCAGTAATGACGACCTGCTGGAACATGTTTCTGATATTTTAGATTATATCGACGAGCCTTTTGCCGATTCATCAGCTATTGCAGTTTACATACTTAGCCAACGGACTCGTAAGCATGTAACCGTTGCGCTAAGTGGCGATGGGGCCGATGAAATTTTTGCCGGTTATCATAAGTACATGGCTGAGTACAAAATGCGTCAGGGTGGTTTAAAAAATGAAGCGGTAAAATTGCTTGGCCCTCTGTGGAAAGCCTTACCTAAATCACGTGGTAGCAAATGGATGAATACTATTCGTCAGCTTGACCGATTTGCCGAAGGCGCTGCTTTAAGCGCCGCCGAACGCCATTGGTTATGGAGCTCGTTGATGAATGAAGAAGAGGCTAAGCAACTTTCCAAACTACCGTTTGATGCTGCCGATTATCAGCACCGAAAAAAAGAAATTTTACAATATTTAAAAACGGCCGGTACGCTAAACGATAACTTGCTCACCGATGTTCATCTTGTATTGCAGGGCGATATGTTGGTGAAGGTAGACCTCATGAGCATGGCCAATTCATTAGAAGTGCGTTCGCCTTTTCTTGATCATGAAGTGGTAGATTTTGCTTTTTCGCTACCTGCTAGCTATAAAATAGATGGCACCATGAAAAAGAAAATAGTACAGGATGCGTTCCGTGGTTTGCTTCCACCTGAGCTTTACAACCGGCCCAAACGTGGGTTTGAGGTACCCATATTAAAATGGTTTCAGAAAGAATTAAAATCCATGATTCAGGACGATTTGCTCAGCGATGAGTTTGTTGCCGCACAACAAGTTTTCGATGTAGCAGAAATAAAAAAACTAAAGCAGCGATTGTATAGCAACAACCCCGGCGATGTGCATGCCCATATTTGGGCCTTACTTGTTTTTCAAAGTTGGTGGAAAAAATATTTTATTAATTAACTGTGCAGTGGATTTGACCAATACTAATTCTAATTCCAAATAAATGCCTAAAGTACTTCGTATAATCAACCGTCTTAATCTGGGTGGCCCTACTTATAATGCTGCCTATCTTACCAAGTACCTAGCACCCGAATTTGAAACTTTATTAATAGCCGGTCACAAAGATGAATCGGAAGCCAGCAGCGAATTTATTGTAGAAAGTTTGGGGCTAAAAGCGCAATATGTAAATGGCATGTACCGAAGCCTTAATCCATTAAAAGACAGAAAAGCACTTGCCGAGATTAAGCAAATTATCCGCGACTTCAAGCCCGATATAGTGCATACCCATGCAGCCAAAGCAGGCGCACTTGGGCGTTTTGCTGCTGCGCAAATGAAGGTGCCGGTGATAGTTCACACCTTTCATGGTCACGTTTTTCACTCTTATTTCAACCCGGTAGTGAATCAGGTTTTTGTCAATATTGAACGTTGGCTGGCACGTAAATCAACGGCTATAATAGCCATTAGCGATTTGCAGAAAAAAGAATTGTCGAAAGATTTTAAAATATGCCCGGCCGATAAAATAACGGTGGTGCCGCTCGGTTTTGATTTAATGCGCTTTCAAAATGACCAGCCTGCAATGCGGCAAAAATTCAGAAGCACGTATCAATTAGCCGATGATGAAATAGCTATTGGGATTATTGGTCGTTTGGTGCCCGTTAAGAATCATGCCATGTTTATTCAAGTGGTGAAAAAAGTGCTGGAGAGTACCCACCAAAAAGTTCGCTTTTTTATTATTGGCGATGGAGAAGACCGAACCAAGGTAGAACAGCTCTGTGTCGATTCGTCCATCTCTTTTTCGAATAAGCATTGGCAACTTCAAAGCACGTTTACGCCCGACTCGGCGCCGGTTATTTTCACCTCCTGGATTCAGGATATACCCTTGGCTTTAGCCGGTTTAGATTTGGTGGTGATGACTTCTTTAAATGAAGGCACACCCGTAAGTCTAATTGAAGCCTTAGCCGCTAACAAGCCGGTGGTAAGCACCAAGGTGGGCGGTGTGGCCAATGTGGTAGAAGAGGGTGTCACCGGTTTTTTGGCCAACAGCCAGGATGTAAACACCTTTGCACAGCATGTAAAAAACCTAATAGCCAACCGCCATGTACGCGAAAGCATGGGTCGCCAAGGATTTGAGAGCGTTAATCATAAGTTTGGGGTTGGCCGCCTTACCGATGATGTGGCCACCCTTTACCGAAAGTTACTAAGTGAAAAAAAATAAACCCACCATTAGTTGCCTAGCACTTACATTCGCATTACTAAATTAACTACCCATATAACATGCAAGAAACTATTACCCAATTAGGCTCCATTCAGGAGAAAATAAAACTGGTACAGCAAAAGATTGAAGAGCAAAAAAAACTTAATGCCGATTTGCAGGCTTCGAACTCGAAGCTCGAAGAGCAATGGATGAAATCGGAAACTGAAAAAGAAACCCTGCAAAAAGAAAATGCTGATTTGCATGAACAGGTGAAAATGCTGAAAGTAGCCAAGGCCCTTACCGAAGAAGAAGAAGGCAAGAAAACCGAAATGAAACTTATCTTAAACGAGATGATAAAAGAAGTAGATAAATGTATTGCGGTGATAAATAATTAATGCTTGCAATCACATGGATACCCTCATCAACAATAGCGTAAAAATAGCCGACCGCTCGTATCCCCTGCGTATAAAAGCCGAAGAGCAAGACAAGGTGAAGCAGGCGGCGGCCAATATTGAAAAGCGCCTGAAAGAGCTAATGGAAAAATACGATGGCCGCGATATGCAGGATTATATGGCCATGTACATTCTCATTATGATGAATGAAAGTGTAAATCCGGGTAGTAGTATGGATGAGCAAGTCTTTACGGGCCACCTTACGGCTTTGGATAAGCAGCTAGATGAACTACTGCATAATACGTGATTGTGCTATCTGTCGGAGTTAGACATTTTTGTTTTGCCAGAAGCCACTAACCCATTCTTCCATCAACGAACTCCACTGTTTTTATAGATTTAACCAAATTAAGCAGTGGAAAGCATGGTGTAGGAAAATCCCCTGCATTTTGATGCCCCCTTAAGCTTAAAAATTCTTATTTTTGCCTAAATAAAAAAATAGGGGGAGTTATAACCACCCCTTACTTTTTACCATGAACTATTTCAATTTAACGAAAAACAGAATTTATAATAATGGAACCAATCACTATAGTGATAGCAGGTATAGCGGCCATAGTTGGCATCGGAATCGGTGCACTTGTCGGTAAATCATTTTTTTCAAAATCACTTAAAAACACGGCCGAACAAGCCAAAAAAGAATCAGAATTAATACTCGAAACTGCCAAAAAGGAAGCCGAAACCTTAAAAAAAGAAAAACTACTAGAGGCTAAAGAAAAATTTCAACAGAGTAAAGCCGAAACCGAAAAGGAAATTCAGACCCGGCTAAAAAAGGCGGAGGAACGTGAAGCTAGTGTAAAACAAAAGGAGCAATCGCTCAGTCAGAAGATTGAGAATACAGCCAAAAAGGAAAAAGAACTTGAAACGGCCAAAGAGAATTTAAACCGACAGGTAGAAATTCTGAATGCGAAAAAAGCCGAGTTGGACAAGACTCACGAAC
>DAIMNW010000303.1:0-1797 GCA_036719905.1 Chitinophagales bacterium
CTACTAGCTCGTAAATAAATGCAGCACTGCTCCAATCGGATTCAACGCGATACTTGCATGGCTGAAAATTTTGCTCCAGAATGGTCACCGATTGAATAACTCCTTGGGCTTGCTGAATGCTTGATTCAACTCCTACTTGCTTCAATAATTCTATTGTGGTGTACAGATAAGATTGTGACACAGGCGGTTTTGCAAATACTATCTCTAAACCACCCTTTAACCTTGGGGCTATTAGCATCAAAGCAGAAGCAAATTGGCTACTAATGCCTCCATCCAACTCAATTTTTCCACCAGAAAGTTGAGTGCCGGTTATTTTTAGTGGTGGGTAACCTTCTGCTTTCAAGTATTCTATTTTTGCTCCCAGTTGAACCAAAGCATTAACCAAGGGTTCAATAGGTCGTTGCTCCATTTGCTCATCTCCATGTAAATGCCACTCCCCTTTTTTCATACCTAGCAGAGCTGTTAAAAATCGAAAAGAAGTGCCGGCATTTCCTACTTGAATTTCACTTTGGCCTGCTGCTATGGCAGCCAAAGCATTCTGCAGTTGAATGGTATCATCAGCATTTGAAATATTTTCAATAAGAATTTTATTACCAGACAAAGCCTGTATTATCAATGCCCTATTGCTCAAACTTTTAGAAGCTGGCAAAATCACTTTACCACACAAATGTTTCTGTGTAAACTTAATAGTGGCGAATGACATCAAATATTTGTTGTTTGGTTAAACGAACATCAATAATAGGTTTCCCGATTTTTTCAATCAAAGCAAAATTTATTCCAGCCCCATTATTCTTCTTGTCGTGAATGGCAATCTCAATCCATTTTTTCTTTTGTGTAGAATCTACCTTTAGTAAACCATAATGTTTCTCCAGCAAAGCAAATATTTTGTTTGCGTCAGTGGTTTCTAAGCCTACATAAGCCATGCTCAGCATAGTTTCCAGCCACATGCCGTAAGAGATGGCATAGCCATGAAGCATCTGTTTCTTGTTTTTCAAATGAGAACTTTCAATGGCATGCCCTAGCGTATGCCCAAAATTTAAAATCTTTCGCATCCCATGCTCCTTATAATCTTGCTCAACAATTTTTTGTTTAAACTCAATCGATAATGGCACTAGTTCAAATATTTTCTCAGGGGCTAGTGTGCTCAACTGATTCATGTATTCAAAATGTGATTTCGAATCCAGAATGCTATGCTTTATCATTTCGGCCAATCCATTTTTTACATGAATCTGCGGCAAAGTGTTTAGAAAAACTGGAAAAATACAGGTTGCCAAAGGCAAATTGAAAGTGCCCACCTGATTTTTAAAGTTCGAAAGATTGATTCCATTTTTACCACCAATAGATGCATCGGCCATGCCCATTATGGTAGTAGAAATATTTATAAATGGAATACCTCTAAAAAATGTACTTGCCACAAATCCTCCCATGTCGGTTACCACTCCCCCTCCCAGATTCAGAATAATGGTTTGTCGACTAGCCCCTTGTTTAACAAGTTGGTGCCAAACCTTTTGGACTGTCACGATATTCTTAAACTGCTCTCCGGCCGAAACGGAAATAATACTTGCTTTTTTTAACCATCGAAATTGTGACAATAATACTGGCAGGCAATGTCGCTTACAATTTGTATCAGTGATGATGAATATGGAAGAGAATTTTTTCCATTCTAATAACTCAGTAAATTCTTGGTAGGAATAAACAATCCGGTTCACGGTAAATAATTGGGTGAAGAAAATATTAATGAATGATGTTACTCCATGCTTTCAATCACCTCTACTGTCCAAGCTTCTGCTCGTTTAC
>DAIMNW010000016.1:0-22483 GCA_036719905.1 Chitinophagales bacterium
ATATTAAATGCTGCTAGAATGATGGCAGAGCAAAATGCAGAACTTACGCACAATGTCCCTCCGGCTATGTGCTACTACTCAAAGCTAGAGGGTAGTGGTGGTAAGTGCCGTACATGTTTGGTACAAGTAACCAAAGGGAGTGAAAAGGACCCACGCCCAATGCCAAAGTTGGTAGCCAGTTGTCGCACAACTGTGATGGATGGTATGGAAGTACAAAATAGATTATCTGCTCAGGTTCAAGAGGCTCGTAAAGGAGTAGTGGAAATATTACTAATCAATCATCCACTTGATTGTCCGGTTTGTGACCAGGCAGGGGAGTGTCACCTTCAGGACCTTGGGTATGAGCATGGCGCTGCAGGAACACGTTACGAATTTGACAGACGTACATTTGAAAAAATAGATATTGGCGATAAGATTAAGTTACATATGACAAGATGTATTCTTTGCTATCGTTGTACTTATGTTGCCGATCAACTTACGGATGAACGAGTTCATGGAATAATTAATCGTGGCGATCATGCTGAAATTTCGACCTATATTCAGCATGCCGTTGACAACGATTTTAGCGGCAATATGATTGACGTTTGTCCAGTAGGAGCCCTGACTGATCGAACCTTTCGTTTTAAAAGCCGAGTATGGAATACCAAACCCTTTGATGCCCACCGCGATTGCAAGCATGAAAAGTGCAACGGTAAAGTGGCTGTATGGATGGCAGGTAATGAAATATTACGTGTAACTGCCCGTAAGGATAAGTGGGGTGAAGTTGAAAGCTTTATTTGCAACGAATGCCGCTTCGATAAGAAAGAATTAAAAGACTGGATTATTGAAGGTCCACGTAAAGTGGATCGGCACTCGGTGATTTCGGGCACACAGTATGTAAACTTGGCTAAACAACCGGTGCTGCTTCCGAGTGAAACTTTTGATGTTTTGTAATTTTTCTAGCGACGTAAGTCAACGTACGAATCTTTAATTGTAGTGTCGTTCGAATCCTTTAAAACTACATAGTAAGTACCAATTGGCAGGTCAATACGCAAATGACTTTGACCATTCCACCTGTTGTTATAATTCTCTTGTTCGTACACCTTATTTCCCCAACGATTAAATACAGAAAAGGTATTGCTAGGGTATGCTTCAATTCCTTTAATCACGTAATAATCATTATCGCCGTCTCCATTGGGGGTAAAGCCAGTTGGCATGGCTAAAATTTCGATTTGGCGAAGCGTAATATCATCAGTAATAACGCACCCTTGTGAATCAGTTACTACCACGTGGTATTCTCCAGCTGGTAAGCCATGGATATTGGGCACTTTTTCACCATTGTTCCAATTGTATCGATAGGGGTACGAACCTCCACTAACAGAACAAATAATATTACCGTCGCTGGCCCCGAAAGCACTTATTTCAAATCCATTAGAATACTTTGTGCTATATGTTTCTATTTTCAAAGGCAGTGGATCAACTAATCGGGCGCTAGCTGTATCCGAGCATCCTGCACTATCTGTCACTCTTAGCAGGTAAAAACCTTCAGCTAGATTTTGAAGATTAGGAGTTGAATAACTGTTATTATTCCAGTTGTAAGTGAAGGGTTTAGTTCCGCCAGTAATGATAGAAACTAGCTGACCATTGGTAAAGCCACTGCACGTTGGGTTGATAGCAAATAAATTGGCAAGAATGCCTCCATTGATTCCAATCTGAACATGAGCATCAATTTTACAACCTAACTGATCGGTAGCGGTAATTGTATAAAGGCCTGCCGGCAAATTAATACCGGTTTGCATAAACTGCATGGGAACGGAAGACCAGGAGTAAGTATAAGGAGGCATACCACCAGAAGGTGTATTAACGGTTGCTGTTCCGTTGTCGACACCAATACATGAAGCATTCGTTGTGCTTGTTATGGCAAAGTTAGTAAGTGGAGCAGATTGTGTAACTATTGTCGTATCACTCGATTGGCAGCCGTGATTATCAGTTACCGTTACAGTATAAATGCCAGCAGTAGCATTTGATACGCTTTGTGTGGTCTGAGAAGGTATTGTATTCCAGTGGAAGGAAAATGGGGGAGAGCCTCCATTTGGCAATGTGGCGGTAATTATTCCTGTGCTATCACCATAGCAGTTAACGTTGGATAGAGTAGAAGCAATTAAGTTAGTTATTGGTGGGGGCTCTGTTAATGTAATGCTATCTATGTAAACACAGTTGTTTTGATCATGGATGATACAAGAGTAGGTACCGGCTGGTAAAGAAGATGCCGTTGAATTAGTTTGTACTGGATTGGTATTCCACATGTAGCTGTAAACTCCTGTACCACCACTTATGTTGACTACTTTGACAGCACCACTTGAATCACCGTGGCATAAGACATTTGTATTAATGGCCAATTGTGCAGTCAACAAAGGCGCCGCCACTATGTTAATGGTATCAGTTGCGCTGCAGTTGTGTCCATCAGTTATTACAACCATATATTGACCACCTGGTAGGTTGGTTACGGTATCGTTGGTTTGTTGATTAGCGATATTCCACATAAGACTATATGGCAAGGTACCTCCGGTTATGCTATCTATTTTGCCAATTCCATCATGCATTCCGAAGCAAGTTTCGTTTTGAATAATGGAGGTACTCACCGATAATAAATTAGGCTGTGTGATAGTGATTATTGATTGAACCGAACAACCAATGCTATCGGTAATTGTTACTGTATAGGAATTGGCAGCCAAACCCAATGCTGAATCATTAGCAATTACAGGAATTGTATTCCAGGCAAAACTAAACGGAGCAACACCACCGCTGTCTATTTTAATAGCTGATGCGCCGTCACTAAAACCAAAACAACTTACATTTTGTGTAAATGAATTGGATACGAAAATATTCTTGGGTTGTGTAAAAATTTGGTGAGTACTATCGTGGCAACCATTAGCATCGGTAACAACCACTAAATAGTTTCCTGCCTTGAGTCCGGTAGCGGTATCGTTAACTTGCATTACATTATCGAACCATTGAAAGCTATAAGGCAAGACCCCCAAGGTGGCCGAGGCTAACCCTACAGCATTGCTATCGCCAAAGCAATTCAGCGATAGAAGTACCTGACTTGTTATAATTGGATTATTGGCAAAATAATTAACTGATATAGTATCTAAAACAGGGGGACATCCTGCCTGAGTAATGCTACACCATTAATTTCCAGAGCTGTTCACTATGAAAGTGTCATTAGTGATAGAATTTTGCCACACATAAGATGCATTTGGTATTGATGACGTAAGTTTTACTATTTGGCTCGGACATAAAGTGGTATCGCTACCTAAACTAAACGCTGATGGACAAATCTGGGTGATTGAAAAATTATCGAGAAAAGTTTGTGAATATCCTAGAGAAGTAGGACCCGTATTAGCTTGAATGGTAATATACTTGCCAGTTATTGGGGCTACAAAATTGAATATTTTTTGGCTCCAGCCTAACGTATCGGGAAGTGATTTATGGATAGAAAATCCAAATAACGTATCAATAGACGATAATCCAATTAGGATTGTATCATTAGGAAAAGCGTTCGGTTCCGATTTTTCAAAGTAGGTTATTTGATAGGTATTACCGGCAATTAAGTTAGATGAAAGTTCAAGTGCCAACTTGCCGATCATAGACAGTGGGTAGTTTTTTAGGTTGATAAACCAATGACCATTTTGCGGATTGGTTGCAATACAAAAACTATCAATAATTGCTATAGAGCTATTTGAGCCAAATGACACCGTGTTGGCCATGGTGTTGTTAAAAGAAGCAGTGGATAAAATAAAATTGCAAACACCTGCGCTATTGTTTTCGAAATTGCCATTCAAAAATGTTTGACTAATTGCTCGATTAGTAATTATACTTAACGCAATAACTATTACACAAAACTTAGGCCCTCTCAAATTTGCATTGAACAAATACTTAGTGTACATATTAAACATATGAATAGCGATTGAGCCAAATGCAATTTAACTCGAAGAGTGAGTAACCACCGAATGTTATTCGTATTACTTTTCAACAGCAATACTATGCATAGTCTTCCGATATAGTAAAGATTAGATAAGTGTTTCCCAAAGTTGCATCTGTACTTCTAGCTCCTTTTTTAATTGGCTATAATCGGCCTGCAACTTTGTCCATTCGGCACTAGTATAATCTGTCACTTGTGTCATTCTAAATTCAAGTGCAGAAATGCTTTTTTCTAGCTTCGAAATAGCTAATTCGGCTTGTTCCAATTTTCGATTATTTTGCTTTCCATTCTCATTTGTTTGACTGTTTTCCTTTTTATCCTTGCTTTGATACGGGTTGGCATTGTTTTTTTTCACAGCTGCAGATTTCTCAAGTTCAAACTCTCTAATATTGCTCAATTTTTTCTGCTCAAGGAAGTAGTTGATATCACCCAAATATTCTTTCACGTTGCCATCAATAAATTCATATACTTTCTCGGTTAGGCCAGCTAAAAAATCACGATCGTGTGAAATTACGATCATGGTTCCATTGAAATGACTCAAAGCTTCTTTCAACACACTTATACTTATCATGTCAAGGTGATTGGTAGGCTCGTCCAAAAGTAGCAGATTGTGTTCTTCAAGCATTAATTTAGCAAGGCTCAGCCTCGATTTTTCGCCACCACTTAAAACCTTTACTTTCTTGTAAACATCATCTCCACCAAATAAAAAAGCACCTAGTAACGAACGAGCATTAATATCAACTCCTGCTCTCATGGCACTCTCAATGGTTTCCAGTACAGTATATTCCGGCTCCAGTTTTTCTGCCTGATGCTGAGCATAGTACCCCATGCTCACGTTAGTACCAATTTGCAAACCTCCTTCAAAACTTTCTTCACCAACAATGGTTTTGCCAAAGGTGGTTTTGCCCATTCCATTCTTTCCTACGAAAGCCACTTTTTGCCCACGTTCAATCTTCATATTCACATTCCACAATATTTTTTTGGGCCCAAAACTTTTTGAATAATTTTCGGCTTCAACCACGGTGAGGCCGCTTCGTGGTGCCGATGGAAATCTAAATTTCATGGTGGCGATAGAGTCGTCGTCCACATCCATCACTTCCATTTTATCTAATCTTTTTATGAGCGACTGAGCAAAGCTGGCTTTGTTTGCCTTGGCTCTGAATTTATCGATCAGGGCTTGAGTACGTTCAATCTCTTTTTCCTGATTTTTCTTTGTAGCCATTTGTAACTCCATGAGGTACTTACGCTCTATCACATATTGAGAATAGTTGCAATTGTAATCATAGATTTTGCGGTTGGCTATCTCAATGGTTCGATTGGTGACAATATCTAAGAAGGTTTTATCGTGTGAAACCATCATCACCACACCAGGATAGTTGCCTAAAAATTCTTCCAGCCACTGAATAGATTCAATGTCAAGGTGGTTGGTAGGTTCATCTAATAAAATAATATCTGGTTTGCGAAGCAGGATTTTAGCCAGTTCTATTCGCATGCGCCATCCTCCGCTTAGTTCTGCTACTTTTCGATCCAGATCCGTTTGCTTAAATCCTAGGCCAATCAGTACTTTAATAATATCGGCTTCTAACGTATCACTACCTAAAATTCCTAATCGTTCAATTGCATCACTTTGAGCTACCAGAAGGTCCATATATTCAGGTAAGTTGTGATCGGTAGTCTCAATTTTATGTGTTAAATCTTCAACCAACTGGTTTAAGGTAATCACCTCTGCAAAAGCTGTTCTTGTTTCCTCCAACACCGTGTTTGTGGTATTCATCTCCAAATCCTGTGGCAAATACCCTACTGTAGTTCCTTTGGCCAGGTCAATACTACCTTCTGTAGGTTTGTTCCAGCCAGCAATAATTTTTAAAAGGGTAGATTTTCCTGCACCATTTTTCCCGGTTAAGCCAACCCTTTCTTTTGGATTGATTACAAAACTTACATTGTCGAACAATACAGTTGCGCCAAAATAGACGGACAAACTATTTACAAAAAGCATTTGAATTCTTTTAATTTTTGAGGCGCAAAGGTAACAAGAAGTTAGGGCAATAAGGGTACAAACTCCAAAAATTGCTTAAAACAAATTGGGGGCTAGTTAGTGGTGATTTCCCAATCATAAGTCAGGTACTGTCCTACTTTCGTAAGTGGTTTTCTAATCAAGTAGAAAACACCAATACCAATGCCGGTTGCAAGCATTGGTGTACCAAACTTTAATCCTTGTTCAGTAAAGCCCGATTTGCCGTAGGAAACAAAAGGCGATGCTAAGATGAAAATAGGTGAGAGTATGGCCATTTTTAAAGTTTCATCTTCTTCATCGCGGCTGGCATAAATAATACGCTGTATGTCTCTAAACCAAAAGATTTTGCGATCAATTATTTTGGGTTTGATCATAGTAACTCGATGTTCTTTGCCTTTATAGCTAAAAAACTCATAGCCCATCTTATAATAAGGTTCGAGGTTTCTACCATCAACGTGAATGGTATCATAGGAAGCAATGTGGTAAACCCGTATAAAATTTTGCCCTAATGAATCAATCACCCAAATTCGACGGAATTTTTGGTAGGGTATAGAATCTCTGGAAGTTTGAATGCCTATTGATTTACCGAGCTTAATAGTTATTTGCTTATCACCATGTTTATGCTTTAAATACAACTGCTTAATTACCGGGTCCATTGCCAGAGCTTGCAGATGAAAAAAACACAAAAATGCAATTCCTAGCAAAAACTGAACGGTGAAGACCTTAATCAACAAAATGCACTTTCTCATCTATGCAGAAGTTCTAAGTAATTGATGTTGATGTTTAAGGGTTCTATATCGGGCCAATAGGGTATAAATCCAAATGGCCAGCAAACTCCAACCAATTACGGCCGGATAGAAAACCATTCGCATGTGCGAATCTAAATCATACGTGGCAAATCCTGGATTGCCGCCATTTCCTGGGTGAATGGAGAATTCCCTCATTCGCGGTATTACAAAAATGAGTACGTTGAACATAACATAGCAGAATATGCTATAAATGGCTGCAAATTGTGCCCGTTTGTCAATATCATTAAACGAATTGCGCAAAACAAAGTAAGCTAGATAAATTAGCATGCCAATGGCAGTACAGTTCAGCTTAGGATCGCTGCTCCAAAATGTTCCCCATGTAAATTTTCCCCAAAGCATACCCGTCATCAATCCTAGGCAGCCATACAGCATGCCTACAGTAGTAGCCGACTGAGCACGAATGTCATACTTTAAATCTTTTTTGGTAAGATAGAGAAAGCCATTAACCAGCGCAAAGGTGAAAATGATAATTTGCCCAAACCACATAGGTACATGAAAATACAAATTTCGAATGGTCTCGTTAAGTATATTCAGCCTTGGAACTTTTGAAAGTAATCCAGCAGATACAACGTATAGAAGCAGAAGGATGCATATTGTCTTCCACCATAATCCTCTTAATTTCATCAGATAATCGAATATTTTTTTAATAATTCATTTCCTCTGGGTAATGGAGGTTGGTTGTAACGGCTGCAAATATAGCATGGTTTGATTAACTTAGAGTTAAGTCTTTATTATTCTCTCCATGAGTATTGAAAAAGAATAATACCCAATGCCAGCAAAAGTAAATCAAGGCCACCTAA
The DNA here is from genome assembly GCA_036719905.1 of Chitinophagales bacterium. Taxonomy (GTDB): domain Bacteria; phylum Bacteroidota; class Bacteroidia; order Chitinophagales; family CAIODY01; genus DAIMNW01. Next base: position 7,588 of record DAIMNW010000016.1, read on the forward strand.
CAAAACTATATCGCCTGTGTATAAAGTGGCCTGCTGGCCGGCAATAGTTTTTTTTGCAAAATTGATGATGAATGACAGCATGGGGATAGCAATGGGGAAACTTAAAATGGCTATCAAAGAGCTATTTCGATTAGCCTTAGCAGCTATTGCCCCCATAAAAGTGAAAAGCAAAGTAAAACAGAGTAATCCAAGTAGTAAACAAATGGAAAAATAACCAACGTCGATAACCGGAAAGCCAGAGAACAGACTGTGCAATCCTAGACAAGTGATGCCAAGGATGAGCATGAGCAAAAAATTGTAAACTAATTTTGAAATTATCATTTCCTGAGAACTACAAATTGTATAAAAGTAAATCCATCGCTCTGACCTTTCCTGAACAAAACTCTTTGCCATTGCATTTATTGATGCAAAAAGCAATATGATCCAGAGCAACGACATCCAGGTTACCGGATCGGGGTATTTGATGGAAAAGAAAACAAGAAATACTGTCATTAAAGCATAAAGAAGCAACCCGTTTAGCGACGATTTGTTTCGCCACTCAAGGGTAGCTTCTTTTTGAAGAAGAATGAGTATTGTTTTCATTTACAATAAAGATAAGCTCATTTTATTTTTAAAAATAGACATCAATCCGATTTCCTTAATACAAACGTTGTGAACTTGGTAAAATCTGAAAACGTAATTAATCCGGTAATAAATAATTGCCCCCCTGCAAGCAAAACTGCAATGCCACCATTAATATACCATGGCCAAGGTAAGTATTGAGAACTGACTATTGTTAGACCGGATAAAGTTGCAAAACTTAGTATTGCGCCTATTGTTTTCCATTCTAGCGACCAATTAAAATATCGATGGCAGAAGTAGTACTGAAGGCTTGCAATAGCCACCTGCGTAATGGCTGCACTTAAGGCGGCCCCACGTGCACCATACAATGGAATAAGAATCACATTAAGACCAATATTTAATATTAGCCCTGGAAAGCAAATCCATAGTAGTGTTTTAATATTTTGATTGGCCAAGAGCAAGGTGCCAAAAAGATACATGGCTGCTATTCCCAGAAAACTCCATATAGAAATTTGCATTACCAGTATTCCGGAAATGTCTTTTTGGGGATAAAGGGTTTCCATAAGCGGTATAGCAAAAGCAGTAATCAGCATGCAAAGAATAAACGCAAATGAGAGCAAAATCTTCACACTAAGAACCATGAGCGGTTCAATTTTTTGTTTTTGATGTATTTGGGATGAAAAAATGGGTAACAATAATGTGGCGAACAAGAATGCAAACATACCAAGCATGTCAATAAGCCGATAGGCAGATGCATATATGCCAGCCTGCTGAGTCCCATCAGGCAGCAAACGTTCTAATAAAATACTGTCCGATCGTGAATAGATGGCCATCAGCAATCCAAGCAGTGCATACGGAAAAACATCTTTAAGCAGTACAACTACCTTTTTGAAATTGAATTGTAATGGGATTTTTCCTCCATAATACAACAGGGCTAATAAGGCCAAGATGGCACTTGTTAGGTAGGAAACCGTTTGGGCTGCGATGAATGATGTAATAGAAAGTTTATAGGGCAATACATGAGTCCAGATAAGCAGGGCACAAACAATAATCATTAAAATTTTATCGCTTACAGAGAGCAGGCTGTCAACAATGAAATGTTGCATAGCCGAAATGAAAGATCGGAAATAAAGTGTAAACGAATTAAATACTTGTGAAATACATAATAGAAGCAATAGTCTCAAATGAGAGGTTTCAAATTGAAAAATTAATGCCACCGATAAAGTGATTAGCAAATAGATGATGCTGAGAAAAAGTTTTAAAGCTGCAAGGTTCGGAACCAAGGAATGCAGTAGGTTGTTATTTCTACTTATATGGGTAGTATTGTAATTAGCTAGCCCAAAATCAAGCAGCATGGTAAACAAATAGCTGAAGTTAAAGAGCACATAGTACAAGCCATATGCATGATATCCAAGTTGAAGTTGCACTGTTCGGTCAATGCCAAACATCCAAAGTGGCTTTACCAGTAAGTTAACCCCAATGAGGAAAAGCAGATTGACAATAAATTTCTTTCTCATGGAATTAACTGCAATTTGCTCTTAGAATTATCATGGTTTAAATATCTTGCAAAGAAAATTAAAAAACCGCACTATTATTTTATCTTGAAAATAGCTGTCAATACCCGATTATTATTACATGAACGATTAGAAGGCATAGGACGCTTTACCTATGAAATACTAAAACGCATGGTGAGGCAGCACCCTGAGGTTGAATTTCATTTCTTATTTGATAGGAAATTTCACCCCGAATTTATATTCGCTGATAATGTAATTCCTCATGTAATTTTTCCACCATCGCGTCACCCAATTTTGTGGTATTGGTGGTTCGAAATGGCCGTGCCCGAAAGCCTAAATAGAATAAAACCAGATTTGTTTGTTTCGATGGATGCTTTTCTTTCTTTTCGCACTAGTGTAAAAACGCATCTTACTATTCACGACCTATCCTTTGAACATTACCCCAAAGCTGTGCCCTGGCTGGCTCAACAATATTATAAATCTTTTACACCCATTTATGCTCGGAAAGCAGATAGAATAGCCACGGTGAGTCAGTTCTCCAAATTTGATATTATTGAACACTATAAGATAGGTGATTCAAAAATTGATGTAATTCCGAATGCGGCATCTGATTATTTTCAACCCATTACTCATGATCAAAAGTTGTCCATCAAATCGAAATACAGCTCTGGCGAAGATTTTTTTATTTGTGTAAGTTCGCTTCATCCAAGAAAAAATATTATCAATCTTCTGAAATCATTTGAAATCTATAAACAGCAATCCAAACTGAAAACAAAATTGCTGCTCATAGGTGAATTTATGTTTAGTTCAGGTGCAATCAAGCAACAACTTGCAAGCATGAGTTCAAAAGATGAAGTTCTTTTTCTTGGCAATTGCCCACACGAACAAATTGCTGAGATATTGGGTGCCGCCTCAGCTATGGTATACATTTCTTTGTTCGAAGGTTTTGGAATTCCAATTCTTGAAGCCATGCAATCCGGTGTGCCGGTAATTACTTCAGATTGCAGCAGCATGCCTGAGGTGGCTGGTCAGGCGGCAGTACTCGTTGATCCACTAGATAATGTTCAAACTGCCAATGCTATGTGGCAAGTGATGACCAATATTGATTTTAAAAATGCACTCATTGATGCAGGGTTTAAAAATGCAAAGCATTACAGTTGGGATAATTCTGCCTATTTATTTTGGCAGAGCATTCTCAAAAGCCTTTAAAATTGTAGAACTGTCAATTAAACCCGTTGTGTGTTCAATTTTATATTCTTAATATTGAGCTATGAAAAAATTAGTGATTTTCATCTGTTTACTCAGCTCGATTTTAACTTCTTGTAAAAAATCAGAGACCATTGACCTCCATATGAATCATGTGGATAGTTTAAATCATATACCCCCATATAGTGGTGTTTCAACACTTATATGTCAGAACTATGTGAATAAACTGTATGTGGACTTGCTAAGCCGAGAGCCAAGCGAAACAGAATTGAATCAGGCTGTGAGTGCACTCCGCAGTGGCAATTATGACACCACTGCAAAACGTGCCCTGATCAATTCACTTGTCGGTACCAGAAGTTTTTATCAAAATTTGTTTATCAAATCTTCTAATCGGATATTGAATAGTATAAGCAAATCAGATATTCAGGATGAAATAAATTTTGAAGCTTATCTAATTTCTTACTACACCACTTTAAACGATTTTATTACCGTCAATGCACTCATTGTTCAATCGAATAATTTGAAAAAATTGTATGAGTCAGATTCTCTTTTACAATTAGGCCAAATAAATATTAATCAATATTACTATCGCTTTCTGTACAATAATTTCTATGACCAAATAAATATGGGAAGTGAAAATTTTGTGAAAGCTACCTTTCAAGATTTATTTTTTCGACAGCCTACCGACGCCGAAAAAAATGCAGGTGTGCAAATGGTGGATGGTGGCTCGGCCATTGTTCTGTCGGCTGCCGGCAGTTCAAAAGGTGATTTTGTTACCATTGCAACCAATTCAAATTCATTTTACGAAGGCATGATTACCGAGGCCTATCTTACCTATTTACTGCGCAAACCAACTGATCAGGAGGTGAACAACCGAATACAAGGGTTTGCAGTTTCTCGTGATTATATAAAATTGATATCCGACATCTTGATCTCACAAGAATATGCAGGTTTCTAGACATGATTTGGCTGTGGCTTAGTCCAATAAAAATTCTAAAGTTTATTTCAAATGCTAATCAAAAAAAGTAAGGAGGCGGCCGTTGGCTTTATTTTTGTCACCTTGTTGATTGATGTAATTGGATTTGGAATTATTATTCCGGTGATTCCTAAATTATTGTCCCAACTCATGCATGTAAAAATTAATGAGGCAAGCCAGTATGGTGGTATTCTATTATTTGCTTTTTCGATTGCTCAGTTCATTTGTTCACCCATATTGGGCAACCTGAGTGATCAATTTGGACGTAGGCCGGTTTTACTCTTCTCACTCGTAGGATTTGGAGTAGATTATCTAATAATGGCATTTGCTCCAACTTATGCATGGTTACTACTGGGCCGCATTATTTCAGGCATTACGGGTGGAAGTTTTACAACTGCTTCCGCCTATATAGCCGATATTTCTGCACCGGAGGATAGAGCGAAAAACTTTGGGATGATTGGGGCTGCCTTTGGAATGGGTTTTATTATTGGGCCTTTTCTTGGAGGGGTTCTAGGAGGCTATAATATCAAATATCCTTTTTATGCAGCGGCAACCTTGGCTTTTCTAAATTTTACATATGGGTATTTTATTTTACCTGAATCGTTGAGTTTGGAGAACCGTCGAAAATTTAATTGGCGAAAGGCTAATCCTATTGCCACCTTGATTGAACTCAGCAAATACAAAACTATTTTAGGGTTGCTAGTGGCTTACACTTTTCTTTATTTGGGGTCACATGCCGTTCAAAGTACTTGGAGTTTTTTTACCATGTTTCGTTTTAATTGGAGTGAATCCATGGTAGGTTATTCACTTGCCTTAGTTGGCGTTTTGGTTGGATTGGTTCAAGGCTTTTTAATAAAGTACATTAATCCATGGCTTGGCAATGAACGAAGTATTTATCTTGGTTTTGCCCTCTATGCACTTGGAATGTTTCTATTCGCTTTTGCTTCGCAAACCTGGATGATGTTTGCTTTCTTGCTTCCTTATTGTTTAGGAGGAATTTCGGGACCGGCATTACAGGCCACCATGACCGGTGAGGTGCCGGTAACCCATCAAGGCGAATTGCAAGGAGGCTTAACAAGTTTGATGAGTGCTACTAGTATCATTGGCCCACTTTTAATGACCAGCACATTCTATTATTTTACTAAACCCGAATCGGTTTTCTATTTTCCTGGTGCAGCCTTTATACTTGGTGGTGTATTTATGCTAACAAGTTTTGCAATCACTTTTAGGGATTTGAATTTCAGAAAAAGCTAAATTCTTATTTACAATCATTCTTTTGTAGGTGGTGAATCTTTCGTTGGAACTTCCACCTTATCAATCAACGATTTTGCGAATGACTTCACTTTTTCTACCAGCGAACTACTAACGGCATGTAATTTTTCTTCAATTTTTTGCTCAGCCTTTAGGAAGTATTGCTGAACAATCAGGGAGAGCCCAAATGCGATGCCATCCTTCAGGTAAGCATTCTTTTCAATATGTATTCCGGTAAGATTAGCTATTCCTTCAAACAAAAGGTGTATGGGTTGTAGATTAACTTTCAAATCTTCAATAGTTGATTTAATCTGTGTTCTTTGCTTGGATGATTGTGCCTGCAGTCGTAGCTTTTCAGCTCTTAGTTGGTTTAGATTACGGATTTTAGTCATGATTACTTTCTTTAAAAAGAGCTTTTATTATCGAGTTCGTAATGGGTGATTGAATATATGTCCTACAGAAATAAAGAATTAAGGCAAGTATAAAATAGGCAATAGCCACAATGCCAAAACCAGTGTAAAAATTTCCAAAATATTTGCCTAAATAAATCCCAATTCCAACGCTGGCAAATAGTAAACTGATTATAAAGAGTATTAATATCACAAAAGCTGAAAGTAAAACTCCTGAGGAAACGCTTATTTTCTCAACTAAGGCCAATTTGGCAATTTCTTGCTCGGTAGAAATGAGTGATTCCACCTCATTTACCAAATCATTAAAAGAAGTGTTGAGATTTGACATTCGTTTATTTTATTTTTTACAAGATACCTTTTATTTGTACAGCATACAATGAGAAAAATCATGTATAAAGAAGCCGGATTTGGCGTTTAATCGCTCAGGGTGATTATATTTGCGAAAACTATTCTTATGTTGACGCAATTAATAAATCCCGACTCAGTGGCAATTTTATTAGCCAGACTTTTACTTGGTTTTTTATTCTTTTTTCAAGGCTTTGATAAGGTGTTTTCAGTTGGAATAAAAGCGGAAATAGATGCTATGCGTCCTGCTTATGGTAAATTGGGAATGCCAGACTTTTTAATACAGTTAGTTGCCTATTTTACATCTTACATTGAACTGATAGCACCAATTTTCATTATCATAGGTTTCTTTAAATATTACGCTTTGTATTTGTTAGGAATCGACCTTTTTGTTGTTTCCTTCGGCATGTCCATACTCAATCCGGTATGGAAAATGGATTTAGTGTTCCCACGATTTGCTTTGGTGCTTTTCTTATTGGTATATCCTTCATCGGCCGATTTAATAAGTCTTCAGCATTTGCTAGGTCGCTAGTCGGACTGTGTTTCTCCACATTTCCACAATTTTAACAATAGGCTGCTCTTCTTTAACACGTATCTAGCTGTTACATTTGCAGCCGCTTTAAGGAAAGTAATTTGATACAGGGGAATCAATTTCTGTTGAATAAATAACTTACTAACGAATAAGCCAGTAATTTCTCAAAATCAACAAATCATTAAATCAACAAATCTTCAATAATGAACCATTTATATCCAGATCAATTCCGTAACCGACACATAGGCCCTAATGATCATGAAGTATTTGACATGCTACAAACCATTGGTGTTAAGAGCATAGATAAACTCATTGATGAAACTGTGCCGGCTTCTATCCGTTTGAAGAAAGCGCCTAAAGTGGGTGGCAATGCATTGACGGAAATGGAATACCTAAACGAAGTTGCAGAATTAGCATCAACCAATAAGATTTTCAAAAGTTATATTGGCTTGGGCTATTACGATACGTTTACACCAAGTGTTATTTTGCGAAATATTTTTCACAACCCGGGTTGGTACACCCAGTACACTCCTTACCAGGCCGAAATTGCACAAGGCAGATTAGAAGCTTTGTTGAACTATCAAACCATGGTGGCCGACTTAACAGGTTTCCCAGTTGCCAATGCTTCTTTGCTCGATGAAGGTACGGCCGCTGCAGAAGCTATGTTGATGTTGTACAACACTAATCACAAAGGTGGCGATGCATCGTCAAACAAATTTTTTGTGGATGAAAGTTGTTTACCTCAAACCATTGAAGTTTTAAAAACTAGAAGTCATCCAATCAATATTGAATTGGTGTTTGGCGATTTTAAAACGACTGAATTGAACTCACAATTATTTGGGGCTTTAGTGCAATATCCAGCACATGATGGTAAAGTGAATGATTACAAAACCTTCATTGAAAAAGCGCATAGCCAGGGTGTGTTAGTGGTAATGGCAACTGATTTATTAGCCCTCACTTTATTAACTCCACCAGCTGAGTTGGGTGCCGAAATAGCTATTGGTTCATCGCAGCGCTTTGGAATTCCAATGGGGAATGGTGGACCTCATGCTGCATTTTTTGCCACTAAAGACGAGTACAAGCGAAGCATTCCAGGTCGTATTATTGGTTTGTCGATAGATGCTGAAAATAATCCTGCATTGCGTATGGCGCTGCAAACTCGTGAGCAACATATACGCCGCGAAAAAGCCACGTCAAACATTTGCACTGCACAAGCTTTATTGGCCATAATGGCTGGCATGTATGCTGTTTATCATGGTGCCGAAGGTTTGAAAAGCATTGCCTATCGAGTGCACACCTATGCCAATATCCTGAATGAAACTTTGAAAGGTTTGGGTTATGAAACAGAAAATGAATTTTACTTTGATACCATAAAAGTTAACACCGGTGCTGTTTTATCCGAAGTAAAGGCATTGGCCGAGAAAGCAAAAATGAATTTCCGGTATATCGAAGCTTCAACCATCGCCATTTCGTTAGATGAGTGTACTTCGGAAAAAGATTTAGAAGATATCTGCAAAGTTTTTGCAAAAGCCAAAAACCAGAAGTTGAGTAAATTAAATTGGAAAAAGTGGTTGTTTGACATGAATGCTTTTTCTATTCAGGAAAACCTTAAACGTTCAACAATCTATTTAACCCACCCAATTTTCAACACACATCGCAGCGAAAGCCAAATGATGCGTTACATCAAGTCATTAGAAAATAAAGATTTGAGCTTAACTACTTCCATGATTTCATTGGGCAGCTGCACAATGAAACTGAATGCAGCTAGCGAAATGTTTCCGGTTAGCTTACCCGAGTTCAGCCGTATGCATCCTTTTGCTCCTGCTGAACAAATGACTGGTTACCTGGAGATGATTCATACACTCGAAAAATATTTGTGTGATATCACCGGCTTTGCCGCATGCAGTTTGCAACCTAATAGCGGTGCTCAAGGAGAATATGCCGGGCTGCTGGTTATTAAGGCTTATCATGATGCACAAGGCGATAAGCATCGCAATATTGCACTTATTCCAACCTCTGCTCATGGAACCAACCCGGCATCTGCAGCTATGTGTGGAATGCAAATAGTTGCGGTGAAGTGCGATGAAATTGGCAATATTGATGTGAATGATTTACGTGAAAAGGCGATAGCCAACGCAGCCAATTTGAGCTGTTTGATGGTTACGTATCCTTCTACCTATGGTGTGTTTGAAGAATCAATAAAAGAGATTTGCCAAATAGTGCACGACAATGGCGGCTTGGTTTATATGGATGGTGCCAACATGAATGCACAAGTGGGTTTAACATCGCCGGCCACCATTGGGGCCGATGTGAATCACATTAATTTGCACAAAACATTTTCCATCCCTCACGGTGGTGGTGGCCCGGGAATGGGACCCATTTGTTGTAATGAAAAATTAGCTCCTTACTTGCCAAAGCATATTTACCAAACTACCGGTGGTGCACAAGGCACTACGGCTGTAAGTGCTGCTCCATTTGGCTCGGCAAGTATATTATTGATTAGCTACGCTTACATAAAAATGCTGGGAAGTGAAGGCATTTTAGATGCAACCAAGTATGCCATCTTGAATGCTAACTATATGAAAACTCGTTTGGCAGCACATTACGATGTGTTGTTTACGGGTAACAAGGGCAGAGTGGCACACGAGTTTATTTTAGATTGCCGTCCGTTTAAAGCCATTGGTGTAGAAGTGAGTGATATTGCCAAACGCCTGATGGATTATGGTTTCCATGCCCCTACAGTTTCGTTCCCGGTTGCTGGCACTGTAATGATTGAACCCACCGAAAGCGAAGACAAAGCCGAGATGGATAGATTTTGTGATGCCATGATTGCTATTCGTGAGGAGATAAAGAAAGTAGAAAATGCCACCTGGAGCAAGGATGATAATCCTTTGAAAAATGCTCCACATACACTCGCCAGCATCACGGCTGATGCATGGACTCATTCGTATAGCCGCGAAGAAGCAGCTTATCCATTACCTTACCTGCGCAAAAGCAAATTCTGGGCATCGGTTGCACGTGTTAACGATACACATGGCGATAGAAATTTGATTTGTACTTGCCCAAGTGTGGAGGAGATGGCAGGAGTAATGTGATAATTAGCTGATATGCTAATTTGCTAATTGAAAAATACAACCGCCTCAAGCAAAAGTTTGAGGCGGTTTTTTAAAGCTTCACCTTTCTTAATCGAAGGATGAAAAGTAATCCGATGGCGAAAAACACCATCAAGACCAGAATAGAGTTGCGCATGTTGCCAGTAAGTTCTTCTATTAACCCATATCCTAATAACCCCGTTGCAATAGCTACCTTTTCGGTTACATCAAAAAAGCTAAAAAACGACGTGGTATCATGTGTTTCGGGCATTAGTTTAGAGTAGCTGCTACGGCTCAACGACTGTATGCCACCCATCACAAACCCTACAAAACCAGCCAGCACATAAAACTCTAAGGATGTATACGTATAATAAGCCCCCACACAAATGAAAATCCAAAAAAGGATGGTGCCTGCCAGCACTTTCATGTTGCCAAACTTATCTGACAGCCTTGAAATAGCCCATGCGCCGGCTATAGCCACCAGTTGAATAACCAGAATGGTTACTATCAATTGAGGTGTTTCCAGATGCAACTCTTTCTTGCCAAATAGTGTGGCCATCAGCATAACCGTTTGCACCGCCATATTGTAGAAGAAAAAGCCGAATAAGAAAAGGCGTAGTTCCTTAAGGCTTTTTAGCTGCTGCCAAACCTTTCTGAGTTCAATAAACCCATTCACTATAAGGCCATGCTCGGGACGTGCTTTGGCGGCAGAACCACGGGGCAAATTGGCCAGCGGTATTTGGGAAAAGCCCAGCCACCATAATCCTACCATTACGAAAGAAATTTGAGCAGGCAAGGTTTCATTTTCAGCGGCTATACCAAACCATTCTTTTTTAAACAAAACCACGAAGCAGCAAAGTTGTAACAAAACGCTTCCTATGTAACCATAGGCGAATCCTTGTGAGCTAACTCGGTCTTGGTTGGCTGGGCTTGCAATGTCGGGTAAATACGAATTATAGAACACCAGACTACTCCAGAAACCAATACTGGCTAAAATAACAGCACTGATTCCGAAGCTAATATTATCAGAATGAAAAAAGAACAACGACATACAGGCTAGGCTCCCCATGGTAGAGAAAAAACGGAGGAAAATTCGTTTGTTCCCTCTGTAGTCGGCTATGGAGGAAAGAATGGGGGAGGCCACTGCTACCACTAGGAAGGAGAATGCCAGTGCATAATCGTACAAAACAGTATTGACGTAGGTTCGGCCCAGAAAATGCACCTCATTGTTTGGTGTAAGCCCTCTGGTAATTCCCTCGTAATAGGCAGGGAAAATGGTGCTGGTAATGACCAGATTATAAACCGAATTGGCCCAATCGTACATGGCCCAACTCCTAATTACCCGTTTATTATCCATTTTTTCAGTATTTCTAAAGTCTACAATAGTACCATAATAGTTTCTGTTTCAGAAAATAATTTGGTTGTTCTGGAAGTGCGATGCAAATTGTTCATTTTCATAAAAAAACCTAGAAAAAGGACTTAAAACCTTTTTGTGCTTTCAATTTGAAAAGTTGCTGTTTTTTCTATCTTTGCAAGCCTAAAAAAATGAAGCCCGTTTTTTGTATCAGGAAACACCTTCAAATTGAAATATAAATAATTAATTATCAATAAATTAACTCAATAAAAAACAAATCAATGCAAGCCAAAGGAATTGTACGGTTTTTCACCATTGCCCTAATTTTAGTGTGTATTTTTCAATTGTCATTCACCTTTATTACACGAAGGGTTGAAAGCAACGCTCAGGAAATGGCTGAAAAGGCTGTTATGAAAAGTGGGAACGCCTCCACTTCGACCGATGATCAAAAAGATCTAATTAAGAAGAAAAGACAAGCCATACTTGATTCAATGGGTACCGTGGGCGTCTATCATCTTGGTTTCAAAAACTTTACTTACAGCGAATGTAAAGAGAAAGAACTTAATCTAGGTCTGGATTTGAAGGGGGGTATGAGTGTGGTTTTACAGGTTTCAGAAGAAGATGTGGTGTCTGCTATGGCTGATCACAGCATGGATCCGGCCTTTACCATTGCCATGGAAAAAGCCAAAGCTGCCATGACCAATAGTCAGAATGATTTTGTTACAGAATTTGGAATAGCTTTTAAAGCCAATTCACCTAACGCACGTTTGGCTGCAATTTTCAGTACACCCGAGAATCAAGGTCGTATAAAAATTAGCGATGATAATGATGCTGTTTTGAAAGTGATAAAAAAGGAAGTTGACGATGCCGTTGGACGTACTTACCAGATTATCAATGCTCGTATTGATAAGTTTGGGGTTTCGCAACCAACCATTGCCTTGGATAAAAACAGCGGACGTATCAGTGTAGAACTGGCTGGTGTCGACAATCCGGAGAGAGTTAGAAAATACTTACAGGCTTCGGCCAAGCTCGAGTTTTGGGAAACTTATGAGAATGAAGAGTTGATTAATCAATTGGTTGATGCCAATAAAGCCTTAAGCAAAAAATTTGGCAAAAAAGCCGTTGACACTTCTGCCGCTTCAAGCAATTTGCTTGCTGCTGCCGACAGTTCTAAGTCTAAAAAAGATACCACTGCTAAGAAGGATGTAGCTACATTAACTCCTGCCTCCGGCTTGATTGATTCATCAAAAGATAACAATCTGGCATCAGCTAAGGATACTGCCAAGAAATCAAAAGAAGAGGAACTGGATAAGTTTAATAAAGAAAACGTGCTATTCAGCGTTATGGGGCCAGCTTTAACCCAAGATGAAAAAGGCAATCAGATTCCAATGAAAGGCCCAATCGTAGGTTATGTTTTTGGAAAAGATACAGCCAAGGTGAGCTACTATTTGTCGCAGCCGGAGGCTAAAGCGGCCTTGCCTAAGAATGTGAAATTCTTGTTTACGGCTAAGCCATTCAATGAAGAGAAGAAAATTTATCAGTTGATAGCCATTAAGATGCGTACAAGCGATGGAAAGGCTCCATTGGGCGGCGAAGTAATCACCGATGCCCGTCAGGATATTGGTCAAAATAATACTGTGGAAATAGCCATGCAAATGAATCAGGAGGGTGCTGATACTTGGAGAAGACTTACCTCAGAGAATATTAAGAAATCAATTGCCATTGTTTTGGACAATGTAGTTTACTCTTTCCCAACTGTTCAAGGTGAAATTTCCGGCGGTCGTTCTTCTATCACAGGAAGTTTTACAACCGCTGAAGCACAAGATTTGGCCAGCATTCTGAAAGCCGGTAAGTTGCCTGCACCGGCTCGTATCATTGAGGAAAGCGTAGTTGGACCTACTTTAGGTGCCGAGTCTATCAAAGCCGGATTTGGTTCATTTATGATTGCCTTTGTTCTGATTGTATTGCTAATGTTAGTTTATTACAATACAGGCGGTGCCATTGCCAACATTTCTTTGGTACTCAACTTGTTCTTCACCATTGGTGTTTTAGCCGGTTTAGGATTTACCTTAACCATGCCTGGTATCGCCGGTTTGGTGCTTACCATTGGTATGGCGGTAGATACCAACGTGATTATTTTTGAACGTATCAAAGAGGAACTCCTCAAAGGCAAAGGAACAGCCAAGGTGGTCGAAGACGGCTACAAAGCCAGTTATGCGCCAATCATTGATGCCCACATAACCATGCTCCTCACCGGGGTTATACTTGCTTACTTTGGATTAGGTCCGGTTTTAGGATTCGCCACAACGTTGATTATCGGTATCATTCTTAACCTGTTCTGCGGTATTCTGATTACCCGATTGGTAACGGATTATTTCTTGAACAAAGAGAAACATATCAAATATGTAACGGGCTTATCAAAGAATCTATTCCACAATTTCCATTTCAAATTTGTTGAGAAAAGAAAAATTGCCTTCGTGGTTTCTGGTATACTTACACTTATTGGTTTGTATTCCATGATTACAAAAGGATTTGATTACGGCGTTGAGTTCTTGGGTGGTCGTACTTACATTGTTCGCTTTGAAGCTCCGCAAAAAACGAATCAATTGCACGATGATTTGAAAACCACATTCAACAATGTATCAACTACCGTAAAGTCATATGGAGCCGGTGAAGACCAGTTTCAAATTACTACGGCTTATATGATTAATGATAATCGTCAGGAAACTGATAGTATTGTAAGTGCACACTTATTTGCAGGACTTCAGAAATATTATGGATCCGATATGAGCTATGATATGTTTGCTAAGAAATACATTATTAAATCAAGTAAAGTAGGACCTACCATAGCAGATGATATTAAAAAAGGAAGTATTTGGGCTACCATTGTTTCGTTGATTGCCATCTTCATCTACATCTTAATTCGTTTCCGCAAATGGCAGTATGGCTTAGGAACAATCATAGCCTTATTCCACGACGTGTTGATTGTTATGGGTGCCTTCTCCATTTTTGCCAATGTGGTACCATTCACTTTGGAAATTGACCAGCAGTTTATTGCAGCCATATTAACCATCATTGGATTCTCGATGAACGATACGGTTATTGTATTCGACCGAATTCGTGAGTACCTAGGCCTGTACAAAGGCAAGCCAATGAAAGATGTAATTAATGACGCCATTAATCATACTATCAGTCGTACCATTATGACATCGGCTACGGTGTTTGTGGTGGTGTTAATTCTATTCATTTTTGGTGGTGAAGTAACTCGTGGATTTGCATTTGCCATGCTAATTGGTGTAATCACTGGTACCTACTCTTCTATATTTATTGCCATGCCGGTGCTTTACGATTTACAATCTAAAGAAGATAAAGAAAAAGAAGCAGCCATGACTGCCGTTGGAAGTAAATAATTTTATTAACTATTTTTAGAAACACAAAGCAAAGGCTGCTTTCGAAAGGAAGCAGCCTTTGTTATTTTTATCATTAAACAAGTCACTCATTAAACAAAAGATTAAATTTATCTTTGCCTATTATGAAACATCAGATAGTAGAGCTTGACCGTCAATTGTTTCATCTTATAAATGGTAGCAATGGCAATGCTACTTTCGATTATTTATTCAGCGCCCTGCGCCAACCTCTATTTTTACAAATAGTC
>DAIMNW010000304.1:0-1792 GCA_036719905.1 Chitinophagales bacterium
GAATAATAGCCTAAGTTTTAAAAACCTATTGACCATTAACTCGGAGAATAAAATCACCAACAGAACAGGCGCAGTAGACGCTAGTAGTAATCCACCCATAATTATTCTTTCAAATAATCGCTTTTTTGTTTCTAACAAAATATACTCTGGACAGTTGAGCGGCGAAAACTACGAACCCAAAACGAAAATTAAACTGAATTGGTTGGCCGGATTAAGCATGATTCAAAGAAGCATCCCAAACGAACGTAGGACTATTTATACAAGGTATAAAGAGATTACTGACACAGCCTATCCCAACCCAAAAGACACCATGTGGGTTGCAGGTATTTCATCAAGCAATGTTGGTCCTGATTATGGAGGCGGAATGTTTTGGTCACAAAATAATGAGCAAATTAAAAGCCTGAAAGTAAACCTTTCAAGGGTTTTCACTATTGGCAATGCATTAAAAAATGAGGTAAAGGGCGGTGTGTTTCTTCAATCGAGAGACCGAGAGTTTTTTGCTCGTCGATTAGGATATACGAAATATGGTGGCAGCGGATCGGCAATTAAATTTGTTGATTCACTTTTGTACCTACCCGAAGATAAAATCTTTTCTGCACAAAATCTTGGTAGGATTGATATGGTTGGCAATGTAACCAAAACAGGTGGGTTTAAGCTTACCGATGCTACCATGCCAAGTGACATGTATTTAGCATCCTCTAATCTGAATGCAGCATTTTTAATGTTCGACAATAAATATAAGTTCCTACGATTGATCTGGGGAGCTCGTTATGAATCATTCAAACAAACACTAGATGCCAGAAGAAGCGTAAACACAAAGGAGGATATTCACCTTCGAACACTTAAGAACGACCTTCTTCCTTCTGGTAACATGATAGTTTCCATTACCAAAAAGCAGAACATCCGTATCGCTTATTCGCAGACCCTTAATCGACCAGAATATAGAGAACTAGCCCCATTCGCTTTTTATGATTTTACAACCAGATTTGTAGTAACGGGTAGAGACACTTTAAAAAGGGCAAAAATTTATAACTATGACCTACGCTATGAATTATATCCTGGCAAAGGGCAATTACTTTCCGTGTCAGGTTTTTACAAAAAATTTGAAGATCCAATTGAACAAATATTGTTAGCAGATGTGGAACATGAAATTTCTTACCAAAATTTAAAATCAGCCACGAATTACGGCGGTGAACTTGAAATGCGCTTTGTACTCTCCTCTTTAACCGGTACAGACTCCATTATGTTATTAAACAACCTGACATTATTTTCTAATCTGGCAATTATTCGTTCCAGTGTAAATACAGCCAATATTTCCGGTATTGCAGATACCAATCGCCCTCTTCAAGGACAGTCGCCTTATGTATTTAATGGTGGTTTACAGTACAAGTCGAGTGAGTTAGGAACCACTGTATCTATGAGTTTTAACCGTGTGGGTTCAAGAATCTATGTAGTAGGTAATCAATATGAGCCGGCCATTTGGGAGGCTCCACGATCTTTCTTGGATTTTCAGGTAGCTCAATCTTTTTTTAAAGATAAACTTGAAATCAAGCTGAATGCCCAAAATGTGCTAGCCCAAAATCAACTTTTCTATCAAAACAAAAAAGTTAAGAACGAAACCATTTCTTCTCCTACTGAATCGCAAATGAACAAAGTTTTTATTGGCGATCGTAATAATTTGAATGGATACAATCCACTTTACGATGACTTAATTTGGTCAACTCGATTAGGGTCGGTGTATTCAATTGGTATTTCTGTAAAATTATAAGTTATGCGGTCGACAAGGACTAAA
>DAIMNW010000305.1:0-1785 GCA_036719905.1 Chitinophagales bacterium
GTTCGACACTGCCGCCGTACTGGAAACCATTGGCCATTTTCTGGAAGAGGAAAACGACCATCTCTATGAAGAACTGGTGGCCGGCGGTGTGAGCCACAAAGATGTGGTGAACCAAATAGCTGATACTATTGACATCCAAAAAATATTGAGCCAATCGGCGCCGCTGTTTGATGGCGGCTATTCGCTCATTGGTTTATTAGGTCATGGCGATGCTTTTGTGATGAGAGACCCTATGGGCATTCGACCAGCCTTTTATTATTTGGATGAAGAAGTGTGTGTGGTAGCCAGCGAACGACCAGCCATACAGACCGTATTTAATGTTCGGCTCAATGCTATTAAGGAAGTTCAACCCGGTCATGCGCTTATGTTAAAACGTAATGGGTTGGTATATGAGAAAGAATTTGCCGCACCACAGAAGCGTAAATCGTGCAGTTTCGAACGCATCTACTTTTCACGTGGTAGTGATGTAGATATTTATTCAGAAAGAAAAAAACTGGGAAACTATGTGGCCGAAACCGTGTTACATGAGATAGAATTTGATTTTAAAAACACCGTGTTCAGTTATATTCCCAACACGGCGGAAGTTTCTTTTTATGGATTGATAAAAGGTATTGAAGATTATATCAATCAATGGAAACGAGAGAATATTAAAAAGCATGCCTACCAGCTAGACGAAGCAAAGCTCAACCATTTACTGAGCATGCGCCCACGGGTAGAAAAAATAGCTATTAAAGATGCCAAACTGCGAACCTTCATTACCCAAGATTCGGCCCGTAACGAAATGGTGCAACACGTGTACGACATTACCTATGGCAGTATAGTGCCCGGCAAAGACACTATTGTGATCATTGATGATTCTATAGTACGGGGTACCACCTTGAAAGAAAGTATTATTCGCATGTTGGATAGGTTAGAACCTAAAAAAATAGTGATTGTTTCCTCAGCGCCCCAAATCCGCTACCCCGATTGTTACGGCATTGATATGAGCAAGATGGGCGATTTTATTGCCTTTAGAGCCATGCTTTCGCTGCTGGCCGAAAACAATATGACTCACCTGCTGGACGAAGTATACGCCAAATGTAAGGCGCAAGAACATTTACCAAAGGAAGAAGTGAAGAATGAAGTGAAAGCCCTTTACAAAAGTTTTAGTGCTGAACAAATTGCCGAAAAAATTTCGATGTTGGTAAAACCTGCCGACTGCAAAGCCGAAGTAAAAATTATTTTTCAGAAAATAGAAGACCTGCACAAGGCCTGCCCCGACCATACAGGCGATTGGTATTTTACCGGCAACTACCCCACCCCGGGCGGCAATAAAGTAGTTAACCGTGCCTTTATTAATTATATGGAGGGCAAAAATGAGAGGGCCTATTAATCTTGATAGCATCATAATTAATAGCACTTACATATTCATCTGAACAATCTGATGTAGATAATCATTTGGAGTAAGTTCCTTTAAAAAAGTATCTATCTGAATATCTTGTAGTAAAATAATTGCCATGGCACTCAGCAGATTTTGGCTCGGTATTATACTGGTAAGTATCGTCTTCATTTTTGTTAAAATGATAGCCGGCCAATATTACAGTATCGACTATCTGGTAAATGGCAAAAAAGATGAGGCTGTGCTGATAAAAGAATGTTATCTGCAGGAGATTCCTACTTACATTCAAGATACACTCACTAAATCTGCTAGTCATACATTTAAGACCAACGACACCCTGTATAGTCTGGAGCAAAACAGTGTAAATATTACCGCCGGCAAGAAATCAGCCGACGGAATTTTACCTA
>DAIMNW010000139.1:0-6615 GCA_036719905.1 Chitinophagales bacterium
GCATAGCCCAAAGCAAAGATGCCATGCAAAAGGAGTCGGACTTGCGCTTTGATGATTTTTGGCACGATGCGGCGGCTTTTATTGAGCTATTAAAAAGGGACAAGCGCTTTTCACAGGTCATAGTACTTGGTCATAGCGAAGGATCACTACTGGGAATGATTGCCCTGCAACATCAACCGGCCGATGGATTTATTTCCATCGCCGGCGCATCCTTAAACGCCGATTCAACACTGCTTCTTCAACTTAAAACTCAACCGGCCTTCTTGCTCAATGAGTCGAGGAGAATAATCGATAGTCTTAGACAAGGCAAAACCGTAACTGGGGTTTCGCAATTTTTATCCTCACTGTTTAGGCCATCCGTGCAGCCTTATCTGATGAACTGGTTTAAGTACAATCCTTGTGACGAATTTGCCAAAATAAGTAATGTGCCATCGCTCATACTACAAGGCACTAATGATATTCAGGTAGATGTGGCTGATGCCAAACGTTTATCGGCTGTAAGGCCTCAGGTTAAAATGGTATTGATTGAAGGCATAAACCATATTTTTAAACCAGCGCCTGCCGATAGAGAAGGCAATGTGGCTACTTACAGCAAGCCCGAACTGCCTATTATGAAACAGCTGAGCACCGAAATAATTAATTTTGTCAATTCAATAAAAAAATAAGAAAATGAAATACTCCCTATTAATTGCCTTGTGTGCCTTGTTGCTTATTCCCAATTTGAATTGCACCAAGGTGCCAATCACCGGCCGTAGGCAAATGAACCTGCTACCCGAAAGTCAAATGATGGGCCTGGCACTCACATCCTATCGCGATTTTTTATCCAAAAATAAAACACTTAATAATGCCAATGCCGATATGGTGAAACGGGTAGGCAACAATGTAGCTAATGCCGTACAGCGATATTTGGCCAAGAAAAATAATCTTAAGCGCATAGCCGGTTATAAGTGGGAATTTAATTTGGTAGAAAATAAAGAGATGAATGCATGGTGTATGCCCGGCGGCAAGGTGGTAGTTTACAGTGGCTTA
Organism: Chitinophagales bacterium; assembly: GCA_036719905.1. Taxonomy (GTDB): domain Bacteria; phylum Bacteroidota; class Bacteroidia; order Chitinophagales; family CAIODY01; genus DAIMNW01. Next base: position 1,030 of record DAIMNW010000139.1, read on the forward strand.
TTGCCAGTTACCCAAAACGAAGACGCCTTAGCCGTGGTGATGGGCCACGAAATTGCCCATGCCATAGCTCGGCACGGCAACGAGCGAATGAGTCAAGCACTTGCCCTTCAGCTAGGTGGCATCGGTTTGGGGGTTGCCCTTTCCACCAAGCCCCAGCAAACGCAAGATATTTTTAATGGCTTGTATGGCACCGGAGCTACTGTGGGTGTATTGTTACCACATAGCCGAATGCAGGAATCTGAAGCCGATGAAATGGGATTAATGTTTATGGCCATGGCTGGCTACGATCCGGCTGCGGCGGTTCCGCTATGGCAACGTATGAAACAAATGGGTGGCCCAAAGCCTCCTGCATTCTTAAGTACTCACCCCGATGATGCTACTCGAATAGCTCGGCTTCAGAAATTGGTACCTAAAGCGCAAGCCTATGCACGATTATATGGTACCAAGTAAGTGAGGGAATTGCTAAAGCGATAACAACCATTTTAAAGTGTCAATGCCATCGGCATAATCCCAAAGTTGAGGGCTTTGAGTGCTGCCAAAGGACAGTTGGTTTTGGCCTACGATGCATTGGAGTGTGCCGGTTGTTTCAGCTAATTCTATGCGTTTCAAAATTTCTTCGTGGTTCAGCTTTTCATAATAAAGTACTGAAATAGGAGAATGCAAGCCCGTATTTTCGGTCAGTAATACAACTGCATTGCTTTGATACGGAACCCTGTTCATTAGCAGCAGTGTAAGTTGGTAATCGAAATTACTTTTATACTTATGATGGTTGGCCAGGTAATCAAAATGCTCCCAAATTTTTAACAATCTGTCAAATTCATAACCTGGCGGCACCAGTAGTTTGCTCACATTTCGGCATCCCAATCCAAAATAGCTAAACACATCCTGCCCAAGCGCCAGCAACACTTCATCGGTTTCGCTACCGGTTAGAATGGCCAGACTGTTACGGTTTTTACGTATAATGTGAGGATACTTTCCAAAATAGTACTCGAAATATCGTGCACTGTTATCACTTCCGGTGGCTATATATGCATGGCAACCTTTAAGCATTTCACCATATTCAACTTGCTTTTCAAATTGTGGTTCTATGGTGAATAAGATTTGAAGCAAATAAGGCAGCAACACGGCGTCTTTACTGCTAAGTTTAACCACCGCTTTATGGCCACTCATTAGCACACAAAGCAAATCATGAAATCCAACCAACGGCAGGTTGCCAGCCATGGTAAGGCCAATAGATTTAGGTTGTTGAGGGTTTTCGGGCCAGGCCGGGTAGGCGCCAACCCACTGCCTTATTTTTTTTTCATCTAAATAATTTTCGCAGATGGCTTCAATACTGCGGAGTATATTTTCTTCAGTAAACCATCCGTTCATATGTCCGGCTTTTCTGATGATGGCGCTGAGCTCATCATCCAACCACGAGTTGGCTTCTCGTTCTCTCAATTTGCTACTTATGGCCCTTCCCCACAAGCTCATTGTTAATATTTTATCTTCGAGGTTCATTTTTTTATAAAAAATAGAAGGCGTTAAGCTATTTTTGAGGTGTTGAAATACTGAATGGACAAAAATACCATTCCTTTATATCGTAAATCTTAAAATCATCAAAAATTAATTATGGCAATAAAAATCACTGACGATTGTATCAACTGCGGCGCTTGCGAACCTGAATGTCCAAATAATGCTATCTATGAAGGAGGAGTGGAATGGGCCGTTACCGATGGCACTTCTGTAAAAGGAATGTTTAAGCTACGCGATGGTTCTGAAATAGATGCCGCTGCTAAAAATACACCGGTTAATGATGAGCACTACTACATTACCCCGGAAAAATGTACCGAGTGCCAGGGATTTCACGATGAGCCTCAGTGTGCTGCCGTTTGCCCGGTTGACTGTTGTGTGCCTGACGAAATGGTGGTTGAAACACCTGAAATATTGCTCGATAAAAAATCACGATTGCATATTTAATACGTTATCAGATATTAGTTATTGGTTATTAGTTTTTTTTCCAACGGCTAATAATCAATACCTATAACTTGTAACTGCATGAAAATTGGAATTATTTTTGGGGGTGCATCACGTGAACGAGAAATTTCTTTCGCCGGCGGTCGTACCGTTTACGACAATCTAGACAAATCATTATTTACGCCGGTTCCCATTTTTGTTGATTCGTTCAACAATTTTATCCTGCTCGATTGGCAGTATATCTATAAAGGCACCATCCGCGATTTTTTTCCGCCTATCGATTTAGTTCCCCCATCGCCCCATCAATTTCAGATTTATAACGAATCGCTTCAGGTTGCCAATTATGATGAGGTAATAGCCAAAGTGGGTCGAAAAATTAGCCTGGAAGAACTTCCTTCGCTAATTGATTTTGCATTTCTAACCTTACACGGTAGCATGGGCGAAGATGGCAGTGTGCAGGGTTTACTGCAGTGGTTGGGCATTCCGTATAGTGGCAGCAGCATTCTTCCATCAAGCATGGGTATGGATAAAGCTGCACAAAAGAAACTGATGGTAGCCGGTGGATTTAATTCACCTAAATATGTGGTAATTAAAAAATCGGAATGGCTGCATCAGTTTAATTACGATCAAGCATTCGAAACTATTAAACAAAATTTAGGAATTCCATTTGTCATTAAGCCGGCCAATCAGGGTTCGTCGGTAGGAGCCACCATCATCACCGAAGATTCATCACAGAATTTTGTGGTGGCTATGGATAAAGCTTTTTTTATTAAAGTAACTACTTCAGCTGAATGGCTGTCATTATCTGATGATGGGAAAATAAATTTAGTAAGAACAATTTGCGATATACGAGAGGGCGTAGGATTGCCATTGCTGGTTCGGGAACTGGTTGAGGAGGTTTATCATCATGATAAAATGATTACACATCCCGAAGAGCTGTTCAGCTTTTTTGAAAATCACTTTAAAGCCAATTCAAGTCCATTGCAACTAGAAGGAACCGATACGGAGAAGGAAGTGCTGGTAGAAGGTTTTATCAAAGGAAAAGAGTTTAGTTGTATAGTCATTCAGGATGAAAATAATCAAGCTATTGCCTTGCCACCTACCGAAATTGTAAAAGGGCAGGAATTGTTTGATTACCGAAGTAAATACATGCCGGGTCTGAGCCGTAAGGTTACCCCCATCCAAATAGAAGTTGAAAAAATTGAAGCCATTCGACTGGAATGTGAAAATTTATTCCGCTATCTGGGTTTCAATGTGTATGCTCGTATTGATGGTTTTATTGCCGATGATGGAAAAATATATTTGAACGATCCGAACACCACAAGCGGCATGCTGCCTAGCTCGTTTTTCTTTCATCAGGCTGCCGAAATTGGTTTAAATCCTTCTCAATTCCTAAGTTATATTATTTGCACTTCCATCCAGCAGCGAATTGGCGTTGGCTATAACAATATTCATCTGCAACAATTGCTTGACAAACTCAATGCCGATTTGCAATTGAAGATGGAAAGCACGAGTACGAAAATAAAAGTGGCGGTAATCATGGGTGGCTATAGTAGCGAACGTCATATCAGCATAGAGAGTGGGCGCAACATTTATGAGAAACTTGCCTCCTCGGCTAAATATCAACCCATTCCGGTTTTTCTGAGTGGAAACCCGGAGGAGCATGAATTGTATGTGATGCCGGTAAATATTATGCTGAAGGATAATGCCGATGATATTCGACAAAAAATTTTGACCTATCACCCACATCCGGTAATTGAAAGCATAAAACAAGAGTGCAAGCACATAACCGATAAATATGCAGGCCGTAAAGTAAATTTTGCACCACAAAAAATTACTTATAATGAGTTGAAAAACCTGGCCGATGAAGTCTTCATAGCCCTTCATGGTCGCCCGGGTGAAGATGGTGCAGTGCAACATGAATTGGAAAAACTGAACCTACCATATAATGGAAGCAAGGAAGCTAGTGCATTAATCACCATTAATAAGTACGCTACACTGCAGCTACTTAAAGAAGCAAACATGCCGGTAACCGATCAGCTATTGGTTACAAAGAAAGAATGGCTTGAACAACGTCAAGTAATTCTTGAAAATATAGTATCGGAATTTCCATTTCCAATTATTGCCAAGCCGGTTGATGATGGCTGCAGCAGTGCTGTTAAAAAAATAAAAAACCAGGAGGAGCTAATCGCATTTGCTGAACTTATTTTTAGGGAATCGGAAGATTTGCTACACCCTCAGTATGAGCTTTTACATCTAAAACCTAAAGAGGAATTTCCTAGAAAAGAAGTACTCTTGATAGAAAAGTTGATAAGTAAAGAAACGGCTGTTAGGTTTATGGAGGTAACCGTAGGGCTGCTTACGCACCATACCGAAGATGGTGGCCTACTGTATGAAGTATTTGAACCTAGCGAAACGCTAAGCGACGGCGATGTGCTGAGCCTGGAAGAAAAATTTTTAGCCGGTCAGGGGCAAAATATTACCCCTGCACGATTTAGTAAGGTACCTAAAGAACAAAAGTTGATTTCCAATATTGTAAAAATTGCCATACAGGATGCCGCCATTGCTTTGCAAATAGAAGGCTATGCTCGTATAGATGCTTTTGTAAAAATTTATGACGACTTGCGTACCGAAGTAATGGTAATTGAAGCCAATAGTTTGCCGGGTATGACACCGGCTACTTGTATTTATCATCAGGCTGCCATAGCCGGGTACAAGCCTTACGATTTTATAGATAAAATATTAGAATTTGGTAAGCAGCGTTTGGCTAAACCAGCCTTGCTAGCTCAATAATTCCTGCTTTTCTGAACGCTTTGGTTGAGCAGTGATAAGTGCCTCACCTTGTAAGATTTTTTTATTAAGTTTACCTTATGTTTAGCTCAAAAACCAACCCGGCCAGCAGTTCATTGCTGCTTATTTTTGTTATTCAAATCATTTTGATTCTGCTCATGGGCGGACTCTTTGCCATCGGCTATAGAAACCATAACATGGGCTCGTTTTGGTTTGCTCTTATTCTTGGTTCGCTGGGAGCATCCATTTCGCTCATGCGAAGAATAAATACAGGCAAAGCCGACTTTATAACCGCTTCTACAGAATTTAAAATATTATCAACCCTAATGCCCATTTTGTATGGAACCATTATGACAGGGATTGCTTACTTACTATTTATGTCGGGCATTTTGAGTGGCGAAAATGGCGGTGGCCTTATTACCACCAACATATTCCCCAACTTTGATAAAACAGGAGCATTTGGTAAAACACTGATGGAGCAATTTCTTATCATTCATCCCTACGATATAAAGGAGGCCGGCAAATTATTTGTATGGTGTTTTATTACTGGCTATTCCGAAAAGTTTATTACCGGTGTGCTAAGTAGTATGGAAGGCCGTGTGTTGAAGGAAGAAGAACCGGCAGAAGAAAAGAACAAGAAGTAATGCATTTCATAAAAGGAATGGGGTTGCTGAATGATGCATTTAGATTAGCAATTTCTTTCTCAATCTTACGTTAAAAGCTGCTGCTGGGGCTAGATTTAGCTGTGATTGATAAACGAAGTAATGGGGATTTCCAAATGGTTTATCTCAATTGCTCTCAATTAGGTTATGGAGTTTTTATTATCTTGGCATCATTCTT
>DAIMNW010000140.1:0-6610 GCA_036719905.1 Chitinophagales bacterium
GAGTAAGACGGTTACGAGTATGATGTTTGATCACTTTAAAACTCATCTAGGCCATACCTGTGCTATATTGATTTGTAGTCTTTTCAGTTCGCTGCTATTGGTAAATGGAAATTTGAATGCAGCTGCATTGGCAACTGATGGAACCATTAAGGGTGTAATAACGGATAAGGGTACAGGGCAGCCGCTCGTTGGCGTGGGAATCTATTTGTCTGAATTAAAGAAAGGAACTATAACCAATGACAGGGGGGAATACAGCATTAGCAATTTGCCAAAATCCAAAATTCTATTTGAGGTGAGTTATCTTGGTTATAAAACCATACTTCAAACAGTTGATCTTTCAATAACCACCGAGCAAAATTTTCAGCTAGAGCAATCTGTAAAAGAAATGCATGTGACAGTAATCACATCCTTATCTACCGGTGGCGACAGAAATAGAATACCTAATCCTATTTCCATGGTTTCACATAAAGCATTGTTGGAAAATTCAAGTTCCAATATAGTGGATGCATTGAGTAAGCAACCGGGCATTTCACAAATTTCTACCGGTAGTGGAATTTCTAAACCAGTTATTCGTGGTTTAGGATATAATCGGGTGGTAGTGGTGAATGACGGAATTAGACAGGAGGGACAACAATGGGGCGATGAGCACGGCTTGGAAATTGACGAGTTTGGTGTTTACAAGGTCGAAATATTGAAAGGTCCTGCTAGCCTCAGCTATGGAAGCGATGCTTTGGCTGGCGTAATAAGTATGAGTAGTGCACCTACTTTGCCCCTGAATACAATTAAAGCAAATATTCTAACCAATTATCAATCGAACAACGGCTTGCTGGCCTCCTCCATCAACTGCAATGGAAATAAAAATGGATTTGTGTGGGATCTAAGGTACAGTTCTAAAATTGCTCATGACTATAAAAATAAAACCGATGGATATGTATTGGGTTCGGGTTGGAAAGAAAGAACAATGGCAGGGGTAATTGGCTTAAGTAAAAAGTGGGGATACATGCAGCTGCATCTCAGCGACTATTATATGAACCCCGAAATTATTGATGGAAGGCGAGATAGTTCATCAGGTAAATTTGTCAAAGAATTTTTAGTAAACGATTCTACCGTTGAAAATTTAATCGCCTCCAAATCTGATTTTTTGTCTTATCATCCAATTGTTCCTTTTCAAAAAATTGAACATAAGAAATTAGTGTTATTAGGCAATTATGTTCTCGGAAGAGGTTCGCTTAAAACCACCCTTGGATGGCAACAAAACCAAAGAAAGGAGTACAGTGACATTTATGATCCATTGGATTATGGACTATTTCTCACCTTGAATACATTTAATTTTGACGTGAGATATTTATTCCCTGAGTTCAACCATTGGCAGTTCACAACCGGTTTTGGCGGTATGAAGCAATCTTCAACCAATGGGGGACATGAATTTTTAATTTCTGATTATCAATTACTCGACAGGGGAATTTTTGCTCTGGTTTCAAAGTCTTTTTCAAAACTAAATATAAGTGGAGGGTTGCGTTATGATACTCGAGAAGAAAAGAGTAGCGACTTGTTCACAACTCCGGCAGGCCAAATTGCATCACCCAATGATAGCAGCGCTCAAAAAATATTCTCCGCTTTTCAAACCTCTTTTAATGGCGCCTCGGCAAGTTGCGGAGCAACCTATCAATTTTCTGAAAAAGTGTATGCAAAAATTAATTATGCACGAGGTTATAGGGCGCCCAACATAGCTGAACTAAACGCTAATGGTGTGCATGAAGGAACGTATCGCTTCGAGTTAGGAAATCCAACCCTTAAGGCTGAAAATAGTACACAGTATGATTTAACATTTGGATTAAACACACAGCATGTGTCGTTTGAAGTAAATGGTTTCTCAAGCAACATTCAGAACTTTATTTTTAGTAGGCGACTATTGAGCTATCAATTAACCGATTCATTGAAAAATGGCTATACCGTATTTCAGTACCAGGCAGGCAATGCCCATTTAAGCGGTGGCGAAATAGCCATCGATATACACCCACATCCTTTCGATTGGTTACACTTCCAAAATTCATTTTCTATTGTTAAATCCATCCAAAAGAACCAACCCGATTCATTAAAGTATCTTCCCTTTACGCCAGCCCCACATTGGGTCAGTGAGATTAAGACTGAAATTATTAAAGACAATAAGTATTTTAAATCAACTTACTTGAGTTTAGAGATGGATAAATACTTTGCTCAAAACAAAGTTTACTATGCTTATAGAACGGAGACACCTACCTCTGGCTATACACTGCTGAATTTTGGTATGGGGGCCGATTATACATCAAATAATAAAACAGTTTGTTCTGTTTTTTTTACTATCAATAATCTAACCAATGTAGCCTATCAAAGCCATCTAAGTAGATTGAAGTATGCCGATTATAATTTAGTAACCCGGCACCAAGGTGTCTATAATATGGGCAGAAATTACAGCATAAAATTGCTTATTCCTATCAATATTGCCAAAGGATAGTTCAGTATAGACTTATTTTTTAAGCGTTGAAAAATCAACTGGCAACACAAAACTTGCCTGAACTTTTTTCCCTTCTCTTTCGGCTGGAACAAAACTTTTTGGAAGTAATTTATAAAATCGAAACAATTCCTTGTCGAAATCACGTCCCAAAGAATTTTGAACTTGTGGTGCCGAGGTATGACCATGCTCATCTACCTGAAATACTAGAATGCTTCTTGCGTCAGTAGATTCTAGTTTGCCATGTTCCGGAAATCGAAGATTGGTAGCAATAAAATCCTTCAACGATTCTTCGCCACCAGGAAATTGTGCGCCGGTGGCATTTACAGATGGCTTATCATTATCGCTCTTTAAATTGAATACTATTGGCAGTGAATACTGAACACTAACAGGTTTGCCGGCTTGTTTACCGGGAGTCCATTTTGGCATAGCCTTTACCACAGCCAAAGCAGCTTCATCGCATCCGTATCCAAGACCTTGAACTAATTGAACATTCGTTACATCTCCAGTTTCATTAATCACAAAACGAAGAAATACCCTTCCGGAAATGTTCTGTAATTTAGCCTGTTCGGGGTATTTTAGATTATTCCGAATAAATCTATAAATCTGTCCTTCACCGCCAGGAAACTCAGGCATTTGCTCTACATATCGATAAACAGTGGATTGCCCTTCAGATGGAGAATTTTGAGAAACCTGCCCAAAAAGTTTAGAAAAAGTGACAGAAAGTATCACTAAGAATACCAGAAATTGGAAAGTAGATGATAATTTATGGTTCATGCTGAGGGTGGTTTTGTATTACAAATGTAACCAAGTTTGAGCACAATGAGAATAGCCTGATGCTAAAGGTTCTGTTTAAAATAGTCATAAATTTTCTGCTCTAAATGTATCCTGTCTTTGCCCAATACATTATGTTCATGCCCGGGGTATACAAAATAATCTATCTGTTTTCCGCTTTCAACACATTTTTTCAAATATGCTAGACTATGCTGCCACACCACTACATTATCACTCGTTCCGTGTATCATCAGTAATTTGCCTTGCAATTGATTAACGTAATTAAACAAGCTATTCGTTTTATAACCGTCAGGATTTTCCTGTGGAGTATCCATATATCTTTCAGTATACATCACCTCGTAATAGCTCCAATCGATTACCGGACCACCGCATACACCCACCTTATACTTGCCAGGTGTCCTGGTCATTAATGAGGTGGTCATAAAACCGCCATAACTCCAACCATGCACCCCCATTCTATTTCGGTCAATATAACCAAGTGATGTTAGAAAAGTATGACCACGTATTTGATCTTCAATTTCTATTTTTCCCAATTGACGATGAATCCCTTTCTCAAAATCGAAGCCTCTGTTACCACTTCCATGGCCATCCATCGTGAAAACTACAAAACCTTCTTGCGCTAGATAATAAAGGAATAAATCTGCTCCGCCTAACCAAGAGTTGCTTACCAACTGTACATGAGGCCCATTGTAAACATAAGTTATACTCGGATACTTTTTAGTGCTGTCAAACTTGGGCGGCAATAGGAGCCGGCAGTTGAGCAAATCGCCTAAGCTACTTTGAAGCTGGAATAGTTTACAGCTTGGGAATTCGTAATCTGTGAATGGATTGCTGGCATTGAGTTCGGTTTTTAGCACTCTGCCTTGCTTATCACAAAAATTAATAACTCTGGGAGTGTTTAAGTTGGAATAATTATCAATGAATGATTCGTTAAATTCATTAAAAATAATGGAGTGGGTTCCGCTTCCTGTTGTTAGTTCTTGGGTGGCTCCATCTTTGATACTTACTTCAAATAAATGTTTTTCAAGTGCCAGATTCAAGGTCGCAGTATAATAAATTTTCCCAGGTTTACGGCTCATGCCTACCACCTCGATTACATCGTTGGTGCCAAATGTGAGTTGTCGTAATTCGTTAGTTGCAAAATCATAAATATAAAGTTGATTGTGTCCAGTCCTTTGGCTTTGCCAAATGCAGCGGCTTGCATCATTTTTGAGAAATTGAATAGGAGTGAGTGGCTCCACCCAATCTTCATTTTGTTCTTCAAAAAGCGTTTTAATCAAATTACCACTTTCTGCATCGTACTCATTCATCCACATATGATTGGTCGCTCGGTTCAAAACTGCAACAAATACAGCTGATTCATCTGGGCTCCAGGCAATATTAGTGAGGTATTGATCCTTTGGTTCACCTGTTTTTAGATACACGGTTTGCCCAGTAACTAAATTATAGATACCAATGGTTACCTGATGACTCGTTCCGCCGGCCATTGGATATTTAATCTCATCCACTTTTGCTGGTACCGACTCCAAATTCATAATTGGATAGTCAGCTACCATACTCTGATCCATTCGATAAAAAGCTAGTTTGTTTCCGCTATCACTCCAAAAAGTTCCTTTACTAATTCCATATTCCTCTCTATGTACACTTTTGCCATAAACCAAACCCTCGTTTCCATCCTTGCTGATGGCAATTGAAGTACCATCACCCTTCAATATATATAGATTGTTTTTCAACGTGTAAGCCGCATAATTCTTACTAGAATAATCAATAGTTTCAGCCTCCTTTGGCAAAACTGTCGTAGAAGATATTATCTTATTCTCGTAGCAACTAATTTTTAGTAGGCGTTGTCCATTATCAAATTGAAAAATCTCGTCTGTTAACCACTTTATAGTTGGCCATTTCTTCACCGTGTCAATCCCATCATTTCTAAGCGCTCTGTTCAAATCCGCCAAGTGATAAGGTAAATGGTTAACCCTTGTCATTTCAAAATTCCAAACTTCTGAGCCAGACGCTTCCTTCTTCAACCAGCAGTAAGTAGGTGAATCCTTGATAAATTGTAGTTGATTGAGTTTCTCTGGAGCCATTGTTGTTCGCTGCTTTAGCACACAATCTTCTAAGGTGAGCTTTTTCAATTGTGCAGCTACTAGTATGGAGTAACTAAGCAGTAGAGTGGAAATCAGTATTTTTTTTATCATGAATTTTATTTTGATTGAAACTTAATGCGATCTTTAAATTCAGTTAATCAATAGTAATGTACAAATGTAATTTAAAACACCTTTATACAAGCTCCCAAATTTTGTCGGTAGAATTTACCGTCTCTACATCTTATGTGCTATAATATTTCATATACAATTAAAAAAGCAGAAGAATATACACAGCGTTATGGTCATTTGCCTGAAGCTAAATGGGAACAATATCTTCAAATACACCCACCACAGAATCAGTACTTTCTCAGTGGATTTAATCATCCCAGTTTACCTGTCATTTGTAAGTCAGGTATCATCAGTATGCAATGGGGGCTCATTCCCTCATGGACAAAGAGCCTTGCCCAAGCGACCAAAATTCAGAACTCTACCCTCAATGCCGTTGGGGAAACCTGCCACGAGAAACCGTCTTTTCGCAATCCTATTAAAAATCAAAGAGGCATTCTCCCAGTAACTGGATTTTTTGAATGGCGAACAATCAATACAACAAAGTATCCTTATTATATCTATCCAGCAGATCAACCATTTTTCTCATTTGGTTGTATTTATGATATTTGGAAACATCCCAACTCAGAACAAAGCCTTTACACGGTTAGTATCATCACTACAGTGGCTAATAATCTGATGGAAATTATTCATAATGAAAAAAAACGTATGCCGCTCATCTTATCGCCGAGCGATGAGAAAACTTGGTTGAATCCAGCAACAAATAATCATGACCTCACCAATCTTATTCGCCCAACCACTGAAATACCAATGTCCGCCTACACTATTAGCAAATTGGCCGGAAATGCAAAAGCAAACAGAAACATTCTAGAAATTCTCCAGAAGGCACAATATGCTGGAATTCAATGTTTTTCTTAAGAACTGGCAAACAAAAGTCTTATTAAAACCTAGGCAAGGCAAAATTTGCAATTTTAATTAGGTCAATTACGCTTAAGTTAATACCAAAAGGAATTATGTTTAAAATAATTAAAAATGTTATTTGCAAAAAGACGAGCCACACTATTGACTTTCACCTCTTTTTAATAGATGTTGATAAAATAATTAATTAATATAGTTGCAAATACGAAAAATAAAAGGCTATCTTTGCGTCCCGTTAAAAAATACGGCAGTAAAG
>DAIMNW010000141.1:0-6571 GCA_036719905.1 Chitinophagales bacterium
CACCGGGCCATACTTATAGTTGGAATACCGTTCCTATTCAAACTACCCAAGCAGTAACCGGATTAGCCATTGGCACTTATACTGTAACCGTAACTGATACTAAAGGCTGTACCAAAACATCGAGTGTGACCATCACCCAGCCCAATCCCTTGGCTAACGTAACTGCCTCACAACTTACCATGGTGAGTTGCTTTGGTGGTAGCAACGGCAGTGTCACCGTAACAACGCCAACCGGAGGCACTTCACCTTATTCTTACAGCTGGAACACTGTGCCCGTGCAAAACACCAAAACTGCCACCGGGCTTCCGGCTGGCACCTACACCGTAACTGTTACAGATGCTCATGGCTGCCCACCGCTTACCTCTACAGCCACACTTACTCAGCCGACAGCTCTGAGTGGTCTAACGGCATCGGTTACCCAACAAATAAATTGCAATGGCGGTTTCAACGGACAACTAACAGCTAATGGCCTTCTTGGTGGCACCCCACCATATAGTTACTCATGGAATAGCACGCCGGTACAAAACACTATTGTTGCAAGCAATCTTGCCACAGGAACCTACACCGTTACTGCAACTGATAGCAAAGGTTGTACTCTGCCATTTAACATTTTTCTACCTGAGCCAACCCCAATCACCAACGTTACAGCTAGTGCATTATCGCATAATCCTTGTAATGGAAATAGTTTGGGTTCGGCTACAGTATCAGCACCAATTGGGGGTACGCCAGGCTATACGTTGGCTTGGAATACAGTGCCTGTTCAAACCACCACCACCATTAATAATCTGGCTGCAGGCATTTATACAGCCACCTACACCGATACGAAGGGTTGCACAAAATCAGATACTGTACAAATAGTTCAACCGGGTGTTTTGAATGCAAATGCCATAATCGTACAACCCATTACCTGTTTTGGTTTGAGTAATGCCATCATTGGAAGTAATCCTATTGGCGGCACCGGACCTTTCTCTTACTCATGGAATACCACACCGGTTCAAACCACTCAACAGGTTAGCAATATAGGAGTGGGGACATATACTGTCACGGTGACCGATGCAAACAATTGCCCACCCGATACATCTTCGGTTGTGGTGGTTGAACCACTTGGATTTACGAATGTAGTTGCTAGTATACTAAATAATGTTTCCTGCTTTGGCGGTTCTAATGCTTCTGTAACGGTGTCGACCCCTGGAGGTGGAACACCGCCTTATAATTATTCTTGGAATAGCACTCCGGTGCAGAACACCCAAACGGCCACTGGCTTACCTATTGGAACTTATATAGTTACTGTAAGCGATGTAAATAATTGTGCCATTATTTTTGATACGGTTTCGGTTACTCAGCCAACGGCTTTAAGTAATGTAACTGCTTCTACTATAAATAACTTACTGTGCTTTAATGTTCCAATTGGAACTGCCACAGTAACTACCCCAACGGGCGGTACACCTCCTTATTCTTTTGCTTGGAATTCTATACCGGCGCAATCTAACGATACAGCCTTCAACCTCCCGGCAGGCAATTTTACAGTCACAGTAACTGATGCAAACGGATGCTCATTAAGTTCTAGTACGGCTATAACCCAGCCATCAAATATTGTTGGGTTAACGGCCACCACCACACAGCAGGTTACTTGCTTTGGTGGCACTAACGGAATTGTGCAAGCAACTGCCCCAACGGGTGGCACCTCTCCTTATAATTATTCTTGGAATACTACCCCTATTCAATCAGGGCTTTCGGCAAATGGTTTATCAGCCGGCTCTTACACCATCACCTTAACAGATGGAAATGGCTGCATCAAAACCTCTAGTACAACGGTTACACAGCCGCAGGCTTTGGGCAATGTTATCGCCTCGGTTTTAAATAATGTATCGTGTTTTGGTGGCAATAATTCAATAATAACTTGCACCACTCCAACTGGTGGTACACAACCGTATAGCTTTAGCTGGAATACTACGCCAATTCAAACCAATGATACCGCCTTTAATGTTCAAGCAGGAACTTATACTGTATCGGTTACCGATTTTTATAATTGCGCTACGCTAACTTCTACCGTAACTGTAACAGAACCTTCAGCACTTTCAAATGTGACGGCAACGCTTATTAAACCTGTTCCATGCTTTGGTGGCAATAATGGAATAGCAGGAGTAACCACTCCAATGGGTGGAACACCTCCATACAGCTATACTTGGAACACAACACCTATTCAAAATAATGATAGTGCACTAAATCTGATTGCAGGCACGTATTCCATCACCGTTACCGATTCTCAGGGTTGTTTTTTAACCTCGAGCGTAGTGGTACCTCAACCTGCTTTCCCTCTATCCAATGTGATTACGCAAGTAATTAAAAATGTTTCCTGCTTTGGAGGTAGTGATGGAATAATCACTGTGACTAACCCCACCGGCGGAACGCCACCTTATTCATACAGCTGGAATACTTCCCCTTCACAAACCAACCAAATTGCCAATAATTTACCTGCAGGTTTTTATACTGTAAATGTAGATGATGCCAATGGATGTGGATTGTCAGCAGCCGATTCTATTACTCAACCTTCACCGCTTACCAATGTAAATGCGTCTATTATTCACGGAGTAAATTGTTTTGGATTTAACGATGGTATACTTACCACCACTTTGCCAACTGGCGGTACACCACCCTATACATATGCATGGAATACGACACCTATGCAGTCAACACAATCAGCTACCAATGTTCCTGCCGGCACTTATGGCATTTTGGTGATGGATGCTAAATTCTGTTTTCTATCCGATACGGTTACTTTAATCCAACCACCGGCCATGAGCAATGTAGCCATTGCTTTTTCTCAAAACATTAGCTGTTTTGGTGGAACCAATGGAATGGCTGCTGTAACCCCTGCCACTGGCGGTACACCACCCTATACTATTGCCTGGAATACTACACCTGTGCAAACCAACGATACCGCAACAGGTTTAACTGCAAATAATTATACAGTAACCGTTACTGATATATATGGGTGCTACTTGACTGCCACTACCACAATAACTGAACCTACAGATATTATCCCTCTGCCTTCAAGTTCAACCCCAGCCATTTGCGCCAATAATATAGGTACAGCCACGTGCTACTATCCAAGCGGTGGTGTTCCACCCTATACTTACAGTTGGAACACTCAACCACCTCAAACATCGCCTATTGCCACCAATCTGGCCCCCGGCAACTATCTCTGTATCCTCACAGATATGAATGGATGTTCGAAATTTGTAAACGCCACGGTTGGCCAAACAGGAGGCATTGATCCCCTCGTGGTTACTTCCACAGATGTAAACTGTTTTGGTAATTCGGATGGAACAGCTCACTGTGCAACGCCTACTGGCGGTACAGTACCCTATAACTTTACCTGGAACAATAATCCTACACATTATGACTCAACGGTAACCGGCTTGAGCCTAGGTATATATAATCTTACTGTTACCGACTTGAATGGATGTGTTGCTTACGGCTCGGTTACCATCAATCAACCTGCGGCATTAGTGCTTGGTGAAGTAACAACACGACCTACTACCTGTGAGGCCATACCGAACGGAGAGGCTCAATTAGCAAACATAACTGGCGGCACTGCGCCTTACTCTACCGTTTGGAAAATAAATCCTGATCAGTATGGCAACATAGCTGCAAATCTTGCAGCAGGTTCGTATACGTTAGAAGTCACCGATTCGAAAGGCTGTGCCGCCATGCAAGTTGTAACAATCAACTTTGACCCGTTTGTAGTGGTAAATGCAGGATTGGATGCCACTATTACTACAGGCGACGCCTATACCTTAAATGCCTCAGTGGATGTAAATCCATCAACCCCTTTCAATTATTTGTGGCAAGATCAATGGCACAATAATTTAGGAAATACTTCTAGTGTAACAGTTGCTCCTAATCGTGATACACGTTATATTATTTATGCATTCCCAGGTACCGATACCATTTGTGCTGTGTCAGATACGGTGGAAATATTTGTAAAAGAATGTACCGAAATATATATTCCAAACGCATTTACTCCCAATGGAGACGGGTTAGATGATATCTTTAAATTGAATAATGTGGATGATTTTGAAGGGCTTGTTTCTTTCGAAATATTCAACCGGTGGGGCCAAAAAGTTTATTACGGAACTAATAAAAATTCTGGATGGGATGGTCAATTCAACGGTAAAGACGCCGAAATGGACACCTATGTATATTATGTTACCGTTCAATGTTATGGTGGCAAATTAGTGAGTAAAAAAGGGACACTAACCTTGGTGCGTTAACCTAGTAGGCTCTCTATTGCTAACCCATGCGAATTGGTTTTTAAATCCATTCCTTCGCTCAATCAAGGCTCACTTTTATTTTATTATTTCAAATCGGCCATTATTTTTGAATAATGGACTGGAAGGAATATATAAAGGAATATTTCACACACTCAAAAACAGAACGGCAAACCATTTACATTCTGTGTTTATTTATCCTGCTATTTACTATAGGAGGCTATGCCATACGGTGGTTCAGTTATTCTAAACCCGATTTTAAAGTGATTCAAGTGGCTCAGAACAGCCTTGAAAGTTATTCAGCTGACACTATCTACGAGGATCAAAGCAATGAAGACCAAGCATCAGCAGCAGCCTATTCAACTGTTGCTGACAAACCCACTGTGGAGTTATTCACTTTTAACCCGAATACCGCCTCGGATGAAGATTGGACGAGACTTGGCATCACAAAAAAACAACTGCATACAATCAGAAATTATTTAAACAAAGGGGGATCATTCAAATCGCCTAGCGACCTTAAGAAAATTTACGGTATACCTGAGTGGAAATGTGAGCAGCTCTTGCCTTACTGCCAAATTTTAGAATCGAGAGTGGCCGATGTAACAGGCAATAAACCATTTATCTCATCTACGCCTGCTAAAAGACCACTCGAAAAGGAATTGCAGGTAATTGAGTTAAACTCGGCAGATTCAATCCAACTTATTTCTCTTAAGTTAATAGGAGGGTACAGGGCTATGAAAATTTTAAACTACAAAAAACGGCTTGGTGGATTTATTGATATTAAACAAATTCTAGAAATTAAAGGATTTACGGATAGCATTTTTATAATGAATCCGTCACGAATTCAGGTTGATAAAAGCCTGATTAAAAAATTAAACATTAACACAGCCGATGCAAAACAATTACGCAGCCACCCATACATTAATTCCTTCCCGATTGCCAATGCTATAGTTAATTACAGACAAGCTCATGGAGATTTTCAATCAATCGATGAGCTTAAAAACGTGGTTCTTATAAAACCTGAAATGTATTTAAAACTTGAACCATACATTAGCATTCATTAATTACATTTGCGTTCCTTAAAAAAACGATTATGAATTTTGCCTACACCGAAAATCAGGAAATGATAGCCCAGACGATTAGAGATTTTGGAGCTAAACATATCAAGCCTTATGTAATGGAATGGGATGAAGCCCAATATTTCCCTGTTGATCTGTTTAAAAAAATGGGTGAATTAGGACTGATGGGAGTCTTGGTGCCAGAACAGTACGGTGGCTCAGGATTTGGCTATATGGAATACTATACCACCGTGAGTGAGATTGCCCGAATCTGCGGCTCAATAGGGCTGTCAGTGGCTGCACACAATTCATTATGCACTGGACATATTTTGCAGTTTGGTACCGAAGAACAAAAGAAGAAATGGCTGCCTAAATTAGCCACAGCCGAATGGATTGGCGCTTGGGGGCTCACTGAACCTAACACAGGTAGTGATGCCGGTAATATGAAGTGTGTGGCTGCACAGGATGGTGATGATTGGGTGATCAACGGCACTAAATGCTGGATAACTCATGGAAAATCAAGCAATATAGCCGTGGTGATTGTGCGTACAGGAGATCCAGGCGACAGTCATGGGATGACAGCATTTGTGGTAGAGAGAGGTACGCCGGGATTTGAAGCCGGTAAAAAGGAGAATAAATTGGGTATGAGGGCCAGCGAAACCACCGAGCTCATTTTTAACAACTGCCGCATTCCTGCAAGCAATATGCTTGGAAAAGTTGGGGATGGATTTATTCAGGCTATGAAGGTGTTAGACGGTGGCCGTATCTCCATAGCGGCGCTTTCGTGCGGTATAGCCAAAGGGGCCTATGATGCTAGTTTGCAGTATTCAAAGGAGAGAGAGCAGTTCAATCAACCCATTTCGCAGTTTCAGGCTATTGCCTTCAAATTGGCCGATATGAAAATGAAAATTGAAGCGGCAGAACTGCTGACTTTGCAGGCTGCTGATTTAAAAAATCGGGGTGAAAAAGTGACCAAAGAGTCGGCGTTTGCCAAATATTACGCTTCCGAAATAGCCGTTCAGGTAGCCGAAGATGCTGTTCAAATTTTTGGAGGTTATGGCTACACCAAAGATTTTCCGGTCGAAAAGTACTGGAGAGACAGCAAATTGTGTACGATAGGAGAAGGTACCAGCGAAATTCAGAAATTGGTGATTGCCAGAGAATTAAATAGATAATGAGATATTTTTGTGATTTTCACTAAATTCTCTTACAGTTGCAATCCAAAAAAAATAATAGAAA
>DAIMNW010000306.1:0-1769 GCA_036719905.1 Chitinophagales bacterium
CTTAGGGGGTGAAAACTAATCCCGTTAGAGCATCTTTTAATAATATCATCCATGTCGGCAGCACCTCCCGACATATCAGTATCGTAAGTATAAATGGGAAGTATCTTGGTATAATCATCTTCATTGGCCGAAGCTGATTTTTTAATCGCAGCGTTTAATTTCAGTTTAGCATTATAATAATAATTGTACCGTGTCGTTAGATTGTGCATGTATCGCTTCACAGCATTGCTTTTAATAGGCTTTGGGGCCTTTTCTTGGGCAAAAAGCGGTGCCTTCGAGCCACCAATAAGCAGCAGGAAAAAAACTATGTTTCGGACAATATTTCTGAATTTGTTCAACTAACTTTGTGGGGCTTTAAGGCTCAATAAATTGAAACGCCTAAAGGGCAAATTTATTTTATTTTATCAATAGATTTCACTCAATATAAAAGTACGCCCAGATGGATACCCCAAAGAAGAAAAATAGCTTTTGGAAGAGGCTTAGGAACAAGTATCGTTTGGTGATATTGAATGATCAAACTTATGAAGAAATTACTTCACTTCGCTTATCAAGATTCAATTTGTATTTGGTTTTCAGTACGTTAGCAGTATTCTTCATCATTTTGACTACTCTGGCCATCATTTTTACCCCATTGAAAGAGTATATACCAGGCTATGGCGACATCAATATGCGACACGAAATCATGGACATGAAGGTTCAAGTAGATTCGTTGGCCGATTTGGCACGTCAACAGCATGAGTACATACAAAACATCAACGCTATTGTGAATGGAACGGTTGGAGACAAAAAGCCAGATCCGCCTCAAAAAAAAAACCCTGACCCCAACGCCCAACCCCTAAACCTTGGCGCCAAAACAGCTGAAGACGCAGAATTAAGGAAAGAAATGGAGAGTAGGGAAAAATTCACTGTCAATACACCTGCTACTGAGAATAAAAGCATCAGTCATACCTCCACCATTGCCGATTTTTACTTTTTTTCACCCGTGAAAGGCATCATTACCAACAATTTCAATTCTAAAAAAAATCACTTTGGCGTTGATATAGCCACGGCCAAAAACGAAACCGTAAAGGCTACCCTAGATGGCATGGTCATTTTAAGCGATTGGACACTAGAAACCGGCTATACTTTAAGCATTCAGCATAGTAATAATATAATCAGTACCTATAAACACAATTCGGCACTTTACAAGAAAGTAGGAAATTTTGTACATGCCGGCGATGTAATAGCCATTGTAGGCAATACAGGTGAATTATCTCAAGGGCCCCATCTTCACTTTGAACTTTGGTACAATGGTACAGCCGTAAACCCAAAAGATTTTATTAACTTTAATTAGTTTTTGAATTAATCAACCTCAAGCGTTATATTTGAATAATTCAAATCACATGCCTCCAATAATTAAAATTAAAACATTGAAAAATGGCCGT
The DNA here is from genome assembly GCA_036719905.1 of Chitinophagales bacterium. Classification (GTDB taxonomy): domain Bacteria; phylum Bacteroidota; class Bacteroidia; order Chitinophagales; family CAIODY01; genus DAIMNW01. Next base: position 1,425 of record DAIMNW010000306.1, read on the forward strand.
ATTCGACAATAAAAAACAAATGCCTGTAATGCCCACCACCATCAATAATGGGACAAAATTAGAGGGCGATATTCAATCAGATGCCGACATCCGATTGGACGGGCAAATGACAGGCATGATTACCACTAAGGCCAAGGTAGTTGTTGGAGTTTCGGGTACTATAGAAGGAGATATTGAGTGCCTGAGTGCCGATATTTCAGGCACAGTTACCGGCCGAATTGATGTACGAGAATTACTATTTCTAAAAAGTACTGCTGTAGTAACCGGCGATATCACTACCAGTAAGTTGGTGGTAGAAAATGGAGCTAAATTTAATGGATCGTGCCAAATGAATAGTAATGCTGC
>DAIMNW010000142.1:0-6553 GCA_036719905.1 Chitinophagales bacterium
CTATATAATACACCACTTTGAACCCTTGCTTATGCCCCCATTCGGCTATTTTCAAATTAAATCCCGGGTAATCTATCAGCACCAGCACATCGGGTTGCCAGGCTGTGATATCCTGTTTGCAAAATTTTATTTTGCCCAAAATGTAAAACAAGTGCGTAAATACTTCCCAAAAACCCATGAAGGCCATGCGCCCATAGTGCGTAACCAATTGCCCCCCCACTGCCTGCATTTTATCGCCACCCCAAAAACGGAATTGAGCTGCCGAATCCATGGCTTGCAGTTGTTTCATCAGATTGCTACCATGCAAATCGCCGCTGGCTTCGCCTGCTATGATGTAGTATTTCATTATTTATAATCGGATAAAAGCTATTTTTAAAGCGTCGCTTTTTATTCAGGAAATAAAAGTAATGAGTAAATGAACAATCATCTGCATTTTCATACATGAACAGCTTTAAACAACATTTAGATAATTTTAATCAGCACCTCACGGCCCAATCGTGGGGTAAAGCCCCGGCCAGTTTGTACCAGCCTATCGATTATATTTTAGCATTGGGTGGCAAGCGTATACGGCCTGTGCTGGTGATGATGAGCAATGAATTATTTGGCACTATGCACCCCGATGCCTTGCATGCAGCCACTGCTGTTGAGCTGTTTCATAATTTTTCGCTCATGCACGATGACATTATGGATAATGCGCCGCTGCGCCGTGGGCAGGCCACCATTCATGAAAAATTTGGCAACAGTACAGCCATTTTGAGTGGCGATGTTACTCTTGTGCTAGCCTACGAGCAACTGATGAAAGTGCGGCCTGAAATACAAGCCGCCTTGATTTCACTCTTCAACAAAACTGCCATTGAAGTATGCGAAGGACAGCAGTGGGACATGGAATTTGAAAACCGACAGGATGTAACCGTGCCACAGTACATGAACATGATTGAATTAAAAACTTCGGTGTTGCTTGGCTGTGCTATGCAAATGGGAGCTATTGTAGCCGGTAGCTCAGCGGCCGATGCCACCGCTTGTTATCAATTTGGCAAGCACCTCGGCGTAGCTTTCCAATTGCAGGATGATATACTCGATAGCTTTGGCAACCCCGAGACTTTTGGTAAGCAGGTTGGGGGCGATATACTGGCCAATAAAAAAACATTTTTGCTGCTAAATGCAATGGAGATGGCTGAAGCAGCCGATAGGCAAGAGCTCAACCGCTGGCTGGCTATTAAGGAAACCAAACACGATGAAAAGGTGGCTGCTGTAAAGGCGTTGTTTGAGAAACTGGGAGTAAGGCAACTGGCCGAAGCCCAAATGCAGGAGCATTTGCAACTGGCATTCGCTAATTTCGATAAAGTAAGTACCTCTGCCGAACAAAAAGCACCGCTCATAGCCTTGGCCAATGAGCTGATGCTGAGAACAGTGTAATAGAGTCTTATCTCAATAAAATAGCTATCTCCCAATTACTTGGCTCTCATCTTGTTGCCTCGGGCCTCGTGGGTTACCTCGGCTAACCTAACCTACATTGCTCCTCTCAAGGTTTAAGACCGGAAGAGGAAGCCCCTAAAAAAGCCTTAAAAATAGAGCAAAAGCCGCGGAAAAAAGACCGGCAATGTTTGGTGGCTTGAGGCCTAAAGTATATCTTTGCGACCCCTTAAAAATGGGATTATTCAATTTAAACATAAACTAAACCTCGGGTAAAAGGTTATTTTATCCAATCAAAAAACAAATGAGTACCGAAAATTTAGAACCCGTAGTAACCAGCACAGCGCACGACGATTTTGACTGGTCGACGGACAAACGCAGCGCCAATCGCTACACCGAAAAGGAGGTGGAGCAAATGGCCACCATGTATGATGAAACATTTAAAGAAATCAGCAATCACTCTATTATCAAAGGCACTATAGTGGCATTGACTAAGACCGATGTGGTGGTGAATATTGGCTTTAAATCGGACGGATTAGTGGCATTGAACGAGTTTAGAGATATGCCTTCTATCAAAATTGGCGACGAAGTGGAGGTGTTTGTGGTAGCCAAAGAAGATAAGGATGGTCAGTTGATACTTAGCCGTAAGAACGCTAAAATGGCGAAGGCTTGGGAGCGTATTGTAACAGCTCACCAAACTCAGGAAATAGTGATGGGCCACATTACCGGCAAAACCAAAGGCGGATTGATAGTAGATATGTTTGGTTTGGAAACTTTCTTGCCGGGTTCGCAAATTGATGTGAAGCCTGTAACTGATTACGATGCCTATGTGGGTAAGGATATGGACTTTAAAGTGGTGAAGATTAACGAGATTATTAAAAATGCCGTGGTATCACACAAAGCCTTGATTGAGAGCGATATTGAAAGCCAACGTGCCGAAATTATGGGCCGGATGGAAATTGGTCAGGTGTTGGAAGGCGTTATCAAAAACATTACTGATTTTGGTGCCTTTATCGATTTGGGAGGTATTGATGGCTTGTTGTACATCACCGATATTTCATGGGGACGTATCAACAACCCACGTGAAGTACTGGAACTTAATCAGAAACTGAACGTGGTGGTATTAGGCTTTGACGATAACAAAAAGCGTATCAGCCTGGGCTTAAAACAATTGACTCCACATCCGTGGGATGTATTGCCTGAGGGTGTAGTTGAAGGGGCTACCATTAAAGGTAAAGTGGTGAATGTAGAAGAGTATGGTGCATTCCTCGAAATTCAGCCGGGTATCGAAGGCTTATTGCACGTAAGTGAATTGAGCTGGAGCAATACGCCTGTAAACTCTAAGGAGTTCTTCAAAATGGGTGAAACCTACGAAGCTTTGGTGGTAAGCATTGACCGTGAGCAACGCAAAATGTCGTTGAGCATTAAGCAATTAACTAAAGATCCTTGGATAGATGTAAACGAGAAATATCCTGTGGGCAGCCGTCATACCGGTACTGTGAAAAACATTACCAATTACGGTGTATTCATTGAATTTGAAACCGGTATAGGTGGAATGATTCATATCAGCGATTTAAGCTGGACCAAGCGTTATCAGCATGCCAATGCATTTACTAAAGTAGGTGCCGAGTTGGAAACTATAGTGCTAGGTATCGATTTCGAAAACCGCAAAATGTCGCTTGGCCACAAGCAATTGGATGAAGATCCTTGGGATACTTTCAGCGGAATATTCCCTATTGGCTCTATTCACGAGGGTACCATTATTCGTAAAGATGAAAAAGGAGGTGCCACCGTGCAATTGCAATACGGCCTGGAAGCTTTTGCTCCGGTAAAGCATTTGCGCAAGGAGAACGGCAAAACCGCCGAATTGGATGAAACATTACAATTCATGATTACGGAGTTTGACAAAAACGACAAGAAAATAATTGTATCACACTCCAAGGTGGTAGATGCTGCTAAAGACGCTACCAAGTCTGCCGAAATATCTGCCCGTAAGGAGGAGAACAAGCAGACCGAAGAAGCTGTAAAAAGCATTAACGAAAAGTCGAAAAAATCAACCATGGGCGATATTGATGCGCTCAGCAAGTTGAAAGATGATTTAGAAAGAGAAGGAAAATAATTTCCCTCCCTATCCAAACTAAAAAAGCCCTTCCAATTGGAAGGGCTTTTTTTATAGTATATTAAATTCCTTTTTCATGCAACACCGCATTGGCGCTATCCTAAGCCGCCTACCTGTTGCTTCAGCATTTTCACCTGGCTTTCCCACAAATTGCTGGCATCCTTAATCTCTTTAGGTTCGGCAAAATCTGTTATCATCAAAATGGTATCACGGGTAAATTCTGAAACTTTAACTCTGAATTCAAAATATTCGTTTTTGTCCTGATAGCTCCACCTGAAACGCACAAAAGTAGGTTCTTGCGACTCTATTAATTCTGCCTCTTCATTACTACCGCTCCAGCTAAATATGAAATGGTTACCATTATTATCTACATGATCGGCAAACCATTGCGATAAGCCGGCCGTGGTCGATAAGAAATCATATAGAATAACCGGAGACGATTTGATGGTATATTCCAACTGATATAGTTGCTTTTTTGGCATCGATTAGTAATTTATTTCGGGTTAATACTACAACCAATTAGTTGATTGTGAGTTGCAAGTATAGAAAATAATATGAACTAGCAAAGCATAATTCCAAAATATATTTGGCAGTAGGGGTAGAATACCTTATTTTTGCCTTCCCTTCCAATAAAAATTCAGCTGTATTTTACTAATTCAAGCAAAGGGCATCACCACCAGAACTAACATTAAATACTGATAATGAGGCAACTAAAGATAACCAAATCGATTACCAACCGCGAAAGCCAATCTCTTGAGAAATATTTACAGGAAATAGGAAAAGTAGACCTTCTGACCCCCGAAGAGGAAGTTCAGTTGGCCGTAAAAATTAAGCAAGGTGACCAACTGGCATTGGAGCGCTTAACAAAAGCGAACCTTCGTTTTGTGGTATCCGTGGCTAAGCAGTATCAGAATCAAGGACTTTCCTTAAGCGATTTGATCAATGAAGGCAATCTAGGTTTGATTAAAGCCGCTCAGCGTTTTGATGAAACCCGTGGTTTTAAATTTATTTCTTACGCCGTTTGGTGGATTCGTCAATCCATCTTGCAGGCCTTGGCCGAGCAGAGCCGTATTGTACGTTTGCCATTGAATAAGGTAGGCTCTTTGAATAAAATCAATAAGGCATTTTCACAATTAGAACAAGAGTACGAACGCGAACCTTCGCCCGAAGAATTGGCAACCGTGTTGGAAATTGCTACCGAAGAGGTAGCTACTACTTTAGGTGTGGCAGCCCGACACGTAAGTGTGGATGCGCCTTTTGTTGATGGGGAAGAAAATTCATTATTGGATGTATTGGAAAATCCGAACGCCAACAGTGCAGATATGAACATGGAGTACATTGAATCACTTCGTAAAGAAATTGAGCGTTCGCTGAGCACCCTGACCGAGCGCCAACGCGATGTAATCAAATTGTACTTTGGTATTGGTGTTGAACACCCAATGAGTTTGGAAGATATAGGCGAAAAATTTGCCCTTACTCGTGAACGTGTACGTCAGATAAAAGATAAAGCCATTAATAAATTAAGAGGTACCAGCCGAAGCAAATTGCTGAAAGGTTATTTGGGTTCATAAGTTTTACTAAAGGCAGATATTATAAAAAGCGCTTTCTTAACCGAAAGCGCTTTTTTATTTTCTAGACTTTGGTCTTTTTCATTTTCCAATAATAATAAACCGGTACACCCAATACCACTATGAATAAACCGGGCCAGGTATTTTCCGGCTTGGTGATGAGCAAGTTGATGCAAAATGCAGCAGCCAATAGCATATAGATAGCCGGCAATACTGGATAGCCCCAAGCTTTGTAAGGTCGCTCGGCAGTGGGCATTTTTTTACGAAGAATAAAAATACCGGCTATGGTGAATATGTAAAACAGCATAACTGAGAACATAACATAGTCGAGCAAGGCGCCGTACTTTCCACTGAGACAAAGCAAGGCTGCCCAACCAAATTGCACCCACAAGGCAAACCCGGGAACGCCGTTAGCATTATTCTCCTTCATCTTCGAAAAAAACAATCCATCTCTCGACATTTCCTGATACACCCTAACCGAAGAAAGCACAATGGAATTATTACAACCAAATGTGGAAATCAAAATTAACACCGCCATAATAGCCGTACCGGCACCGCCAAAAATCATATTGGCTGCACTCACCCCTACTCTATCGTTTGGAGCAAATTGAATACCGGCGGTGTAATAATCGCTCGAATTGGGGGTGCCCATAAATGGTAGCACATGCAAGTATGCCACATTGGCCAATATATAAATAGCACTTACTATGAGCGTTCCGAAGAGCAAACTTAATGGCAAATTTCTGTGAGGGTTTTCAATATCGGCACTGATAAAAGTTACGTTGTTCCATGCATCGCTGCTAAACAAGGAGCCCACCATGCCTGCCCCAAGGGCCGCCATCAAAGCCATGCCGCTTAAGGGAAGAATATTTACGCTCTTACCATCTATTCCTACACTATAGCTAGCCGCCGACCAAAAATTTTGCAAATTAATGTGCCATACATTGGCATTGCTAAAAACAAAAATTCCAAGAATGATTAGTCCGAATAGCGCCAGCAACTTAGCCGAACTGAAAATGCGAATGATAATTTTACCATAATGTATACCCAGGCTATTGATATAAGTAAGCGCCAAAATGGATACAATGCCTAATAGTTGTGCTGCTGAAATATGAAAACTGCCCAGGCTCAGCAGAATATTATTTTCGGAAAATACAGGCATCAGCACTCCAGCAAACTTGGCAAATGCAACAGCCACTGCCGCTATAGTTCCGCTTTGGATTACGGTAAACAATGTCCAACCGTACAAAAATCCCGTTAACGGATTGTAAGCTTCTTTTAAATAAACATATTGCCCACCAGCCTTAGGAAACATGGCAGCTAATTCTCCATAGCTCAAAGCAGCCATCACGGTCATGGCTCCGGCCAGTACCCAAAGCAAGAGTAACCAACCCGGGCTCCCAACAGTTCGGGCCATATCGGCACTTACAATAAAAATACCTGAGCCTATCAT
>DAIMNW010000143.1:0-6463 GCA_036719905.1 Chitinophagales bacterium
ATTCTAAATTATATTAGTAATACGAAATTCTTATATTTGATTTAGAATCGTTAATCAGAGAACACCTAAACAAATATTAGAATAATACCATATCATAGACCACAATTGTTATGAATTATTGGCTTGTTAAATCAGAACCATCAGTATATAGCTGGGAAACTTTTGAACAGGAAAAACAGACTTCCTGGGATGGAGTAAGAAATAATGCTGCTCGATTACACCTAAAGAATATGCGAAAAAACGATTTGGTTTTTTTCTATCACAGCAATGAAGGCTTATGCATTGTCGGGTTAGCCAAAGTAAGTATAGAAGCATACCCTGATCCCACTAGCCAAGATCCTAAGTGGGTATCAGTGGAATTAACTTTTAAGAAAAAATTAAAAAGTGCAGTAAAGTTGAATGATATTAAAGAGGATGTTCGATTAAAAAATATGGCGTTAGTTAGAATTGGAAGGTTATCGGTACAACCTGTAATAGCCGAAGAGGCAAGAATAATTTTAGATATGAGTGGAACGAAAATTTAATACTGATAAATCCTAGATAGTTTGCACATTGAATCTTTCACGTATGACCAAAGCAGCTATTTCAGTTTTAAGTTAACAGCACGAGTAATTTCGTTTCTAAATTGATTATTTTAGTGGCTACATGACAATTCACGAAATTCTGCAACAGTATTGGGGTTACTATCACTTTAGACCTTTACAGGAGGATATAATAAACAGTGCACTTGGCGGACATGACACTCTGGCACTACTCCCAACCGGAGGAGGAAAATCAATTTGTTTTCAGGTGCCAGCCCTCATCCGCGAAGGCATATGCATTGTGATTAGTCCTCTAATTGCGCTCATGAAAGATCAGGTAGTTAACCTTAGGAAAAGAGGAATAGAAGCAGTTGCCATTTTTAGTGGCATGACTACCCGAGAAATAGACATTACACTTGACAATTGTATTTATGGTAAGGTCAAATTTTTGTATGTCTCGCCTGAACGTTTGGCCACAGAGCTATTTCAAGTACGATTAGCCAAAATGAGGGTCAACTTCATTGTTGTAGATGAAGCGCACTGCATTTCTCAATGGGGTTATGACTTTAGGCCGCCTTACCTCAAAATAGCTGATATCAGAGAACTTGTTCCCGATTCACCCATAATTGCACTAACGGCCACCGCTACCCCCGAGGTAGTAACAGATATTGAGAGCAATCTAAATTTCAAGAATTCAAAATTCTTTCAAAAAAGCTTTGAAAGAAAAAATATTGCTTATGCGGTTTTATATGAAAATGATAAACTAAGTAAACTGTCTGACATATTAAATAAGATAAAAGGATGTGGCATAGTATATGTCAGAAGCAGACGTTTGACAAAAGATGTGGCCAATTTTCTAAATGCTCATCAAATTCAAGCAGACTACTATCATGCTGGTCTGACTCAGAAAGAACGAAACTCCAAACAAGATAATTGGATTAAAGACCGAACAAGAATTATTGTTTGTACGAATGCCTTTGGCATGGGTATCGACAAGCCTGATGTTCGAATTGTCGTGCACCTTAGCCCACCTGAAAGTATTGAAGCATATTTTCAGGAGGCAGGAAGAGCAGGACGAGATGAAAAAAAGGCATATGCGGTACTTCTCTATAATACTAATGATACACTTAAGTTAAAGCAACAATTTGTGCAAGCCTACCCGGAATTTGAAACAATAAAAAAAGTCTATGAAAGCATTTGTCTCCATTTACAGGTAGCCTACGGATCGGGTATTGGTTGCAGCTTCGACTTTACTTTGTCCGATCTATGTAGTAGTTACAATCTGGATATTCTTTCAGCTAATAGTGCCATTCGATTACTTGAACAATCAAATTATATTAGTCTGACTGAGTCAGTTTATCTACCATCAAGGTTACTTTTTGTTGCAAGTAAAGAAATAATCTATCGATTTGAAGTAGAAAACAAAGCATATGAACCGCTCATTAAATCAGTGCTAAGAAATTATGGCGGCGTTACCAATCATTTTTCAGCAATTCATGAATCTGAAGTAGCGGCAGAACTAAAAATCAACGTTGACGAAGTTAAAAAAATGTTGCTTCACTTGGTGAGAATGAACCTGATACTTTATGAGCCAATGAAAGAGAAACCGCAAATTATTTTTCTACAAAATAGAATCAGAAGTGAGTACCTGCATCTTGACTTCAAACTCATTCAAATGCAAAAAAATAAATATGAGGGAAGAATGAAATCTGTTATTTCTTATTCTGAAAACAAGATGAAATGCAGAAGTCAAATGTTGTTAGAGTATTTTTCAGAGAAAAATGTTAATGCTTGTGGACATTGTGACTACTGTTTAAAACGACATGAATCAGCTATACAGGAGAAAGATCTATTGCCAGTAAAAAAATTGTTGGATACCACACTCAAAGATACACAATTCACAATGTCTCAACTCACCGAACTTCTTCCTTCGAGCAGAATGGATGTACTTGTTAAAATTATTAGCTGGATGGTTCATGAAAATATATTAAGCAAAAATGGAGAAGAATATAGTGTATTGAAATAGCAGCAAGGATCACAAGAATATTACTTTTTGATTACCTTTTGAGTGGCGATATAATGTTCACTAGTTAGAGTAATGTAGTACATTCCAGGTGTCACATCAAGCTCGGATAAATTTACTTTGACCAAACCCTCTTGAGGTGTTTCCAATCTACCTGATAGTACTTTGTTCCCAATTAAATCATTTATTACTATATCAAAATAACTTGAGTTATTAAAATGATTTCCGAGTTTGAGATAAACCGATTCAGCAGCCGGGTTTGGGTAGATATTAAAATCTCCCCTGACAATGTCCAAATCGTGAGAGGCTGAGGCATCTTCCACATAAAAAAAGGCTCGAGCATAATTATTATTCGGATTAGATTCTCCTGGCACCAATTCTGGCCAAATAACCACTTCATTATTTCCATGAAGAAGCAAATTAGCCGTTGTTATTGGAATAGGCACTTGACCTGCTATAAGCATTCCTGGTAGTAGATAAGGGAAACTCACACTGTCAATTATTGTATAGCTTAAACTATAGCTGAATACTGTAGGATGGGCAACTGCTGTATCAAAATGAAGAAAATAGCGTAGCCTACCACCCGGTAATGGGTTATAGAAAGTATCAATAGCATTAAAGTTTCCAACGGAAAATCGCAAAGTATCGGTAGTATTGAGGTGCACGATGGGGCTCATGCTTACGTCAACTGTTTGCAAGTCGAAATAAATCTGTGCAGAAGTATTCTTTGACAAGCTGAAAAACAGGAGGCAACTAACTACTGAAAGGATATACTTTTTCATGATTTTAGAGTTTCTTAGGTTAGTTATATCACAAATTTATAACATATTATTTTAGTATGATTTTAAATATATGCATTATCTTACAGGTTCATTATTTGCCAAATGAACCACCTTTCAGACATTATATTAAACCTTAATAAAGAAGAGGCCCGATCATATAAACTTTTTGCCTCTCGAGTTCGATTTGAAAACAGTGATGGAAAAATTACTCGACTATTCGATTTTATCCGAGATGGCAAATACCAGGAGGATGAATTCCAAATGGTGAAAGCGCTTTTTGGAACAGAAAATTACAATGCCTACTATCGATTAAAAAACAGGCTGTTGGAAGATGTTCAACGCAGCCTTTTAATGCATCATTACCATATGGATAGCAAAGTGGCGGTAATGAATTTAATCAAACTGGCAAGAATATTTTTTTATAAAAGCCGATATGCTGAAGCCTATAATTATTTGCAAAAAGCCGAACGAAAAGCAAATGAAGGCAAATACTTTGAATTGTTAAATATCATTTATGACGAAATGCTAGTACTCGGCAGACACTTTCTTTCTTTCAACCCAGAGTTAATCATTGAGAAACAAGCTGCCAATAGCCAAAAGTTGGTGCGCTTACAAGAAAATAATGCCCTACTGGCTACATTGAATTATCAGCTAAGACAAACCAATTTTTCAGGTAAAGAAAATGCACTTTTAAAAACCATAGAACAGACCCGAAAAAAATTAAACCTGGCAAGTGATGTAGATGATTCATCGGATCTTAGATTTAAAATACATGAATGCATTAAAAATGCTCTGCTGTTCAGAAAAGATTTCTTGAACTTAGAGATATATCTCGAAAAATCCTATACTGAATTTGAGAAGGCTAGGTTATTTAATAGAGACAATTATGATAGCAAGATAATTTTATTGGTTTGGTTGTTGAATACCTGTTACAAAAACCGACATATTAAGCAAATGGGCAAATATCTTCAGCATCAAAAAAATGCTCTTTTTGCATTCAACAAGCTACACTATGAAAAATATTTGTGGGCTTACACACAGAGCCTCATGCTTTATCACGTTGCAATCAATAAGTTAGATAATGCTATTGCGCTTCTTGAGGAATACAAACAGATAGGCAAATCCAATGATGTTATAAATTTTGACATAAATGTTTATTTAAACCTGGCAACGTTCTATTATTTCAAAAAAGATTTCAAGAATGCTAATGTTCATTTAAAACATCTATTGAGCTATTCAATTTACAACCAATTGAGTAGCAATTGGCGTTTTACTGTTGATGTGGTTGATTTGTTAGTGCAAATCGATAATCAAGATTTACAATATGCTGAGCATAAACTGAGTCAGATAAAACGAATTTATACCAAAGAATTAAAAACTCCTGCCTATGAGAAGGAGATGATGTTCTTAAAAATTCTTGGTTACTACGTTAAAGAATCGAACAAATTAAAATCCCGCGAATCAACTCAGCTAGAATCTTTTTTGAAGAAATATAAGAAAGTGGAGCCGGGCTCCAATGAGGCGTTGCATTATACTATGTGGTTGAAAGCTAGAGTACAGAAACAGGGATATTATGACCTATTACTTGCCGAATTAGGTGGATTCTCTTAACTTGACCTTTTGCTAATCAACTTAAACCAATCACTTATGATAGAAAATCAAAACTCCGTTACCTTAGCCCAAATTCAGGAATTTAAAGGTAAATATCCCCCACAGCTATGGAGTTTATTTTTCTCTGAAATGTGGGAGCGATTTTGCTTTTATGGCATGAGAGGCATGTTGGTAGTTTTTATGGTTGACAAACTTGTAGGCCTTAATATGCCTAACGATGTAGCCAATTTGCAATACGGGGCCACACAGGCTTTTGTTTATGCTTTCACTTTCATTGGTGGATTATTTGCAGATAAAATTTTAGGCTTTAGAAAATCGCTCTTCTGGGGAGGATTACTTATGATTTTAGGCAGTTGCATATTAGCGGCGAATCCAAAAGAATTCTTTTTTATTGGAATAAGCTTTACCATTATTGGTACAGGCTTTTTCAAACCTAACATTTCAACCATGGTTGGTCAATTGTATCGCAACGGCGATCATAGAACCGACGCCGGTTTCTCGTTATTCTATGCTGGTATCAATTTAGGCGCTTTGTTAGGTGGATATATGTGTATTGCCATTGCACAAGGAGATTTGCTTTCGACATTGATTCCGGAGGCACTCCGATGGAATGTTGCTTTTGGATTAGCCGCCATCGTCATGAGCATTAGTTTAATAACGTTCATTTTTACACAACGAAAAATGGGGCCAATTGGATTATCTCCTCTCCATCAATTGGAAAATGCTTCTCAAAAAAAATGGATGGAGTATTCGGTGTATGGCGGTTCCTTACTCATCATTCCGGTTATAATGAAGATGGTTTCGGTAACGGCTTATACTGATTATTTTATGTATACCATTGGACCTGCTACTTTGATCTACCTTTTTTATGAAATGACTAAAGTAAATAAGATAGAACGCCAAAAACTAATGGCTGCATTGGTGTTCATTATATTTTCAATTTTCTTTTGGGCTTTCTTCGAACAGAGTGGTGGATCGTTAAGTTTGTTCGCAAATAATAATTTGAGCAACAGTTTGGCCGGCTTACATTTAAATGCCAATGGGGTAAATAACTCTGCCAATTCTTTCTTTGTGATTATTTTTGCTGCCATATTAGGCATGATCTGGATCTGGTTAAACAAGAGAAAGCTTGAACCCAATACTATTGTGAAATTTGGACTTGGATTTTTGTTTTTGGCGGCTGGGTTCTATGTGTTCTATTTCACCCGATTTTTCGCCAACGCACAAGGCATCACTTCGTTAAATGTTTTCACTGTAGGCTGGTTTATTATTACTTTCGGTGAACTTTGTTTATCTCCCATTGGTATGTCGGTAATGACAAAACTCTCTCCGCAGAAAACCCAAGCTGTGATGATGGGTATGTGGTTTTTGGCCAGTGCTTATGGGCAGTATTTCGCTGGCATATTGGGGGCCAATATCGCCACAGCATCTGCCAATGCTAGCAACTTGGAAGCACTCAACATTTATTGCTTAGGTTACCGTCAATTGGCACTCTATGCTTTGATACTGGGTGTTCTGCTTATAGC
>DAIMNW010000307.1:0-1732 GCA_036719905.1 Chitinophagales bacterium
GGCATCATAAGCGCATTTTTACCAGCATTTATTTATTGGTAAATGACCGCGATTTAGCCAACGATATCTTTCAGGATACCTTTATCAAGGTAATTGACCGCCTAAAAAAGAAACGATATACCGAGGAAGGTAAATTTCTTCCTTGGGTGCTTCGCATTGCACACAATTTATGCATCGACCATTTCCGAGGCAATAAGCGCATGCCTATTGTTCACAGCAAGGAGGATAAAGATGTGTTTGCCACCATTGGGGCCTATGACGAATCTGAGCAAGATAAAATAATCCGTAGCCAAACTTGTCAGCAGGTACGCGACTGGGTGAACCAGTTGCCGGCTGAACAACGTGAAGTGGTGGTGCTTCGCCATTATGCCAATTTCTCATTTAAAGAAATTGCCAAATTGACCAATACCAATATTAATACTGCTTTGGGGCGAATGCGCTATGCCCTGATAAATCTAAGAAAGCAGGCCGAACAGAGCGAAGAAAAAAATTATTTGTACGCATAAAATAATTGTGTCGTCATGGGCGTTAGGTAGATAAGCAGATAAATAAAAACTGCTTAGCTAAAATAACGGCAACGCCTATGACGCAAATTTACTCTTCTGCACATCTCTTACAATTCATCTATCACGAAACTTCCATAGCCAAAACAAGGGCTATCAAAAAGGCATTGCACAATAATGTCGATTTAAAAAATGAATGGAACGAATTGCAAACCGGCAAGCAAATGCTATCGGAACCGGCTTGTACTGCCAAACCATCTGTAATCGAAAAAATATTGGCTTACAGCAAACTATTGGAGTAGTACAATTACTTTTGGTTTTGTTAATTAAAGAATAAACATGACCAAAAAACAGCGCTACCAGAACATTCTGGACTGGTTTATCCATCACCATCCTTCGGCCGAAACCGAATTGGTTTATGATTCGCCTTTTCAATTGTTGGTAGCAGTTATCCTTTCGGCCCAGTGTACCGATAAACGGGTAAACCAAACCACACATGCCATTTTCCAACAATATCCTAACCCGAAAAAGATGGCCGAGGCCACCTTCGATGAACTATTTCCGCTAATTAAATCGATTAGCTATCCCAATAACAAAACCAAACTCCTAATTGGCATGGCTCAAAAACTGCTTGCCGATTTTGATGGTCAGGTACCGGGCACGGTGGATGAGCTACAAACCCTTCCGGGTGTGGGCCGAAAGACGGCTAACGTGATTGCATCGGTAGTTTTTAATCAGCCCAAAATGGCCGTAGATACCCATGTGTTTCGTGTGGCTGCACGATTAGGACTTACTACCCGGGCCAAAACACCTCTTCAAACCGAACTGCAATTAATAAAAAACATACCCGAAGATTTGATTCACGTGGCGCATCATTGGCTCATCCTGCATGGGCGCTATGTATGTGTAGCCCGTTCGCCTAAATGTGCTGAGTGTGGGTTGAAGGAGTGGTGTGCCTACTATCAGAAATTGCGGAAAGAAGCCTAATAATTTTTGTTTTAAAATGATGTTGCAAGCTTTATGCTTTGTTATTTTTAGCCTATGAATTTCACTGAACAACAAATCCAAAAACAAAAGCAAGAACAAAAATTTGCGGAAGAATACGAGCGCCTCAACCCTCAACAAAAAGAAGCAGTAGATACCATTGAAGGGCCTGTACTAGTAATAGCCGGGCCTGGCACCGGCAAAACCCAAATATTGGCGGCTCGAATTGCCAACATATTGCAAGC
>DAIMNW010000308.1:0-1728 GCA_036719905.1 Chitinophagales bacterium
CTCTTTATTACGCTTGCATTTTCAAGCTGCATGGCTGTAAAATTCTGTTTAATAAAGGAAACCATCTTGCTATCAATTTCAATGCAAGTAATCGCTTTGCAACCTCGTGATGCCATTTCGTAGCTGATGCTTCCGGTGCCACCGAAAAGGTCTAAAAAAGTCACTTCTTCTAAATCAAAATTATTTTGGAGAATATTAAACAACCCTTCCTTAGCAAAATCAGTAGTAGGTCTAGCTGGCATCACCTTCGGCGGATGAAACTGCTTCCCTTTAAAAGATCCACCAATTACTCTCATAACACATTTTTTAAAGTGAATAAATTGTAATAAAACTGTGAAGGGGTAGACAACGCTAAGCTAAAAAAGTGAACCGGTAAGGGGCGCTTCATAAAATCAATATTCCTAAAGTATTTACTCAAGTTCAAATAAATGGCGCTCTGTCGTGTAATTTCTCCGGCCAGAAAAATTTTTACTTCTTCATGTGACATTTGGAATTGATTGCAAATGAATGTAAGAAAGTAGATAATATCTTCAGGCGTAGCATACTTATAAGTATTGCAAAGCTGAAGCACGTTGTCTTTGTAAGCCAGTATATCAATGTGATGAGCATGGATATTCATCAATAATGATTGTTCATGGGATAAGATGCTTTCTTTTGAACTGGCTTCTAACAAAGGTGTTATGTTGTGATAGAGCGAATAATTGTTGAAATGTTGCTGTATCCAAGTTTGCAGTTGTGCGTTAACCTCAAAGCTTAGAATGGCATCAGGCGAACTAACATGATTAGTCAATTGCCATTCACTCAATGGATTAAATTGGTAATGGGCGGCAGGAATAATCGAGTACGGAAGGAAGGCCAAAGAAATCTTTTGCGACCTAAAGGGCAATTTTATCCATTCATCCACTTCCCAAAAACGGGTTAGCATTTCTGTTTCATGAACATGAAATGGTGCATTCACATGATAACTTCGTAAAGCTACAAATTGTTCGCTCTCATGGTTAAAAACAGCAAATTGAAGATGATCAACATCAATTTCCATAAATAACTCACAATCCTCTGCCTTTACCTTAGCAAAGGAAGAGTCAGAAAGGGACGATTGTAAAACTAGAGCAGCGCTTTTCATTAGTAAAACTGACCGCAAATTAATGAAAATGGCTTGGATCGTTTGAAAAGAAAATGGTTGGTGCCTTTGGATAAAATCTGTAACGGTTTAACCAATAAAGACAACCCAAATCATACCTTAGCGCTTTCAAATTTTTCAATTAATTGAAAACCACAATTACCTATAAAGAGATTTTGCAGTTGGCTTACCCCATCATGGTGGGTATGCTCACCCAAAATATTATTCTTATTACCAACACTGCATTTCTCGGCAGGGTCGGCGAAGTGGAGCTGGGTATATGTGCTATGGGTGGCATATTTTATTTCGTCATGGTGATGACAGCTATGGGATTCTCGAATGGTGCTCAAGTAATAATGGCCAGGCGGCTGGGCGAAAAGCGGCCGCTGGAGATAGGCAATGTTTTTTTGCATGCCCTTTACATACTTTTTTTCTATGCTTTGATATCCTTCATTGTACTAAGGTATAGTGCGGCACCACTGCTCGAGAACTTTATTGAAGACAAACTCATCTTCCGGGGTACGATCGATTTTCTGAGTTGGCGAAGCTGGGGCATTTATACCTCCATGCTGGGGATTGCCTTCAATGCATTTTATATAGGTGTAGGT
>DAIMNW010000144.1:0-6434 GCA_036719905.1 Chitinophagales bacterium
TTACAAAAATCAAAATGTGCCCGATTATGAACCGGAAGCCGTTAGCTCTGAAACCAATTTTTCAGAAGCCGAGCTCTATTTTCAAAAATATGGAAATGAAATGGCCACCGGTTTCTATCTCTCCTTTTTACCGGTTGAGGAGGAGGATAGGGTTGCTTTTTTTGAGATGATGCTGATTAACGATACCAATGATGAAATCAATTTTGAAATAAAATTATTCATCAAAGGAGAGGTGTACATGCATTTGCAACAATGGCTTCATCGGCGGTATGTATATCGGCTTGGCGATTTGGCTTTTTATGAGCTGGGCGAAAACCCCACTGTAGAAATAAAAATAGAGCACCGCAGCCACCCTCTGTTTCATCTTGAAAAAAAAATTAAGCTTAAGCCTAAAAAATTTTTTAAAGATAAAAGTTCGGCGCCGCTCATTAACGAATCTGCTTTTAATTATCACTTAGGGGCTTTGCAGGAAATTTCAGAAACAAAGAAAGCGGAAGAGTTAAAAATAACCCCCCAACTTGGGCGAAGCATTGAACATAGAATAGCTTCCAATTACAATCGTGCACAGGTTAAGAAGCACGAGCATTTTTATGTACCCGATGTGATTGACTTACACATAGAAAATTTAATTGCCAACCACCGAGGCATGACCAATGCCGAAATAATTACTACTCAACTCAGCCATTTTAAAGCTGCCCTTGAGGCAGCTATTATTAATAAATTGGAAAAATTTACTGTGGTGCACGGCATAGGCAAGGGCAAGCTGCGAAGCGAAATTGAAATTGTACTACGACAATACAAAGCGGTACGTTCATTTAAAAATGAATATCATCACCGATATGGATTTGGGGCTACGGAGATTTTTCTTTTATAAGTAGTAGAGATAGTTGAATTTGGATTAGAGAGACTACGGAGTTTTTTAGAAACTATTCTCTCACAACTAATTTCCATTAACTAATTTTGCAATCGAAAGTTGTCAGCTATTCTATCGCTCTTTGCAATATAGGGGAGGAAAGTCCGGGCAGTGCAGGGCACCACACTTCCTAACGGGAAGGTTTCGGGTAAAACCGAAAACAGAACGTATTACAGAAAATAACCGCCCTTCTGTTTGCTTGCAAACGGAAGGGTAAGGGTGAAAATGTGAGGTAAGAGCTCACAAAGGAGTGTAGCGATACACTGCTTGAAGAAACCTTGTGGACTGAAAGACCAAATATACCAACGCCAAATAGAACGGCCCGTTCAATTGGCTGCAAAGCCATGCGTTGGGTGGGTAGGTCGTTACAGATGTATGGCAACATGCATCGCAGATAAATGATAGAACGTATGGGAATTTATTCCCACACTGACAGAACCCGGCTTATCGGCTGACAACTTTTTTTATTGAAATTAAAAAATGCCCACCAAGTAGTTGGTAAGCATTTAAAAGAATAAGCTTCACAGGAATTTATTATTTCTTCATCACCTCGGCCATTGCCTTGCCAATATCGGCAGGGCTGCTAACTACTGTGATTCCGCACTCGGTCATTATTTTCATTTTGGCAGCAGCGGTATCGTCGGCGCCGCCCACTATAGCACCGGCATGTCCCATTCGGCGGCCCGGAGGGGCAGTTTGTCCGGCAATAAATCCTACTACCGGCTTAGTGCCATTGGCTTTAATCCAAAGGGCAGCTTCAGCTTCCATACCTCCACCTATTTCGCCTATCATCACTATACCCTGTGTTTCGGGGTCGTTCATCAGTAATTCAACAGCTTCACGGGTGGTGGTGCCAATGATGGGGTCGCCACCAATGCCTATGGCAGTGGTAACACCCAAGCCGGCCTTGGCTACCTGGTCGGCAGCCTCATAGGTAAGCGTACCACTTTTTGATACAATACCAATATTGCCTTTTTTGAAAATAAAGCCGGGCATAATGCCCACTTTGGCTTCTTCGGCGGTAATTACACCGGGGCAATTGGGCCCTATGAGTCGTGTTTTTTTGCCTTGTAAAAAATCTTTGGTTTTCACCATATCCTGCACCGGTATGCCTTCGGTAATACAAACTACCAGCGCTATGCCGGCATCGGCAGCTTCCATTATTCCATCGGCAGCAAAAGCCGGTGGTACAAATATGATAGACACATTGGCTCCGGTGTGAGCCACTGCATCGGCCACGGTATTAAACACCGGCTTATCTAAATGAGTGCTGCCTCCTTTGCCGGGGGTTACACCACCCACTACATTGGTACCATACGCTATCATTTGTTCGGCATGAAAAGTGCCTTCCTTGCCGGTGAATCCTTGTACTATTACTTTCGAATTTTTATTAACTAAAACTGACATGAATGAATTTGAAAATTTGAGAATGAGTGAATTTGGAAAATAATTATTTGGTAAAATTAGTTTTATTAATGGAACTTAATGGATTGGTTTTAAGCTAAAGTTTTGTGTTAGCAATCAATACGCCCACTTAATCCAAACGCTGCCCCAGGTAAAGCCGCCGCCAAATGCAGCCAAAAGAATATTATCGCCTTTTTTCAATTGTTTTTCGTAATCCCAAAGGCAGAGTGGCAAGGTGCCGCTGGTGGTATTGCCATAGCGGTCGATATTGAGCATCACTTTATCATCTTCCAAACCACAGCGCTTGGCGGTGGCATCAATTATTCGTTTGTTAGCCTGATGAGGCACTAGCCAGGCAATATCGGCCGCGGTCAGGTTGTTGCGCTTCATTATTTCCTCGGCCACATCGGCCATGCCCACTACAGCAAATTTGAAAACAGCTTGCCCTTCCTGATGCACAAAGTGCTCACGGGCTATTACGGTATCCATAGTTGGGGGATAATTGCTGCCGCCGGCTTTTTGGTACAAATATTTTGAACCGCTGCCATCGCTTTTTAATATATGGTCCTGAATACCCATGCCATCTTCGTTAGGCTCCAACAACACGGCCCCGGCGCCATCCCCAAAAATGATGCAGGTGGCTCGGTCGTTATAGTCGATTATCGAACTCATTTTATCGGCACCCACTACTACCACTTTTTTGTGCACCCCTGTTTCAATAAATTTTGAACCGGTGCAGAGCGCATACATAAAACCGCTGCATGCCGCATTAATATCATAACTCCAGGCATTAGTAGCGCCCACTTTGTCGCATACAATATTGGCAGTAGCCGGAAAAACCATATCGCCCGTTACGGTAGCTACTATTAGTAAATCTATTTCTTTAGGGTCAATACCGCGTTTTTTGCAAAGTTCTTTTACCGCTTCGGCAGCCATTACCGAGGTGCCCTGCCCTTCGCCTTTAAGTATATGGCGTTCTCTAATACCGGTACGGCTTATTATCCATTCATCGTTGGTGTCAACCATTTTTTCCAACTCCTTGTTGGTCAAAATATATTCCGGTAAATATCCGGCTACGGCGGTGATGGCGGCTCGAGCTTTTGTCATAGTGATGGAATTGGAAACAAATGTAATGATTGATTGAAATTATTCGATAGTGCCTGCATTATTATTGAGTTTCAATTTATTGCTAATCATTTTTAATTTTGATACATGAATCTTTCATTGAAAAATAAAAATGCGCTGGTGAGTGGCAGCACTCAGGGAATTGGCAAGGCTATAGCCATTGAACTGGCACTTTTGGGAGCCCAGGTAACGATGATAGCCCGTAATGAGTCGGCACTAAAAAATGCTATGGCCGAGTTGGCTACCAGCCACCATCAAAAGCACGGATATTTAGTAGCTGATTTTGCCAATGCTGACCAAGTAAAGCAGGTGGTTGGCGATTTTTGCAGCACAAACACCATTCATATATTGGTAAATAATAGCGGTGGCCCTGCCAGCGGTTTGATAACAGAGGAGCCCACTTCCAAATTTTTGGAGGTATTCAGCCAGCATTTGCTTTGTAACCAAATATTAGCACAGGCCGTTTTGGAGGGTATGAAAAAAGAAAAGTATGGCCGTATTATCAATGTGATTTCTACCTCGGTAAAGCAGCCTTTAAAAAACTTAGGGGTGAGCAACACAGTAAGGGGGGCGGTGGCCAGCTGGGCCAAAACCTGGAGTTTTGAAGTGGCCAAATATGGCATTACGGTGAATAATGTGTTGCCCGGCGCTACGGCAACCAATAGATTAAAAACTTTGATTGAAAATAAATCTACTAAAACCAATCAACCCATTGATGCATTGGAAAAAGAAATGCTTTTAGAAATTCCGGCCGGAAGATTTGGAGAGCCTAATGAAATTGCCGGCCTGGCAGCTTTTTTAGCGTCGCCGGCCGCCTCGTATATTAATGGGGTAAGTATTCCGGTAGATGGGGGCAGAACGGCGGCTATTTAGTGCCTTCTGCTCATCGCTTTAGCAAAGTGCTTTATTTATTTTCCAGCACTTTAATTTTCACGGTTTCTATTTTGGTTTCGCTGCCCATGAGTATGTCGAGTTCAAAATGATCAATGTTCATTTTTTCGCCAATGGGCGGAATGCTTTCGTGGCGGCTTACAATATAGCCTGCCAGAGTTTCATACTCACCGTGTGGAATATTTAAGCCATATTTTTCATTTATATAATCCACTTCCAAGCGGCCGCTAAAAATAAATTCGTCCTCGGCTAGTTGTTTTTCAGTAAGTTCTTCGGCCATGTCGTACTCGTCTTTTATCTCACCAAAAATTTCTTCCAACACATCTTCCATAGTTACCAAACCGGCTGTTCCGCCAAATTCATCCACCACCCAAGCTATACTTTTACGTTCTTTCATAAACAGATTCATGCAATCAACCGCCGGCATGGTTTCCGGTATGGCATTAATAGTTTTTACAATAGTTTTAATATTGGCCGGCTGTTTCATTAAATCCTGATGATGCACATAGCCTATAATATTATCCATAGAATCGTCGAACACAATGAGCTTGGAAAGTTTGGTTTGTATAAACAAAGCCTTGAGTTCGGCAACAGATGCCGTGCAATCAATCATTTCCATTTCGGTTCTCGGTATCATACATTCACGAACCTTTACATTGGTGAGATAGAGTGCATTCTCAAACAAGTCGGTATTAATTTCCTGATGCTGTATTTCCTGAGGTTGTGTTTGACGTACAAAATGTTCTAAATCCTGACGGCTAAAAACGGGACCCTTCTCTTCAAACTTTAGCCCAAATATTTTTTTTAGAATGAAAACAGAGATGGAAGCAAAGCCAATGGCAATGGGTGAAAGCAACCAATACATTAATTGAAACGGGACCGCAAAAAACGAAAGAACACCATTCGGGTTAAGGCGGAAAAGTGCTTTGGGTAAAAATTCGCCGAACACCAATACAATCAAAGTAGAAATGAGAGTGCTAGTTAAAACTATGACTAATGGGGTTGGTTTAATGAAGGTGAGATGCTCCGTCAACCATGGGTCAATTAATTGCGACATCAAAATGGAATAAACCACCAGGGCAATATTATTGCCCACTAATATTGTCCCAATAAAGTGCGAAGGTTGTTTTACAAAATTGGCCAATATGCGACCGCTTAATCGATTCTGCTTTTTATCCAACTCGATCTTAAGCTTGTTGGATGAGATAAAGGCAATTTCGTAACCGCTGAAAAATGCGGAAATCAATATAGTGAGAAGTATAACTTCTATAATCATGCTGCGAAAATAGTGAAAACGATGGCTATTAGGTTTTAAATAGGCTTAACCTGAATTCCTACCGAAATACAGCTTACTTCTATTAATTTTTAGCTGTGAGCAAACTGCGATATCTATCTGGATGGTTGAGCACTTCCAGTGCTTCTTTAACTTCAGGGTCGTGGCTGAGTGTGGCTTCCATTTTACCCCGTTGAAAATAGTATCGGCTTACTATTTCGGTTTCCAGTATTTCTTTTATTTCATCCTTGTTTTTAATAATATCAGCTTTTTTAGCTTCAAGAACCTGCGATTCAATCTTGGTGAGTTCTGGTTGAATGCTTGCAAGGGTATTGTCTTGTGTGGCTGTGGTTTTTAGTTGGCCAATTATTTTTTCGGTGGCTGTTTCGTAGTGATAATCTTTTGTTTCCAGATACTTTATAAAATCATTGTAATCAGCATCGCTTAGATTAAAATCTTTTGCCGGCGATATGGTTGGATGTTTCAATGTAAATTCGGTAACCCAATCAAATACATAAGGTTGGTTCAAGAGCATTGAACTAATGCGGCTAAATTCAGGAACAGTGGTTTTTACATCCGGTTCTATGCCACCGCCATCGTAAACTGTTCGTCCACCTTTAGTTTTAAATGCCGTTTTTAGGCTATCCGGCACATGGTCTACACTTCCATCCTCAGCTCGATGAGCGTAGTCGAGAGCTTGTATGCATCGGCCACTTGGCATATAATATTTGGCGGTGGTTACTTTTAGTTTTGCATTGTAGGCCGTGTTACGAGTGTTTTGCCCCAGTCCTTTTCCGAATGTTCGCTGACCCACAATGACTCCCCGAT
>DAIMNW010000145.1:0-6399 GCA_036719905.1 Chitinophagales bacterium
GAATATATTTAGTTCGTGTAGACAATAGAACAGAAAAGATTATTAATAATTAAAGATTAAAAATAAATTGTCAATTATCAATTTCAAATCAAAACATAAACTTTAAACTTTAAACTTTAAACTTTAAACTTTAAACTTTAAACTTGTAAATTATGAAAACTATCTTAACAATTATTGTTTCCATAATATTTTTTGGACTTGCGACTCAAGCTCAAAATTATTATGTATCGTCAAGTGCTACCATTAGCGGAAGTGGTTCTATGGTATCACCTTGGAATTCGTTTGTTCCTTTGAATACATTATTAGCAACATCAGCTCCAATCGATACTATTTTTTTAAAAAGGGGGGATGTTTTTAGAGACCAGATAACCGTTGCACTCGCAAGTAATTTTGTTATTACTGCTTATGGTACAGGGAATAATCCAATCATTAGTGGCGCTGATTCAGTAATCTCGTGGACGAGTATTAGCACTTATTGGCAGGCAAATTTTAGCCAACCTATTACCAACTTTTTTGTAAATAACCAAGAGCAGATAATTGCCCGATACCCCGATGAAAGTTCTCCTTATTTGACAGTAGATGCAGGAACAACAAATAGCACCTTGAACGATGCAGGATTGAGTATTATTTCCTCAACAACATTAAATCAATCTCAAGTTTGCGTACACACCGCTCAATGGTGCTGGGAAAAAAGCCCTATAACATCTTCGACAAGTAATTCAATTACTTACTTGAATCCAACACTTAGAGTACCAACTGCAAATTATGGCTATTTTTTATATGACCATATTTCTTATTTAACTACAGGTAAAGAATGGAAATACGATGCATCCAGTCAAAAAATTTACTATCAACCAGTAACAGGAGTTCCTAACACTTTTTTATGTGAAGCATCTGTTCGTGGTTATGGTATTTTATTAAATGCGGGAGTTGCAAATATAAATATTAGCAATATAACATTTGAAAAACAAAGCGAATCGGGGGTTGGAATATTAAATTCAACCAATCAAAATATTATTATTGATAACTGCAATTTCGCAAGGCAATATAAATATGGTGTAGAGGTTCACGGTAAATATGCTAAAATTAGTAACAGTTATTTTAGAGAAATAGATGGACTTGCTGTTTATTTAAATGTAAGCGGTACTGGGGCAGAAGTTCACCATAATATTTTTCGAAATAATGGAGGGTTCAGAAACAGCGGAATAGGATTGGAAATAAATTTAACTTCCATTAAAGGAGCTTATGTTGACAGTTGTCATATTCATCATAACGACATTGATAGCGCAGGTTATTGTGGAATTTCAATGGATGGGAAACGGAATTTAATAGAACGTAATATCATAAAAAATGCAATGCTTTTAAATAATGATGGTGCGGCATTAAAGAGTTTTGGTGTAGCTTCACAATACAATATTTTTAGAAATAACTTTGTAAGCAAAAGTGATGGCAATACAGCCAATACACCTTCTGGTTCTTTTATTACACCTGCCATCTATTTTGATTTCAGCACTAATAATTGTACTATACAAGATAATACAATCTATGACAGAAGTAAAAAGGGCATTTTCCTGAATAGTGGAACAAACAACAACACTGTAATTGGCAATGTGGTTTATGGCGGAAATTATTTACTTGATTTTAACGGAAGTCCGATAATACCAACTCCAATGAATGGCATGACCGTAAAAAAGAATATCCTGTTTGCAAAGGATGCAACGGCTTATATACTTCGAATGGTTGATAATACAAGTGGCTATAATCACGGAGTAATTGATTCTAATTATTATTTTCAACCCTATAATTCAAATAACTACACATTTATTCCGCCATCAACTAATTGGAATTTTTCAACATGGAAGTCAAATACTGGATACGATATAAATTCAAAAAGTAGTTTTGTAAATTGGACGTTACCGACAAGTGACGATTCGCTGTTTATGAACCAAACGGATAATATTGTAACAATAAGTTTAGGGGCAACTGAATTTTTAGATTTAGATAGTAATGTGGTTTGTGGCAGCATTATATTACAACCTTATACATCTAAAATTTTAATTAAAACTAACTATATCTGCTCGACCACAGGTATAGATGAAAACAATACTGAAAAAGATGTATTTATTTTCCCAAATCCTTCTTCTTCCACGACAACCGTACAGACAGACAATGTTTTCAAAGACGCAACCTTGATAGTTTACAATTTGCATGGTCAGCAAGTAAAACAAATAAAAAACATTTCAGGGCAGACAGTTACTTTGCACCGAGACAATTTACCAATGGGACTTTACTTTATCCACTTAACACAAGACAACAAAACAATTATGACAGACAAATTAATAATAACCGACTGACATAAAAGCACTAGGCACTAACAGCGGGTTTAAGAAATTGGCGGTTCAGTGGTTAAATGGAGCTTTGTGCTTCGTATCAAGTTCACTGCTGGCAGACAGTTTTGTGCTCCGAAATCGCCAACTTCTTAAACCCGCAAACCGTTAGCCGCAACCCGTGGCAACACTGCTACCTTTGAACATTTGAGCTTTGAACGAACAGACAGAGACTTCATACTCAAATCAACAAATAGTTCTATTTCTGCTAATGCAATAGGTTTTTCCAATGTGGTCAATTTTAGGGAAGCTTTTAAAAACTATACCGAAGCTTTGCCCGGTGAAATAGGTCCAAATTGATATTCCTAAATTGACAACTTTATTTCCCGATTGGACAATTTTAGCTTAATGCTAGCTCAATACTTTTGCGCTTAATTTTTTTAAAAAAACAAGATGCAAAAACTGATACTATTAGGGGCGTTCGTATTTGGATTTGAAGACACAATCCAAGCCCAAAAGCAAGATACTACTCGTATCACTTTATTAAAAGAAGTAACCATAAAAGATAAAAGATTTGTGCCTGAAAGGCTTCAAGAGGTGGAAGGAACTGCCTTGTTTTCTGGGAAAAAGAATGAGGTGATTAGATTGTCAAGTATTAATGCCAATCTGACTACTAACAACAGTCGCCAAGTTTTTTCCAGAGTTCCGGGTATATCTATTTGGGAAAATGATGGATCAGGAATTCAAGTTTCAATAGGAGGAAGAGGATTAAGTCCCAACAGAAGTTGGGAATTTAACACACGACAGAATGGGTATGATATTTCAAGCGATGTATTTGGCTACCCGGAAGCCTACTACAATCCACCTATGGAAGCTGTTGATAAGATACAAATTGTTAGGGGGGGAGCATCTTTGCAGTATGGCCCTCAATTTGGAGGTTTAATTAACTATCATCTGAAACGAATAATAGAAAATAAACCTTTTGCCTTTCAAACTCAAAACTCAGTTGGCAGTTATGGCATGCTGAGCAGTTTTAATGCAGTAGGTGGCAATACTTCCAAATGGAACTATTATGCATATAATCATTACAGAAAAGGTAATGGTTGGAGAGAAAATGGACTGTATGAAGTAAGAAACACCCACGTCTTCTTAAAGTATAAACTGAATGCCAAAAATAGTCTATCAGCAGAATACACAAATATGGACTACACTTTACAACAGTCAGGAGGACTTAGCGATGCACAATTTGCAAGCAATGCCCAACAATCGTTTAGAAAAAGAAACTGGTTTAGTACCCCTTGGAACGTAGGTGCAATCAATTTTGATAGTAAGGTAAATGACAATCTGTCTTTTAACGTAAAAGTATTTGGATTACTTGGCGAACGAAATAGTATTGGATTTGTAGCCGCAGCAAGCATAAAGGATAGCATTAATACAACTCTTAAAGATTATAACCATAGACAAGTCGATAGAGATTTCTATAAAAACATGGGTACTGAGTTCAGAGGATTATATAGCTATAATCTTTTGAACAAGAAGCACAATCTGGCCTTTGGAGCAAGAGCTTATCAGGCAAATACCAAGAGAAAACAAAAAGGGATTGGCGATACAGGTTCGAACTATAATACAACAATTATTACCGATAAATATCCAACCGAACTGAATTTTGCAACGAGCAACTTAGCATTATTTGCAGAAAATCAATTTAAACTAACTGATAGTTTTTGTATTACCTCGGGTGTTAGGTACGAAAATATTGTTTCAGATATAGAAGGTCGTTTGTCTATCTCAGGGCCTAATGATGTAAACGTAACACCTAGTAGCCGGAAACGAAATGTTGTTTTAGGAGGTTTAGGAATGGAGTATAATCTGAAATCGAGTAATATTTATGCAAACTTTTCACAAGCGTTTCGCCCGGTATTATTTTCCGACCTAACACCACCTGCCACCACAGACGTAATTGACGCCAACTTGAAAGATGCCCATGGATTTAATGCAGATTTGGGATATAGAGGCTCATTTTCGAACTTCTTGAATTTTGATATTAGTGCGTTTTACCTCCAATATAACGACAGAATCGGTACCATCAGGAAGTTTGTAGACGATGACCCAACAAAGGCTACGTATCAATTTAGAACTAATTTGGGTAAATCTTCAAATAAAGGAGTTGAGGCTTATGTAAATTGTAATGTCTTTAAGGCGATAGAATTAAATCAAAAAACAGGAAATCTAAGTTTGTTTGCAAGTTTAGCATTTATAAATGCAACCTACGATGACTTCAAAATAACAAGCATATCGGGTACTGCACCCAGTGTAAGTATCCAAGAAGCCAATTTAAAAGGAAAAAAAGTTGAAAATGCCCCTAGTCAAATACACAACATAGGGCTTACCTATTCGAAGAAAGGTTTTTCGACAACCTTACAAACAAGAATAACAAGCGAAGTATTTGCAGATGCTACCAATACCGAAGTAGCAAACACCACTGCTACCATAGGCAAAATAGATGGTTACCAAGTGTATGATTTATCAGTAGAATATATTTTTCTGAAAAACTACAACTTAAGTGCTAGCATTAATAATTTAACCGACACAAAATATGCAACGCGTAGAGCCGCCGGCTATCCAGGACCAGGCTTGTTGCCAGGAGAAGGAAGGACATTTAATTTAGGGATTGGCATTAAGCTCTAAAATACAATACTACCAAGCATAGGTTTGGCATAACTAACGGTTCAGTACTCCGTTAACAACTTCGAGGTTATTTAAAGTTCGGCATTCCGAATCAACGCTTCTATTGAAAATCGCCAGCTTCGCCAAACCCTTAGAAGCTAAGTTTAACTCATGCGCCACGGCTAACTTTGATTATTAATACAAAACAGTAACTTCGACAAAGTTAAACGACGGGAAAAGCCGAAAACTGAATTGAGTAGGCAAATAGAAATAGAACAATGAAAAAATTTATGATTGACATCCTTTTACAAGGAATTGACGATGAAACAAGAATCAAATTATTGCCAAGGGAACAAGAAATAATAAAAGAATGGGAAGATAATGGAACCCTTTTGGCATCTTACATAAAAGGCGAGATTTCCGGTATCTATTTGGTACTATTAGCTAATGACAAAGCTGACGCTGACCAAAAGCTTTCTACTTTGCCTTATTACCCATACATGAAAATTGAAATAATATCCTTAAGGTAATCCCAAACGGATTGCACAAAAAAGGCACAACAGCAGCACTCGAGCTGACTAGTAAGATAGGTTCCTTGGCTATTGGAATTTTGTGCTTTACATGATTCATTATGCCAATTTCTATCGCCCCCTGCCCTAGTGAATATCCTCGGCGAAAATCAGTAAGTTTGCCCACTTTTCTTTGAAAAATTATGGATAAAGAATTACTGCTTAAGGCCTGGAGAATGATGTGCTATGCTAATAGGATGGCCGAGGTGTATGACGAAAACCGAAGTATTACAAAATATGTGCACAGCACCAGCCGTGGCCACGAGGCTATACAATTAGCGGCTGCTTTTTTACTAAAGCCAAGCGATTATGCAGCGCCTTATTATCGCGATGAAAGTATGTTGCTGGGTATGGGTTTTACGCCTTATGAATTAATGTTACAGTTGCTGGCCAAAGGCGACGATTATTTTAGCGGCGGTCGTAGTTATTACTCCCACCCATCATCCCGACGCAGCGATATGCCCATTATTCCCCATCAAAGCAGCGCCACGGGCATGCAGGTGATACCGGCCGCGGGTATGGCACAAGGGGTGCAATATTTAGAAAAAATAAAAGCCTTGCCGGGCGCCGAACATAAACCGGTGGTCCTGTGTTCGCTGGGCGATGGCTCGGTAACGGAAGGAGAAGTGAGTGAAGCCTTGCAATTTGCTGCCCTGAAACAATTGCCAATTATTTATTTAGTACAAGATAATGAATGGGGCATAAGCGTAAGTGCCGACGAAGCCCGGAGTATGAATGCGCATGAATATGCGGCAGGGTTCAAAGGCTTGCAGCGTATTAGCATTGATGGCAGTTTGTTTCCAACGGCCATGGAAGGCATGCGTAAGGCATTTAAT
>DAIMNW010000309.1:0-1709 GCA_036719905.1 Chitinophagales bacterium
GCATAGAAACCGGCTACCGGTTCTGTCTTGGTTCTATATTCTACTACCCGTTGACGTATAACGGTTTCATTGGCATCATCAGGCCGACCGCTGGTAGCGCCCCGGCTGAGTAGTCGCTTTACCAATTCTTCTTCACTCACCACCAAAGAGAGTACTATTTTAATTGGAATATTTTTAAATGCCAACAACTTGTCCAACGCTTCGGCCTGTGGAATGGTTCGAGGAAAACCGTCGAAAATATAGCCTTTCACATTGGCTGCTGTAGCGTCGATAGTGCTGCTGATCATGCCAATAAC
Source organism: Chitinophagales bacterium (assembly GCA_036719905.1). Taxonomy (GTDB): domain Bacteria; phylum Bacteroidota; class Bacteroidia; order Chitinophagales; family CAIODY01; genus DAIMNW01. The sequence continues at coordinate 297 of DAIMNW010000309.1, forward strand.
CACTTCATCGGGTACCAAAATTCCCCTATCCATAAATTTTTTGGCTTCCATACCCAGCGCTGTTCCGCTGGCAATTTCGCTACGCAGGATATCGCCTGTGCTAAGGTGCATTAAATTGTACTTGGCTACTAGTGAAGCTGCCTGTGTGCCCTTTCCGCTTCCGGGTGGGCCAAATAATATGAGATTTAACATGTTACGCTAATTGTGATTGGGTAAAAATACAAATTGAAAATTTGGGAAAACAGAAATTCTCAGTTATTGGTTAGCTTAAATATTTTCCAACTATAGGCATCCTTCGGCCTACACCAAATGCCTTGGATGATACACGAGGTATAGGTGGAGTTTGATGGCGTTTCCACTCATTGCTGTTTACCATTTTTAAAATTCGGTTCACCAGTGCCTCGTCAAAGCCCATGGCTATTAATTCCTTAGGGCCTTGTCGTTTTTCTATGTATTGATACAGCACTTTATCCAACACCTCATACGGAGGCAACGAATCGCTATCTTTTTGATTGGGCCGCAGTTCGGCACTTGGTGGTTTGGTAATAATATGAAGTGGAATTATTTCTTTCTCTCGATTAATATAATTACAAAGCTCAAAAACTTGCATTTTATACACATCGCCCAGTACGGCAAGGCCACCGCACATATCGCCATACAGTGTGCCGTAGCCTACAGCCGCTTCGCTTTTATTGGTGGTATTTAATAATATGTAGCCAAACTTATTGCTAAAGGCCATCAACAATACGCCTCGTGTACGGGCTTGCAAATTTTCCTCGGCCACACTAAACGGCAAATCTTTGAAGTATGGTTGCAGGGTGTCCAAGAAAGCTTTGTAATTATTTTTTATCGGAATAATATCATACGATGTTCCCAAATTGTTGCACAATTGCTCTGCATCGCTCACACTATGCCCGGTTGAATATTCGGATGGAAGCAGCAGCGAATGTACATTCTCTTTTCCCAAAGCTTCTACTGCCAAACAGAGCACCAGCGCCGAATCAATGCCTCCGCTTAAACCCAGAATGGCTTTCTTGAAACCCATTTTTTGAAAATAATCGCGAATGCCTAGCACCAGTGCATGATAAATTTGTTGTGTAGCCGGACTTGAGCTGTCTATTGATTTTTTGCTTACTAATTGTTCATCGCAGATGGCTAATTGTTCTTTGAAATAGTCCATCTCGGCTACTACCTCACCTTCTTTGTTCACCACCAGGCTTCCTCCGTCAAAAATAATTTCGGTTTGCGCCCCCACCTGATTGCAATAATAGATTGGCAAATGATATGCCGCTGCGTTGGCTTTTAGCACATTTTTCCTGTCGGCTGCATGGGCATAATCAAATGGCGATGCCGAAAGATTTAAAATCAGTTCCGGCTTAAATTTCATCAACTCATCCATGGGGCAAATGGTAT
>DAIMNW010000146.1:0-6368 GCA_036719905.1 Chitinophagales bacterium
GTTTTAAATATAATGCTGTTACGTTAAAAAAACTGGAGGGAATATTTGAAGAAGCCCGTTTCATAGTGCGCTATGAAAAGGGTAATTTCAATGCAGGACATTGCTTGTTGGAAGAAAAGAAAGTAGTGGTGATTAACAAGTTTTACTCTTTGGAGGCAAAAATAAATGCCTTGGTTGAGATTCTCACTCAGGTAGATTTTAGTGAAGTACAGCTTTCTGAAGAACTATCACAATTCTACAAAAAGGTTCATTCAGCACAACTGAATCAAGATACTACGCAGCAGTTGTTATAACTTTAACACATGCAAATCACTTTTTTAGGCACTGGCACATCACAAGGCGTTCCTATGATTGCCTGTGATTGTGAAGTATGCAGTTCTCCATTTGAGAAAGATAAGCGATTGCGAAGCAGTATAATGGTGAACATTGAAGGGAGAAATTTCGTGATTGATACTGGTCCCGATTTTCGTTCGCAGATGCTTCGTGAAAAGGTGAAGGAAGTACATGCTGTTCTACTCACCCATGAACACAAAGATCATACGGCTTGCCTAGATGACGTGAGGGCCTTCAACTATTTTATGAAAGAGCCAATGAGGGTTTATTCTTCGGTCCATTGCCTCAAAGCCATCCGAAAAGATTTTGATTATGTTTTTTCTGGTAACAAGTATCCCGGTATACCCGAAATTAACCTGCATGAAATTTCAAAGGATCAATCTTTTATGATTGATAACATACTTATAACACCCATCGAAGTTTTGCATCTGCACTTGCCTGTACTGGGTTATCGAATTGACGATTTTACTTATATAACCGATGCCAACTTTATTTCACCCACTGAATTCGAAAAAATAAAAGGAAGCAAAGTATTAGTACTAAACGCTTTACGTCATGCACAGCACGTGTCGCATTTCACATTAAATGAAGCTATACATCTGGCGCAAAAAGTGGGAGCTGAGAGAACCTATTTCACCCATATCAGTCATCAGATGGGTACACATGATGAAGTGCAGCCCACCTTGCCAGGCGGTATTTTTTTGGCATACGATGGTTTGAAAATAGAGTGCTAAATACTACTTGTATTTCAATTTGTCTTTGAACACTTTTTCAAAGTGCTCTCTTTTTGGTCGCACTACAAAAGCACAATATGGTTGATCACTATTCTGATTGTAATAGTTCTGATGATAGTTTTCAGCAGGATAAAAAGTGGTATAAGGCGAAACTTCGGTCACAATTTTACTGCTCCATGAGCCGCTTTTGTCGAGTTCGGTTATCGCTTTTTCAGCAGCATCTTTTTGAGCAGCGTCATGATAGAAAATAGCGGAACGATATTGAGTGCCATGATCATTTCCCTGTCTATTGAGCTGTGTAGGATCGTGACTAACAAAAAACGCCTGTAACAATTCTTGATAGGAAATCACTTTGGGATCAAAGTAAATATTACAAGCTTCAGCATGTCCGGTTGTGCCGGTGCACACATCTTTATAGGTAGGATTGGCCACATGCCCACCAATGTATCCACTGATAACGGTGTCAACGCCCTGCAATTGTTGAAATTGTGCTTCTACACACCAAAAACAGCCAGCAGCAAATGTTGCTACTTGAAGATTTTTTGTCTCGGAAGGAAGAGTTGCCATTGTTTTTTCTGTCTGATTAGGTTGATTTTGGGCGCAAGATAACAGTGTTAATGAAAAGCTTGCAAACAATAAAAGTGCCTTAGATAACATTTTAACTTTATTAATTGATTAAGGAAGTATATAGTTTAAGGTATGCTGTCACATTGGTTTGCCAATTGAATTGGGCTGCATAATTCTTAAGCATAACGTCAAATCCATTATTTTGTTTTACCCAATGTAATTTTGTGCTTACCAAGTTCGCCATTTCATTTGGTTCGAAATTTTCAAAATAAAATGCTTTGTCGGCACCTATCTCAGGCAAACTGCTTGATTTACTGCAAAAAACCGGTTTGCCACACCCCATGGCTTCAATGACAGGCATACCAAAGCCTTCATAAAGTGAAGGAAAAAACAAAGCTTCACATTTATACAGGTAAAATGCTTTTTGTGATTCGGTCAAAGCGCCGGTAAATACAATATTGCCCACCTGATCGTGCTTTATATTGCTTTTTAAGTCTTGAGCGTAAGTTCCTGAATCAGTACCGGCTATTATCAAATCGTATTGAGGCAATAATTTCATCATCGGAATAAGCACATGTAAATTCTTCTTGGCCGATATATGCGATAGGGTAAGAAAGAAGGGGCGCTTTACTTCCATTTTCGTTTCGCCATTCCAAGCCGGAATATTAACTCCATTATAAATCATCTTAACTTCCTTATTACCCAAGTTGAGATGATGACGAATCTTGTCGGCTGTGTAATTAGAAATGGCTGCCAACTGAACCGCTCGATCTACTTTCCTTTGCAAATCAAATAATTTTCGAAGCGCTTTGGCCGCTTGCTTTTCTTCTAAAAAATTTAAATCATGAATGGTAAGTAGGTAAGGCGTTCCTTTAGAGGGCATATAAGCACTATCTTGGTGAATAGCATGCCAAAGGTCAAATCCACTGTTAAGTCCATTCAGATAACGACGGAAAAGATTGGCGTTAAGATAATCTACCTCATCTCCAAAGAAGTTGACAAAAGAAGATGGTACTAAAAAAGTAAATCGATACTGACCAGCCAGAGTTGAGGACATTGCGCTTAGCGCTTTGCCATATTGTAATGATACCTGACCTAAACCTGAATTCAGATTTTTTAGCTTGGTGAGGTCAATCAATATTTTTTTTACGGCCATTAGCTGCTTACTTTTTTAAATAATACAATACAGAACAGTTTTCTGGCAGAAGAAATTGGTTGGCGAAAGTTTGGATATCGGCAGCATTCACCTTCTTGTAGAATTGCAGATCGGTATTAATTCTATCTGCCCCAAACAATAACTCGAAATAAGCCAATGAAAATGCTCTCTCCCCCTGATTTAAGTGGTTGAATACAAAACTGTGGGCCACCATATTCTGATGCTTTTCTATTTCCAATTCGCTCACCAGCTCATTTCGCAATTGCTCCAATTCTTTCCAGATAGCAGTTTCGGCAGCCTCCATGCTTATCCCCTGATTAAGTTTGCCGGAAAGCTGAATAAGACCATTGTCGTTGCTGCCTGTATGATAACAGTTAATGGAGGAGAAAAGAGGGTTCTCTTTGCAAAGTTTTTGATAGAGTCGGCTGCTCTTGCCATTCGATAAAATATCGGTGAGCAAATCCATGGTATAATACTTCTCATCTGTTCTTTTCACGGCATGAAAAGCCATATAAATGGCGTTGGCAGGAACATCGCGATACACAGTTTGTGTTCGCTTTTGGGTTTGCCTCGGCTCTTCAATTGCCGGATGAACAGTTCTACTGCCGGCTGGAATTGATGCAAACCATTTGTTGGCCAATTTTTCAATTTCAGAAGCGATCACATTGCCAGCCACCACCATAATGGCATTAGCTGGACAATAATGTTTTTTAAAAAACGATTTTACATCATCGAGGCTAGCATCTTCCACATGTTTTAAATTTTTACCGATGGTAGGCCACTGATAAGGATGCACTGTATAAGCCATTTCACGAATAAGATGGTGCACATCGCCATAGGGTTGATTAATGTAATGTTCTTTAAACTCTTCGCATACGACTTTTCTTTGAGTTTCCAATGATTCGGGACTAAATCCAAGGCTCAACATCCGATCACTCTCTAGCCAGAAAGCCGTTTCCAAATTTTGAGCCGGCATGGTGTCATAATAGTTGGTCATATCGTTCGAAGTGAAAGCATTATTGTGTCCTCCAGCCATTTCAATGGGCCTGTCGAAGTCTTCGATATTAATGGAGCCTCCAAACATAAGATGTTCGAACAAATGTGCGAAACCGGTTTTCTCCGGATTTTCATCACGGGCCCCCACATCATACAAAATATTTAAGGTAGCCAAAGGTGTGTTCTTATCTTCGTTTACAATTACTCGTAAACCATTGGTTAGTGTAAATTGCTTAAATTCAATCATACCTACGATTTTTTGCGAAGATAGAAAAGCAATGGTTCTAATACTATGCTATCATTTCTATTTAGCAGCAAGAATGGTAGTACAATTAAGCCCTTAACATGGAATAACATAATTAATTTTTACTATCCGCTTCAGATAAGTTTTCGAACTTTGATTTAAATGAGACCAGTTTATTTTCCAAATCTGAATGGTTTACGCTTTGTCGCAGCGTTACTTGTTTTTTATCATCATGTAGAGCAGGTAAGGTTTATTGGCAAATTGACTAACCGTTGGGATAGTTACTTCACTGGCCTTTGTGGAAGCCTGGGAGTTAACATTTTTTTTGTACTCAGCGGCTTTCTAATCACCTATTTACTTTTGAAAGAAAAATCAGAAACCGGTGTTGTTGATCTGAAAGCTTATTACAAAAGGCGCTTTTTAAGGATTATTCCCCTCTATGTATTTGGCTTGGTAGTTGGTATACTACTTAATGTAATCACCATAAGCCGGCACACCAATTATTTCCATACTTCAGTTTCTGAATTAATTCTTCCTCTGAGTTTCTATTGCTTACTGATTCCAAATTTTGTCTGGATTTATAGTTCACCTTTGCAGTTTATTTCACAGTTTTGGAGCCTTGGTGCCGAAAGCCAGTTCTACCTTTTCTTTCCTTGGTTGATTCGCAATAAAACAATTTTGTATTCGGCATGCATCGGCATCATTCTGCTCTTTGAATCAATTCGAATTTTCCATTCGCTAAATTATTTCCAATCACCGGCATTTACTTTATTAGCAACTCAGCTTAGTTATTGTAAGTTCGACTTACTAATAGTAGGTGCGCTTGGGGCCATTATTTACCGAGCCAAACGAAGCATTCCAATAATCATGCTTCTGAGTTGTTTCGTAACACTGATATTGCCCACTTTGGAAGATTTCTTCTGGGGGATAACCATAGTTACAGCTTTAGTATATTTTGCCGGCAAGCCCTATTGGGTTTTAGAAAACAAGCTGATGAATTATCTGGGGAAAATTTCTTATGGTATCTATGTCTACCATCTGATCTGTATAACCTTGGTTCAGCATCTTTTTAAGTCGTTACACTTTAATAGTCATCTATCCTATTTGGCTGCTGCCTTAGTATTGACCATCGCTTTAAGTGCTACATCCTATCAACTTTTTGAGAAAAAATTTTTGAAACTCAAATAGCTTCAGACGAGAGCAGTTTACCACTTGCTTAATTGCTTAAGCACAGCAGATAAATCTTTGGGCAGCGGAGCTTCTACTGTAATTAATTTCTCATCATGCACATTCTTGAAAATAATCTTCGATGCATGAAGTGTCAATCTATCAATGAGCGGCTTCTCCTCATCCGTGAATTTGCCTTGCTTGTACTTGCGCTTAATAGCCGATAGAAATAGGCCATCCGGGTTGCCATACAATTCGTCAACTGCCAGCGGATGACCTATGGCTAGCATATGCACTCGAATTTGATGTGTTCTGCCGGTTTCGGGATATACCTCTACCCATGAAAAATCAGAATCGAAAGAAGTAATTGTTTTAAATCGGGTAAGGGCCGGCTTTCCAAAAGTAGGGCTACAGTCCATCCGCCCAGGTTTTCGAGGATCTTCGAATATGCGATAGTTGATTTCTCCCTGCTCTGGTGTGCGACCATGCACAAGTGCCAGATACGTTTTTTCAACTGTGTGATTTTCAAATTGCATACTCAAATGCCTGTGCGACAATTCATTCTTGGCAAAACAAAGTGCTCCACTCGTATATCTGTCAATACGATGGACGGTTAAAATCTGGTTATACTGCTTGCGCAATTCTTGCAACACATTCGGAATAGTTGTATCAAATCTGTCAGGTATGCTTAACAAACCGCCAGGCTTATTAACCACCACATAATTTTCATCTTCGAAAAGAATTTCAATAGATTTTTTCAACGGCAAAATTTTAGTGGGTGAAATTAAGTAAACTAATTTTCAATCAATGAAGAAGCTACTAGCAAAAAAAAGGGTACCAATGCTTAATTGATACCCTCTGAATTAAAAAATAGATTGCTATTTCAATGCCATAAATTTCTTTATTCGCTCGAAGTAGGCATTTTTAGCTGCTTCGAAATTGTTACTGCCATCGCTGCCGGGTACCATGTAAAGTTCAATTTTTTCCTTCTGAATCTTAGCTAATTTTTTCATTCTATCGGCCGTGCAATAAGGGTCGGTTTCGCCATAAATGAACAGTAACTTGGTCAGCTTATCTGCCTTTTCTAAAGCATACTGGGGTTCTCACCACATCTTGCCATAAACAATGGGCATCATCACATCGTTGCCGGTTATTTTTTCCAAGTCTTTTT
>DAIMNW010000310.1:0-1702 GCA_036719905.1 Chitinophagales bacterium
GGCCAATAGGTGCCGGTGCCCCCTGGGTAGTAATAATAGTTTTATTCATCGACTTGTTTTTTATTTTTACAAAAACAAAAGTAATGAACATTCTATTAATAGGCGATGAAACCCGAATGAATGAGCTATCGGAGAAGTTGGTGAACTTACCCTATGCCAAAGTAGCCCGTTGCCAAATAGATGAATCAGTTTCCATAAGTGATTTGCAGCGGTATGAAATTATTTTTGATTTAAATTTTGATGGTAGTTCCGCTGCTCTAACCAAATATGCTGAGCTTAAAAATCGTGTAATAATTCTCAATGCTGTAATCTCTTCCCTTTCCCATCACCACAGAGTAATCAGTATTTCGAAAAATAAATTTATTGGGATGAATTTGCTTCCAACATTTATAAGTAGGCCTATTGCAGAAACTTCCATCAGCCAACCCGAGGATGAAACAATACTTAGCTCAGTAATGTCGAAATTAAACTGGCCCTTTGAAATTGTAGCCGATAGAATTGGCATGGTAACTCCACGAGTGATTTGTATGATAATAAATGAGGCCTACTACACCCTGCAGGAAGGCACTGCCACTGCGGCCGATATTGATATGGCTATGAAATTAGGAACTAATTATCCATACGGACCGTTTGAGTGGGCTAACAAAATTGGAATTAAAAATGTGTATGCTGTGCTAGAAGCCATGTATAATGATACAAAGGAGGAGCGTTACAAAATTTGCCCACTACTAAAGTTGGATTATTTAAAGGCTTAGGCATACATGCTCATTTACACTCCTCAGCTTGGCCCTCGATTACAATACACCTTCGATTTTGTTTTCAGTCAATGGTTAGGTATCAGTTGGGAGGCTACAGCCGATTCCAAGTACTTTGAACAATGTGATGGTCCTAAAATTTCCTACAGCCAAATTCCATTAAGTAACGAACTGCACATACCTTCTTCCGATTTTCTGGCTGAGAAATCTATTACCCCTCATTACAAATTTGCAGATGAGGATATGTTTTCTAAAATTTTCTTTTTGCTAAGTCGATATGAAGAATATTTGCCTAATGCCGAACGCGACTCCTTTCATCGGTTTTTGCCGCATCAAAGCTTGATGGCAAAATCAAATTGTTTAAACCGCCCGGTGATTGACGAATGGTTAAAAGGCTTTGCAACGGAGTTACAGTCTCGTTTTCCTAATTTAATCGTTAAACCCAGGTCTTACAGGGTGCAAGCCACCATTGATGTAGACCGGCCGTTTGCTTATCTCGGCCGAAGCGTCTACACTACGTTAGGCAACTTGCTGTATGACATCTTGTTCTTTCATTTTAACTCTTTATGGGAAAGAATGAGTGTACTTCGATTTAAAAAAAATGACCCCTATAATATTTTCGATGAATTAGAGCGGTTTCATAAAGGCTACGGATTAAAAACCCATTACTTTTTTCATTCCGGAAATTATTCGGGCGTAGATAAAAACATCGATTTAGAAAATCTTGATTTTAAATTGATTTTGAAAAAATTGATTTCAACTGCCAAGATAGGATTACACCCTTCTGTAAAATCATTCATAGAAAATGATTTACTGCTAAATGAAAAGAGTACATTGGAGAAATTATGTGGCACTGCGGTAACTAGCAGTCGACAGCATTATCTGCAACTTAAATTTCCTCAAACCTATCTGAATTTGTTAAAAATTGGAATTACAGACGATTACAC
>DAIMNW010000311.1:0-1693 GCA_036719905.1 Chitinophagales bacterium
GAGTTGGGTCGGTAGTAGCCAAGGAAGCCAAAGCAGGTGAACCAGCTACTGAATAGGCAGTAGTGGAGTTAATCTGAATACCAGCCGAAACAGTATTTGTACCAGCATAACCGCCAGTTCTGTTGTCAACAATGTAAATTTTGTTAGAAGTTTCTTCAAGAACCATGCTCCAATAGGTAAAGTTAGAACCGTCAGAAGCAACAGTGCCGTAACCGTAAGAGCTAAACTGAATCCAGAATTGACGATTAGGTGCCGTTCCAAATGTTTTAGAAATCACGTAGTCATTTGTTCCAATACCTCCTAGACCCCAAATACAAACCGACAAATCGGGAATGGCAGCATTTGGTAACGCTGCTTTGGTATAAGAAGGAGCTGCTAAAGCGGTAGCAACGTCAAAAGTAAGAATGGCTGAAGATGAAACCTTGAAAGAGGTAACTGCAGCACCATTAAAGTTAAAACTAAAAGGAAGGGTCTGGGTAGCAGACCAAATAGGTGTTGAGGCTGAACCTGTTAAAATGTTCGTCCAACCGGCCGGCAAACCGCCACCAGAAGGATATTCAGCATCAGTATTTAAACCGCCAGGATTTTGACCGGCATTGGTGTAAGGGATATAGTAATATTGCGCATGGGCTCCAAACGCAAAAAATACTATACTAAGAAGAAGTAGCGTAATTTTTTTCATTGTTGTTTTTTTTTAGTTTTTTAATTGGTGAGTAAATATAGCATTTTTTAAAAACCACAATAGAAAAATTAAACCCATAATTGTTAATAGAGTTGGGCTCTACTCTAGAACTTTAGTGCCTTTTAAAGCGGCTGATATAGCGACATCCATCACCCTTTCGGCAAATGGTCGAGTATAATCATTCAATTTTTCGGTAGCCGCATGAATTTGATTTTTATCGGCTCCCGTCAAAAGGAGGCTCAATTGATCACAAAGAATTTTTGTATTAACTATCTCTTCTTCAAGCAGTAAAGCGGCATTTTTTGTTAAAAATTTCTCTGTAACATCCAGCATCTGACTGGCTTCAGTTTTTGCCTCCAGAAGCGCACGAACGGCAATATCTTGTTCGGCATTTTCCATCGAAGACAGCAACATTTGCTCAACCTCGGTGTCGGTGAGTCCATATTGAGGTTTCACCTCTACGGTTTGGGCCACACCGCTTCTAAGTTCGGTAGCTTTTACTTTCAAAATCCCATCAGCATTGAGGATAAATTGAATTTCTATTTTTGGCAACCCTGCCGGCATAGCTGGTATTCCGCTCAAGAGAAATTCGGAAAGTTTTCGATTGTCCGATACCAAATCTCTTTCCCCCTGGTACACTGCAATTTTTAGATTCACTTGCCCATCCTTCGAAGTAGTATAGGTTCGGGCAGCTTTATTCGGAATCTTAGAGTTTCGGGGAATGATGACATCCATTAATCCACCCATGGTTTCAATGCCTAATGAAAGCGGTGTAACATCAAGTAGCAACACATTTTGCTGATTACCGGCTAGCACATTTGCCTGCAAGGCAGCTCCAAGAGCCACCACTTCGTCAGGATTGAGGCTATTGTCAACCGCTTTGCCAAAAAACCAGCTTACTTCGCTCTGAATTAGCGGCACCCTGGTACTTCCGCCCACCATCACAATATGATTAATAGAACTTTTTTCAATCCCTGCATCTGCTAATGATTGTTGGCAACTCACTATGGT
>DAIMNW010000312.1:0-1690 GCA_036719905.1 Chitinophagales bacterium
CCTCCGTAATAGCCACGCCTTCTGCTAGTATAACTTATACAGTTACCGGCTGGACTGGGTCTTGCACTTCTCAAACCACCGTTGGGGTAGTGGTAAATCCTCTGCCTTCCGTATCGTTTACAGCCATACCTGATGCCGTCTGTCCAGGCAAAACATCTGTTCTACATTACAACGGAAACTCTATCGGCAGTGCATTCGTATGGACACCATCGATGGTGCTCGACAATGCTAACAAACCATCCCCTACGGCTACCTTATTCAGCCCACAAAATTTTGTGGTAACGGTTACCTCCCCACAGGGTTGTTCAAGTACAGGCAATGTTTATGTCGATGTTTTTAGTTTGCCAAAAGTATCGGCTGGTCCCGATACTATAATTTGCGGAGCTCATCCACTCACCATTAAGGCTTCAGGAGGAAATCAATATAACTGGACGGAAGCCTACCTCTTGCCATGTTTTAATTGTTCAGAAATGACAATTAGTCCAACAAAAAATGAACGTCTACATGTAACTATTACTGATGAACATGGATGTGTACAGTCCGATTCCATTATCATCAGCTTGAAAGATGAATGTGAATGGATAGATATTCCGAATGCCTTTACGCCCAATAACGATGGTGTCGATGATGAGCTGCACGTACTAGGCGATGTGCGCTCGATCGTGTTTCTCATTTACGACCGATGGGGGCAGCAAGTATTTAAGTCAACTGATTTGAAAAAAGGCTGGGATGGAACCTACCATGGAACCAATCTCCCAATAGGAACCTATGTTTACACCATACAAGCCGAAACTTATACAGGAGCTAAGTTTTTTCGAAAAGGTGATGTTACACTACTTCGGTAGTTAAACGGCATACACTTCTACCCACGATTTATTTTTTCTCGAAACGTAACGATTCTGAATTTATACAGTATCGCTTTCCGGTAGGTGGAGGACCATCATCAAAAATATGTCCCAAATGGGCATCACAGCGGCTGCATCGAACTTCGATGCGGTGCATGCCGTAACTGTTGTCTTCCACTTTACGAATATGCGCTTCTTTGCTCTCATCATAAAAGCTAGGCCAGCCGCAACCGCTCTCAAACTTGGTATCGCTATAAAAAAGTAGTTGACCGCAACAAACACAATAATACTTTCCTTCCTCTTTATTGTCCCAATATTTTCCGGTAAAGGGTCTCTCTGTTGCACTTCTTCGGGTAATATCAAATTGCTGAGGTGTTAATTGCTGTCGCCATTGTTCATCTGTTTTTACAACAATTACACTATCGGGCTTTTGATCTTTTTGGCTCATAGTTTTTTGAGAATTTGTATGGCAAGCCATTAGTAGTAAAGCAGCCAGAACACTTGAGAATTTTTTCACTTTAATTTTTTTAGTATAAACGCACAACCGGTAAATTATATTATAGCGTCTCCATATCATACTTAGGCAAATCCACCATGTGGCAACGTTTGCAAAAATCGGGTGTTTCGTTATCGTACCATTGCTGCCGGAACTTTTTATAGTCCGGATTGTTAAGGGTGGTCATCAAACCTTCTTCAAAAACATTTCCAAAGTTTAATTCTTTAGGAAATGGTTTAGCACAACACGGAGTCATGTACCCATTCCACGAAATATAGTGATGCCCCCACGGCAACAAACATTTTTGAAAACCCGGCTCTTTTTCGAATTCGAAGGTGCTCATTTCTAC
>DAIMNW010000147.1:0-6212 GCA_036719905.1 Chitinophagales bacterium
CAGTTCTTTAAACTGTGATTTTTCGATATTGAAATAATCTTTTTTGAAATAACCTATATAGTCGGAAGTATTGGCTTTTGAATAAGGGTAAATATACCAGGCGCCTGCTACAGATAGTACCTGCGCATGAAATCCCCAATCAGTAAAATCGATTTTAAGGGTGGCGGTTCGGTCGGTAATTCCCTGACCCGAATAGGTTTTGATGTTCGGAAATTGCAAAGCTAGCCCTGCTTCCATAATGGGCGATTCAACTATTGCAAACTGGCTAAAACTGCCATCTGGATTAGGTAATTCAACCAAAAGGGGTTGATTACGAGCTTCTTGTGTAAATTCTAATGGAGCTTGGGTAAATAAATTTTTGAATCCGGAAAGATCAAGTTTGTAAGAAATCGAAACCTGAGGAATAATATCGCGGTGAAAACCGGCAGGCAGGGTCTCCGGAGTGGCAGGCTGCCAATAATTTTGTGCAGTGGCACTCTGAAGTACAAGTATTGAAATTATTAGTGTAAAAATAATTCGCATGTTTTTTTTGTTTTTAAAAGTTTGAAGGGAAAACTTAAGCGGCGCAATCTTAAAGTAATTTAGGCAAATGACCAATTTTAATTTTGTGCTTTTTGGTGGACAATTCCGGGCGCAGAAAATAGTACTTCAACCAATCATATCCGTATGCCTGTCACAAATCGGTCTTGCCCAAAAAGGTCTTTGATAATACGTACTTCAGCAAACTTTTGTTCTTCCAATAATTGCTTCACGGCTTCAGCAAATGCAGAGTTAATTTCGAACCATAGCTGCCCTTGCGCTGAAAGGTGGGTAGCGGCAAATTGAGTAATGGCTTTGTAATAAATCAAGGGATTTTCATTGCTCACAAATAGCGCCAGTGAAGGTTCGCTTTGCAGCACATGACTTTCCATTTCAGATTTTTCGGCTTCGGTGATGTAAGGCGGATTGCTTACAATCCATTGATATTCTAGAAGTAATTCTATAGAGGAAGAAAGTATATCCTGTTGCAAAAATCTCACATTCACCCCATTGAGCAGTGCATTTTTTTTAGCCGTTTCCAAGGCGGCCGACGAAATATCACAGGCAGTTACCTCTAACCACTCAAATTTTTTGGCCAATGAAATGGCAATGCAACCGCTGCCGGTGCCTATGTCGAGCAATTTGCCCTGCTTCTTTTTCGAAGCGATCATTTTTTCACTAATCAAGTGACAGAGTTCTTCTGTTTCGGGCCTGGGTATAAGTACGGATGGATTAACTTGAAGCGAAACCCCATAAAATAACACCTCACCAATCACGTACTGTATCGGTTCGTGCTGCTGTAATCTTAGCAGAGAGTTTTCCAAGCTTGCCATTTGCTCCTTGGTAATTTCTTCTGATTTGAGCAATCGTAATTCTGATTTGCTTTTATTCGGAAAAAGATTTTCGAATAGTAAAACTGAAATGGCTTCACTTTCGCCCGAATCGTAAATGGATGAGAGGTGCAGCACCATCTGCTGGAAGATCGACTCGGAAGATTTGAGCGTACGCATGTTAACGGAAAAACAAACGCCAGATGACCAACAAAACAGCTACAAAAAACAAGATAATGGAAATCCGGTTCATGCCGTGCATCAATTTAATATTGGTGTTCGATGGGCTGTTGGGGTCTTTCTTTTTTAGGAAGAAATACTCCGCTATTTGATTGAATACTTTTTTCATGATGGGCTAAGGGAGTTGGCAAGTAGAATTTTTTCTTCGGTAGCAAAATTAAGATGCGGCAGTTGATTTTTGAGTGCTTCTATTTGTTGCAAGGTTTTGGCTACAAATTTCTTGTGCTGCTCCGATTCAGGGTTACGGGGGCGGTGACTGGCTGCAGCCATTATTTCTTCTACTTTTTTCATCTGCAGAAGGGTTTCTTCGTGCATAAAAGTTTGGGTAAGTTTTTCCCATACATATCGTGTTGCCAGATAATTTGGATGCAACATGTCTTCTGAAAAAAAGCGATAATCTCTCAATTCGTCCATCACTATTTCATACGATGGAAAATAGAAAAGGCCGGGGAAGCGGTTTTTTAACTCCTGAAAGGCTGTAAACAGGTGCGCTTTGCTCACCGAGTTTTCTTCGGCACCAAAGGCCAGGTACCTAACAGGCGAAATGGTGTAAACCAATTTCACATCCGGATTAATTTCTAAAAGCCGAGCCAAGGCAGGGGTCATAGCATCAACAATTTCGTTAACGCTTAGCAATCTTCGGGTAAAGTATTTGCCTGATAATTTGTGACAATTAGAAACCACCTTGCCGATATCGTTTTTAATAAAAACATGCGAAGTGCCCGGGGTGATAAACAGGATGTCTGCATTCATTAAAGCTGATGCTGCCTGAGTAATCTGGGTATTAATCTTATTAAGGGCGGCTGCTACAGTTGGCATCGAAAAGCTACCGTGGTGGTCGAAGGAGTGATACAATTCATCATGAAAAACCAGGTCATTTTCCTCATAGATTTTATTGTCCATAAGTGCCAGCAAAGCGTTGGCTATGGAAACAGGATTGTATTGCTGACCAAAGGGGTTAATGGTGCAATCGAATTTGTATTTGACAAAATTGTTGCCAATATTTTCTGAAAAACAGGAACCTATGCTGATCAAACTATCTCCGTAGGTAATACGGAAAGGTGGTTTGGGTAGTGCTATTTCGGTTCGCAGTGGTATCACAATGCTTAATGTGTTGTAAGCCAAAGGTACTGAGTAAACCCAATAAAAAAATCCCCCAAACTTCCAGAGAAGAGTGGGGGTTTAATGAGTGGTGATGATTCCGTTTTTTAGAATTTGAAAAAATAAAGTTTAGGGTTAGGTAGACCAAGTCGGGTTCAGTAAGTTCTGAACAGCGATTATTTCTTTTTTTTCCTATTAGAAAGCTAGTGTTTTAGAAAGTACTGAAGCTTACAAGGAGTTAATAAAATAGGTGATTTGGTGAATAATGAATGATGAGCAAAAATATCCAAATAAACCTATACAAAAAATTAAAAGCAAGGATGTAAATAGTTGATTTACAAGCTAGTTGTGGCTACAATCCACTTCTTGCCAACATTCTGTTTAGAGTTTAGGCACTAATACCAACCGACAGCACCGGTAGCTCATTCAGCGCATCAATAGCATCATTGCTGCAATCTATAGGCTTGTTAATGCTAACTAATGTAACTTGAACCTGGCTTGCTGGGTCGTTCACTTTAAGTTGGAGTTTGCAGTTGCCGGGGTTATGTTTGCAAATATCCACCAATTGTGAAATAAACTCATCATCAATAGCCGACAGATTCACCTTTACATTAACATTCTTCGCTTCTTTTTCGCGTATGCTGCTTAATAATTGGATTTTGGAAATTTTCAACTCCACTTCATCCGGATTGTTCCATCGGCTTTTGCAAACTCCCTTAATGTGAAGCAGTTTTCCTTCTTCAATAAATTGTCCCAGGCGGATATAATCTTCTTTAAATAAAGCCAGATTGATAGAGCCTTCAAAATCCTCCAATACAAAACGTGCATACTTGTTGCCGTTTTTATCAATTCTGATTTCGGTTTTCATCACTATGCCGGCAAGCGATACAGTTTTATCTTTAAAAAGATGCCAATTAGTTGAGTTTGCATTGGTGAAATTTTCAAGTTCCAGATGATAATGGTCCAATGGATGACCACTGATATAAAATCCTGTCACCTCCCTTTCTCTTCGCAATTGCTCCATCAGGCTCCAAGGCTCCACAATGGGCCATGTCGGAACCTTAGTCATGCTTTGGGTGGTGGCAGCACCAAACAAGCTTGCCACAACATTCGATTTGCTTTCTTGCATACTCGAAGCATGCCGTATAGAAGTATCAATAAAAGTTTGTAGTTCGTTGCTGCCTGTGGCAAAATACTGAGCCCGGTTGCCATTATTAAAATCATCTAGAGCACCACCCAACACCAGCGCTTCAAGACTTTTTTTATTAACACTTCGCAGATTTATTCTTTCCAAAAATTCGAACCAGGAAGTGTAAGCTCCCTTTTTCGACCGTTCGGCTATAATATTATCTACCGCAGCATCACCTAATCCTTTTATGGCAGTGAGCGCAAATCGTATTTTCCCTTCGGCATTTACCGTAAATGATTTGTCACTTTCATTTACACTTGGCCCCAACACATCGATACCCATGCGTTTACATTCGGCTGTTAGTTTGGAAATTTCCGATACACTGTCGGTCTTTCGACTCATCACAGCGGCCATATACTCAGCCGGATAATGTGCTTTAAGATACGCAGTTTGATAAGCCAATACAGAATAGGCCGCGGCATGACTTCTATTAAATCCATACTCGGCGAAGCGCTCCATCACGTCAAATATTTCATTGGCTTTCGCCGCATCCAATTGATGCAACTCCTTGGCACCTTCTACAAATTTCACCCTCTCTTTAGCCATTTTCTCCTTGTCTTTTTTACCCATGGCCCTTCTCAACAAATCGGCACCGCCCAATGAATACCCGGCCACTATCTGAGCACATTGCATAATCTGCTCCTGATAAACCATAATGCCGTATGTAGGTTTTAGCAAATTTTCGAGCAACGCATGGGGATAAACTACCTTCTCTCTTCCGTGTTTTCGGTTAATGTAATTGGGAATAAAATCCATTGGCCCCGGACGATATAGGGCATTCATGGCTATCAAATCTTCAAGGGTGGTAGGCTTTAACTCCTTCAGATTTTTCTGCATGCCTTCGCTCTCAAACTGAAATATGGCCACAGTATCGCCACGTTGAAATAGCTTGAAGGTGAGTTCGTCGTCTTCAGGTATGGTGTCTATATTTAAATCGATACCATGTTTATTTTTTAGAATAAGCAGCGTATCACGAATGTTATTTAAGTTGGTAATTCCTAAAAAATCCATTTTCAACATGCCGGCCTCTTCAATCAATTTTCCATCAAATTGTGTGATGTACAAATCACTGTCTTTGGCCACCGCAATGGGAATGTATTTGGTCAAATCATCGGGCGCAATGATTACACCGGCAGCATGAACGCCCGTGTTTCGAACACTACCTTCCAACACTTCAGCCTGAGCCAGTATTCTCGAGCGTATGTCGGTTCCATTTCTAATGGCCTTTAGATCTTTCGATTCTTTGTATGCTTCTTTCAAAGTAATGCCAGGTCGGTCTGACACCATCTTGCTCAACAAATTAGAATCGTTAATGGGAAATTCCATCACTCGGGCCACATCTTTAATGGCGCTCTTGGCCGCCATGGTACCAAAAGTGATTATCTGCGCCACCTGATTCTTGCCGTATTTTTCAACCACATAATCAATTACTTTTTGTCGGCCTTCATCATCAAAGTCGGTATCGATATCGGGCATGCTTATTCGTTCGGGATTCAGAAAACGCTCAAACAGCAAATTGAACTTTAGTGGATCAATATTGGTGATTTCTATACAGTAGGCTATGGCCGAACCTGCAGCTGAGCCACGGCCCGGGCCTACCCTCACACCCATGTCTTTTCCTTTTTTAATGAAATCGCTCACTACCAAAAAATAACCGGCAAAGCCCATTTCTTTTACCACTTTCAATTCATAATTAAGGCGGTCCTCTATTTCGGCGGTTATATTTTTGTATCGTTTGAGTGCGCCTTCAAATGTCAAATGCCGCAGATAGTCATCCGCATTAGTGAATTCGCCGGGCATAGGAAAATTGGGCAACAATATTTTACGCTTCAGAACCGGAGCTGTTATTTTATCTACTATTTCATTGGTGTTGTCGATGGCCTGCGGCAAATCACTAAACACAGCCGTCATCTCGGCTGTAGTTTTAAAATAAAATTCGTCATTTGGAAAAGCAAAGCGTTTGCGCTTATCCGTATCATCTTCGCCGGTAGTTTTTTCCTGATTCAGATTGGCACCTGTATTAATGCAAAGGAGAATATCGTGCGCTTCTGAATCATTACGGTCTATGTAGTGAGAATCATTAGATGCAATAATTTTCACATTATACTTTTTGGCAAAGCCAAGCAGCACGGCGTTCACTTTGTCTTGCTCCGGCATTTTATGACGTTGCAATTCGATATAATAATCTTCGCCAAACAAATCGAGCCACCATTTAAATTCTGCCTCGGCTTCTTCCACACTTCTTTTTAGAATGTATTGTGGAATCATGGCACCCAAACAGCAGGTGGTGGCAATGAGCCCTTCGTGATATTGGAGTAAAATCTCTTTATCTA
>DAIMNW010000017.1:0-21851 GCA_036719905.1 Chitinophagales bacterium
CTATTCTTGATTTAACATTTTAACTATAAATAAAATTGATTCAAATTACAGCTTATTCTAATTTTGACCATATAATAATTCATGCTTAAAAAAATTAGTATTTCCTTTTGGCTTCTTGTAATGCTTGTGGGCGTAAAACTGCTTTATGCCCAACCAACTGGTGCCGAACTGGATGCAGCACAAGCAGCGACCCTTTACACTAAAGGTTTAGAATTGATGAAGAAAGAAAATTTTAAAGCTGCCATTGAAACCTTTAACGATGCCGTTGACCTAGATAGCAGTAAAGCATCTTATCAATATCAATTAGGTCTGGCTTATTTTTATAACCAAAATTTTGAAGCTACAATTAAGGTGGTGAAAAACATCTTGGATGGCAGGTATCAACCAAGCGATCGTTACTATCAACTTTTAGGACAGTCTTATAGAGAATTACGCCAGCCTTTGAAAGCTTATAAGGTGTTTGAAGATGGTTTGAAGGTTTTTCCAAAATCAGGCGCTATGCATACCGAACTTGGGAAAGTAGAGTATGACAAGAAAAACTTTAATCTTGCTTGTCAATATTGGGAGAACGGCGTGATGGCCGAGCCTGATTACCCGAGCAACTATTATTATTTGGCTAAGGCCTACTCCCAAACCACTGAAAAATTGTGGACGCTCATTTATGGAGAAATTTTTTGCAATCTGGAGATTAATTCTTCCAGAACATATACCATGAGCAAGTTAATTTACGACACCTATTTGGACTGTATCATCATTAATTCGGAGAAGCGGAAATATGTTTATTTCAGCGATGTAGAAGTTAAGCTCACTTCAAAGCAAAGGGAAGATACCAATTTTTACAGAACCAACTTTGAATTAGCCTATCAATTATCGGCCAAACATATGGTTAAAAAATTCACAACAAAACCCAACCTTTCTACACTCACTGCTTTCCGACAAGAGTTTGTTAATACTTGGTATAGAGCCGGTTTGCCTATTACTTTGCCAAACGCCCTGTTTGAATACCAACGAAAGTTAATTAGTGAAGAATATTTTGAATGCTATACTTATTGGTTAATGAGCCGTGGCGATTTGAAACGTTTTAATGAATGGTATGAGGTGAACCGCAAAAAATACAATGATTTTCTTTTGTGGTTGCAGCAAAATCCATTAACCATAGATAATAGCAATGTAATTAGCCGCCTATATCAGCGACAGATAAATTGACTTCATTACTCCTACCTGGATATTACGACTTGACGCGTATTACATATTAATACTCTTGTAATACTGCTCTACTATATTTTTGTAGTATGGCTTTAAATTAGGGGGCACCGTCTTATACAAATCTACTTCTGCCTTACGTTTCTTTAAATATTCCTGTAATGATGGTGGCATAGGTTTTTGTAAATCATTAGCCGTTTGACTTTGGCGTTGTTGATCCTGATCTTGCATACGCTCAGCTTCTTCAGCTTGTAGCAATCGGGTGAGTATGTCTTTTTGCCGGCGAAGCATCTCTGCTGTTAAACGTTTATTAGCCAACTCTGTTTCATTAAGTTCCATATCTTTTATTGCTTGATCAAGATTGCCTAATGATTTTTTACCATCCTTATTATACTGATTGTTCAACTGCTGAAGTGCCTTGCGTATAGCCGCCTGTTTGGCTACCATTTCAGCAAAATCTTTACTTGTCAGCAAACCATTTTCCGAAGGCTTTCCTCCTTGCCCTTCTTGTTTACCTGTTCCGCTTTGCCCCAACTGTGATCCACCGGGCTTATTGCCGGGTTTTTCGCCGGGTTTACTTCCTGGCATATCTCCAGGCTTTTGACCTTCTTTCTTGCCTAACATTTTCTCAAGCATATCCTGCATCTCTTTACTCATTTGGCTTACATCTTTCAGCTGGCCTGATTTTCCTTTGCCGGGTTTTTTACCCATTCCACCAGGCTTATTACAACTGCCGCTTCCAGGTTTACCTTCTTTTTGTTGGGCTTGTTGCATTTGCATATTTTGCATTATCTCACTGAGCATAAGCGCCAAATTATTAGCACCGGTCATAATGTACTGCTGGTCAGAGGCAGCCATATAAGTAGCCCTTTGTTCTAACTTATCAATTGCATTTGTTTGATGTTTGTTAATTTCAGTCATCTGTTCGGTCACATATTTTTTTATCTGCATTACAGATTTTCCAAGTGAATACAAACTATCTTCTATCATCTTACTATCCTCTTTAAGCTTTTGCTGTTTTTGCATCATAGCCAGATATTGTGGATTGTTGATGTTGGCAGTTTTGACCTGATTCATGAGTTGTTCTTGATCGAAGCTCATTTTAACCAGATTTTCCAATAATTGACGTATGGCTCGTAAATCCATGTCGAGTTGCTCGGCTTCTTTGCTTTCTTGGGCTGATTTCATTTTAGCTGCCATCTTACCCATTTTACCGCTTGCTGATTTCTGACTTTTGGAAGATTTTGGATTATCATTTTGATTGAGCTCCTCCGAAGCGTTCTGCATGTCTTGTTCCGTCTCTTGCTTGTCTTGCTCCATTTCATCCATTTTCATTTTGTCGCCCATTTCTTTATCCATCTTCTTTATTTCATCCATTTTCTTCACCAACTCTTTAAATTCTGTATTCAGCTTATCCTGTTCCTTCTTGATATCCTGATTTTTTTGAGCATCAGCGGTTTTGTTTTCATCCGTTTTCTGCTGCAGCTCATCTTGTTTTTTAGCTAAATCTTCTAGGCCCTTAACTGCTTCATCCACTTTTTGATCCAATTGCATTTTTTTGAAAAGAGCCATCATTCTGTCGAGCTCTTTTTGCTTTTGTTCACTGTTCTGTTTTTGCTCTTCCAATTTATCCATCAATTGCTCCTTATTCAAGTCATCTATTTTTTGTGCCAAATCCTCCATCTTCTTACTCTCATCCTCTTTCTTCATCTCATTTAGCATTTCTTTCAAAGCATCCATTTTCTCTTGCATCTCAGGAGTGAGCTGTTGCATTTCGGCCAAATTATTCTTGTTCTCTTCCAATTGATTAGCAACGTTTTCAATCTTTTGTTCTAGTTGTTTTTGCTTGTTCAACAAATCTTCGTAGGCCTTCTTCTCTTCAAAGCTTAGCTCCTTCTTCTGTAATAATTTGTCTTGAAGTGCTTTCAATTTGTCCTTAATTGCTTTTGCGTCTTTTAGTGCTTTATCCAAATCGTCCATCATAGCTTTGCTATTTAAGGCCACCGTTTTTTCCAATTCCTTCATGCTTGGCATTTCATAATTCATCACAGGTGTACGTGCCGTTTTACTGCCGTTTACACCATCATTATCAGCACATTCAAAGTAGTAATTAACTCTATCGCCAGGCTTTAGTTGAAAGGTGCTTAGATCAACATAATGTGAAAATTGGGCAAACTTACCGCCAATACCAACCATGGCGATGGACTTTAGTTCACCAGCTAGTGGCTTACCACTTTCAGTAATCTGATAGTGAAAGATTACTGAGCGCAATCCATAATCATCCTCAGCCGTACCAACAAAATAGATCAGATTTTTATTGATGCTATCATGTGTTTCTTGTGCTTGAATGCTGGGATATAAATCGGGAATAACTGTAATGTGGTAGCTGATACTATCCGCATGATTTACTTGCTTATTACTCACATAAAGTGTGTATTGAATAGGTTTTCTCATTCGCTTAGAAATGGTAAAATTATTTGCCTTATTGGCAATCAATGAAGTTGAATCATTTGAAGAAAAGAGAATAGACTCTGTGTTTCGAGTTTCAAATTTCCATTGAAGCAGGGTTCCTTCAGGTACTTCCATGTCACCGGTATTTTCCAACAGCTCGTTCTTACGACCCAAATATCCAGGATAAGAAACTTGAATATCGAATCCAACAATTAAAGGCCTTGGAATAACTTTAAGTTCAAACTGTTTTGAATTAAATCCTGCTGCTTTGAAATAGAAATGTTCAGTTTTTTGAAGATTGGTTAGTTTGTATTCAAAATGATTAACAGCCGTTTTAGTCATCTTGTAATCATTGTTCTGCCAGTTTACCCAAACTTCATCTGGAAGTGATTTTCCGGTAATTTTGAGCTGGAGCAACACATCGGCTTGTTGAAGAACTTGCAGATTTGAATTTTCAAGCTGAAAAGTAAATGGGGCTTCCTTCTCAAATACGGTATTGGGATTTAATAAACGAACCGCTGGTTTTGTGATTAGGCTAGGGGCAGCAAACAGAATGATCAGAAGCAAGGCAAGTGGAATAGCTGCATATTTGATATACCTTTTATTCTCATTTAAATTAACCGCGGCTTTAAAGGGTATAGGCTGTAGATTGTTTATTTTTTGGTCGATGGAAGCCACTATCAATTCTCGAGATACGGGCGAATCCATGGTACTTATAGAGGATGCATGCAAGTCTAAAATATTCAACAATTTATCCTCTACATTGCTAAAATGAGCGCCGATAATTTGTGCAGCCCTTTTGTGTGAAATTATTTTTCCTAATCGCCAATAATGCATGAATGGAATAATAATATAGCGCAAGAGGGTAAAAGCCAGCAAGGTTAAAAATGCAACTAGCATTACACTTCGCACCATTGGAGAGAAGTAGAAATAACTCTCAGGCAAGGTTACACATAGAATAGCGATTATAACAATAGCGATTGAAAAGATCACTCCTCTCAGCAATTGATTCAAATAATACTTGCGAATAAATTCGTCAAGTTTTTGTAGCAATAAATGATAATTTGACGACATCGACTGATAAAATTAGCAACTCTTTTCTATAACTTATTCTTTCTCAAAGTTAGTCACTTTTTATACGTGATTGCAGGAGAAACGTTATTGAATTGAAAAGATTCAGCAATAATAATCGCTTTAATAATTTCATTTTTGGTGTGTGAGCATTATATTTATGCCACATCGTTTCACCTTTATTTCACTTTTGGAGTTTCCAACCAAAAAAAGTTCAAAAATAGGCATGACAAAAAAGGATGATAAGGTCTTTGCAGTGGTAACAGGTGCCAGCAGTGGTTTGGGCCGGTGCTTCGCTCTGGAATTAGCTCAACTAAAGATGAACACACTACTGGTAGCCCTACCTAACGAGAATGTGGAATCAGTGGCGATTGAATGCAGGGCGCTAGGTGTTGAATCCTTTACTTACGAGGCCGATTTTACAGATATAAATCAGGTTTTAAAGATGACAAAATGGGTAAATGACAATTTCAACGTCAATATTTTGATAAATAACGCAGGGTGTGGGGGTACCAAAAGCTTTTTGGATTGCGACGTTGAATACATTAATCGGATCATTCAAGTAAACATAACTGCCACTGCTGTTATTACGCATCAATTGATTCACAATTTAGTGAAGCAGCCTTCTTCACATATTTTGAATGTTTCCAGTATAGCCTCATTCACCCCAATGGGTTACAAAACTGTGTATCCTGCGTCGAAAAGATTTATTCAGCATTTTAGCCGTGGATTATATCAGGAACTAAAAAACAGTAATACAACTGTAACAGTAGTTTATCCCGGGCCCATGCGTACGAATGATGAGGTGACACAAACTATTGCAAATCAAGGCTTCATTTGGCGTATTGGTGTGGTTTCACCAGAGAAAGTAGCTCATATTAGCATTAATCAAATGTTGGCAAAAAAACATTCCATCTTGATTGGTTGGTTAAATCGACTAATCTGGATAACCATGGCTATAACGCCCATGTGGATTAAATTGCCGGTAATTACCAAAGGCTATCGTAAGGTAGTGGAAAATACAGCTTAAGTTTTCTCCTATTTAATTAAACCCAAGCTATTAAGGGATTGCATTTCCGGCTTTTCTTAACTGAAAGTAGGATTGCATTTTTTTTGCAGGTGGGTTAAAATAGCCGTAGGCCAAATGAGGAAATTCCTCTTTTAACAACGTCATCATTTTTCGAATCCCCATACTGTTGGTTACTTCGGTAATACCCATACGGCCAAGATACCAATCGGGGTCAATGTTGAAATTTCGCCATTGAATCATGCATAAATCTGTACCTCGAATAAATTTCCGGAGGGCTTCATACTCTTCCACAGAATCGGTAATTCCTGGAAACACAAAATAATTTATCGAAGCCCATCCATTATTTTTTCTGACTACCCTAATACTCTCTGCCAAATTTTCGAATCGATAATTATTGGGCAAATAATAACGCTCGTATAGCGATGGCTGAGCACTATTCATACTTACACGAATACTTTGCAAACCGGCCTTACACATAGCTTCAACTGCATTTGGCAGGCTGCCGTTTGTATTAATATTAATAATCCCTTTATCTGTTCGAGCACGAATGGCTTCAATAGCTTTTACATTGGTTTCCCACATGAGCAAAGGTTCGCCTTCGCATCCTTGTCCAAAACTAACTATTCCATCTGCTACAGATTCCAAATGCGGAATGGTGTATTGTGCAATCTCCTCAGCTGTAGGCTTAAATTGCAATCGATCATGCGAAGAGGTAATGCTTTCTTCGGCTGGTTGAAACGAAATACAACCCACACAGTTAGCATTGCAAGCTGGTGATGTAGGAATGGGCGCCTCATATCGACCCAGAAAATAGTTTCGTGCTGCTGGGCAATAGTAGCGCAAAGCACAGTTATTGGCCAAATGCTCAACTAGTCGGTTCCCTTTGTAATCAATAAGTCGCTGTTGAACATTTTTTTCGACTAAAGAATGATCAAATCCTTCCGGGTCCTGTCTTACGTCTTCATCAATTCGAATAGATGTAACATAAAATTTTCCATTTAGCCAGCCTACAGCATTATAACAAAACAGCGGCAAGGTAGGCGCCTCGGGCAATGATTCATAGGTAGCCAGATAAAGTGTGGTATGGGCAGGTGGCACAAATGCTGCCACTGCAAAACCTTCTTCTCGAACACGATACTCACCCGTTTCAACATCAAAACCTACGGCCTTACGACCAGGTAGTATGTAAAAATCGCCACCGGCAGGCATTTCAATAAAGTCATCCAACTCAGGCACCACAGCATCCCATGCACTTCGGCCGGCCATATACAAAGAGGTGTCTTCATATATTTTGCCATCAGCATCGGCCCATAGCAGAAAAGGAAGTTGGTTAGGTTTTGACATTATTCTAGGTAAATAAAAAAGTGAGCCGCCACAATCAGAAACCCGATTTAGGCGGCTCAAAAGTAGATAGAATAGTTGTTAGTTTAATGCAGCCTTGATAGCATCGTAGTTGGGTTCATTTCCAGCAGATTCCAATACTTCTGCATATGCAATGATGCCTTGTTCATCAACCACAAAAGCGCTTCGTTTGCAATGCCCAAACATGCCCAAAACAAATCCACCCTTAGCATACTCCACTCCATAAGCTGCCGTTACTTCCTTATTAAAATCGCTCAGCAATGGAAAATTATAGCCTTCAGCATCTTTCCATTTTGCCAACACAAAAGGAGAATCGCAGCTTATGCCAAGCACTTCGGCATTTACTCCGTTAAAGGTAGCTATGCTATCACGAATACTGCAGAACTCCTTGGTGCAGGTACCTGTAAAGGCAGCTGGTACAAATAAAAGAACTACTTTGCGTCCACGATAGGATGAAAGTGATACTTCTTTTTTATCGGAACTGAACAAGGTAAAATCGGGTGCCGTTTGGCCAACTTGAATACTCATAATGTGTCTTGTGTTTTTTATTTATTAGTAAAAATAATGTGGGCAAAAGTAAGCCTAAATAAGATTTATTTATAACTATTCGCTCACCCAATTAGCTAATGGAAGTTATCTTTGCTTTTTAAATTCAAAATTAATTATGCGACTACTCAGTGTACTTGGCCTTATTACCCTTGTTGGATTAACTTCTTGTCATAATTCCAAGGAAGAATTGGTAAAGACTATTATCGGAAAGGAAAAGAAACTTTGGGCCGATAATTTGATTACCGGCAATGAAGACAGTCTTGCAAAAACCTTAATTACTGATTATAAGGAATTTGCTTCATCAAATGTGAAAGACACTTTAGCCCCCGAAATGCTTTACCGAGCTGCGCAAATGAGCATTCAGGTGGGTAAAAAGCAGGAGGCTGTTGCACTTTATGAGCAAGTTTACAACAGCTATCCTAACAGCAGTAGAGCTCCACAGAGCTTATTTGGCGAAGCCTTTCTGTATGAAACAGAAATGGCCGAAATTCCGAAAGCCGTTCAATTGTACAATCAGTTTATCCAAAAATATCCAAATGATGAATTGGTGGGAAGTGCCAAAAAGACATTGGAGTACATTGGGCAATCGCCACAAGAAATGCTGGAGCGCATACTTCAGAACAAATTGGTTGATTCGCTAAAAACGGCTGCCAAATAGTCGGTTAGCTTTTATTAAAAAAAAGGGAGAAGTGCTTATCACATTTCCCCCTTTTTCTTTATAAAAATGGCCAGCCTATTTGCCTTCTACTTTTGGCTGCTTTTTAACCAAAACCTCATCTATCATACCAAAACTTTTAGCTTCATCGGCAATCATCCAGTAATCGCGATCGCTGTTTTTTTCCACCCATTCAAATGTTTGGCCACTGTGCAATGCAATTATTTCGTAGAGCTCCTTTTTCAACTTTAAAATTTCACGAGCGGTAATTTCAATATCGCTGGCTTGACCTTCGGCGCCGCCCAGAGGTTGATGAATCATAATGCGGCTGTGTTTTAATGCAGTACGTTTTTTTGGATGGCCGGCACATAATAAAACGGCTGCCATTGAAGCTGCCAATCCGGTGCAGATGGTAGCCACATCGCAATTAATGTATTGCATGGTATCATAAATGCCCAAGCCTGCATAAACAGAACCACCGGGGCTGTTTACATAGATTTGAATATCCCGTTTAGCATCGGTAGATTCCAAAAACAACAATTGCGCCTGGATGATATTGGCCACATAATCGTTGATGCCTTCGCCCATAAAAATGATTCGGTCCATCATCAAACGGCTAAACACGTCCATGCTGGCTACATTGAGTGGGCGTTCTTCGATAATATACGGTGTCAGATTGGTGACAGATTTTTTCATATAGCTGTCAATGGTATTGCCACTCATGCCCATATGGTGCACGGCGTATTTTCTGAATTCAGAGTTCATAGTATAAAAGTTTTAGTTTGTAAGTTGAAAAGGAATCAAATATGGTACCTATCACAAATAAAGTGACAAAATGGCTACGGAGCCAATAAATGAAAAAGCGTTTATCAACATTAAATTGATAAACGCTAATGGAAGAAGGTGATACGGTTGCCAAAGCCAAACTTAATACTTGTGGATTTAAACACCATCATGCAATTCGGTTACGAATTAGAATGAAAAACAGAAACAAAAAGCGAAAGAATTCTTTCTCCTTCCCTTTCTGTTTCTCTTTCTCTCTAGGTGGAGCTGCCGGGTGTCGAACCCGGGTCCGGACAAAGCTTCCACAAGCTTTCTACATGCTTATTGGGTGATTGGTTTTCGGCAGTCAGAAGGCTCACTCACGGGCCTGTTCTAAAAGCTTAGCTGCTAAATTTTTCGTACTCTGTGCACAGCGCTACAGGGTCTTATCTCTTCTTAGCGAAGTTCAGGCGGCCAGGTGAGAGCTACCCGGCGGCGGAACTATGGTGGTTAATCCTTGGGATTAAGCAGCCATTGCATAGCTATAGTTGCCATGTAAAAGGTTTGAAAGTTTGGATTAATGTGCAATACTCACAACGCACAGCATGCTTACCTGCAAAATACAGTGCCGTCAATACCAAATACAGCCCCATATTGGGTAAATGTGAAAAGAACTGCCGCAAAGATAAGGAATTTTAAGGTGGCGAATTATTGGTGCACTGATTCCGGCTCCAACTCCATGTTGGCAGAAAAAACTTCTGTAAAATGATGGCGCAATTTAGACTCCACCTCAGCCATTTCTATTTGCTTGCCCAATTCTTTTTGCATAGAGGTAACCGCTTTACCTTTTATTCCGCAGGGTATCATCATATCGAAGTAACTTAAGTCGGCATTTACATTGAGTGCCCAGCCATGCATGGTTACCCAGTGTGATGTGCGCACTCCCATAGCGCAAATTTTACGGGCCTTAAAAATATCATCGGCATCTAACCATACACCGGTTTCGCCTTGGCTGCGGCCGGCGGTGATACCATAATCGGCCAAAGTAAGAATGATAACTTCTTCTAATGAACGCATGTATTTGCCAATATCGGTAAAGAAATTAGCTAAATCTAAAATGGGGTAACCCACCACTTGACCAGGGCCATGGAACGTTATATCGCCTCCTCTGTTGGTTTTAAAAAATGAAATCTTTTTTTGATTCAGGATTTCCTGACTCACAAGCAGGTGTTGCATATCGCCACTTTTACCCAAAGTAAATACAGGAGTGTGTTCGCAAAAAATTAAATGGTTTTCGGTTTCGGCAGGTAATTGCCCGGCATCTAGCAATTTGCGGTTGGCTATTTTTTTTTGAATAATGGCATTGAATAATTGCTCCTGTATATCCCAGGCTTGTCGGTAACCCATGGTTCCTAAATGCTGGAAATGGATAGTTTTATTCATACAAGTATGCAATTAAGCTCTGCTGCATTACTTTGTGGCAGGTGCAGCAGCTTCCGCTTTTTTCTTCACACAAAATAAAAGGTTGCTTTCATTTAATCGCCATTTATAGCCGGTACCAAATGGAATGGGTTTAATTTTAGCCGAATCCTTTTTATAGATAGCCAATCTATCGTATTCCTTAATATAGGGAAAGTCAGAAGTAGGGCCATTGTAGTGACCATAGTAGGTTAAATCCCATTTACCATCGTTCACTGCTTTCAAAGGTAAGCCGCTATCGTCGGTTAAAATAACATCACTTTTATCTAAAACCAGATTCTTTAAGGTAACAAAAGTAGGCGTATGCATTAAGTAAGAAGCTGCCTTGATAAACGTGTTGGTATTGTGCCAATTTTTCTTCACAAAGTTTGGGAAGTTGGTTTTGCCGGCAGCTATAGCCTTATCTTCTACATCGCCACTGAAATAATAAACTATGCCCAGCTTTTTGGTATCTGGATGCTGAAACAATATTTTCACCCCTCTCATGTAATTGGCATTCGCATCGGTTTTCATGGCAGTATTTATTTCATGTTCGTTGCCTTCGGCATCCAAACCAATAAATTTTTGATCTACAATGTTGCAATTGGTTCGAGCCATAAAGAAATAAATGACAGGTAGCACCCCGTTAAATTTTGACGCATATAAATCTCTGCCCATATAACTCGTAATAAAGTAGCCCCGTTCGATAAGCGTTTTTAATCCGCCTCTCAATCCATCTAAACCTTTAGCTAGTTCAGCGTCGCTCAGTTTG
This sequence comes from Chitinophagales bacterium, assembly GCA_036719905.1. Classification (GTDB taxonomy): domain Bacteria; phylum Bacteroidota; class Bacteroidia; order Chitinophagales; family CAIODY01; genus DAIMNW01. Next base: position 11,314 of record DAIMNW010000017.1, read on the forward strand.
TTGGGCTCTGGATTGTTGCCCACCAGTTCTAACCCAGCCATCACATACTTATTGCCATTAGGATAAATGGTGTAAATGTTTAACCAATCGGGACCGCTAAAAGGATAGAACACATTTTTCTCCTGATGACGATAAGCGCCAAACTCTGTTTCGTACCAATTGCGCATAATGCTTAATCGGTTTTTATCGTACAAGGCCCAAGTGCTATCCACTTGTCGGGCATATTTTTGCCAAATGGGTTTTTTGGTAGCCATAGAGTAAGCGTTGGAATCTAGCTGGGGCATACCGGCTATATATCGAGCTGCTTGGTTATAGGCATTATCCTTAAAAACAAATTCACCTGCTTTTTTAATGCTAGCAGAATCAACCACCGGCTTGGCTGTATCTTGTTTAAAAATTTGATTACAGCTTGCAAAAGCAGCCATGCTTACAGCAAAACTAAAAGCCAATACGGAAATGGAAATTTTCATGAATCTTACTTTTTCTTATTAATGGTATGAATGTTCAAATTTAATTTGTCGTTAAAATTCTTTGGGGAGAAGTAATAGAAAATTAACCCCACCAATGCTGTGGCAAATCCTATTAAGCTCACTTTTAGATTATTCTCGATGGTAAAAATAATCATCCAAAGGCTGAGTAGAATAAAAATAAATGGCACCACCGGATAACCCCAAGTTCGATAGGAGCCGTGTGCCTCTTGCGAAACCGCTTTCATTTTAATACGAACTACAAAAACCCCTACCACAGTAAGCAGGGTAATTAAGCTGAGTGTAAAACCTATGTAAGTAAAAATATCGCTATAGGAAGAGGTGAGCATGAGCAACAAGGAAACCGTCATTTGCACTAAAGTAGCCACATAAGGAGCTCCGCTTTTATTTTTGATGGCGGCAAATTTAAAAAACACATAATCTTCGCCCATTACCTGTGTAACACGTGGGCCGGCAAAAACCATGGAACTTACCGAAGCCACCAACGCCAAACTGAAAAACACCCCATAAAGTTTACCCATTTTTAACCCAAAAATATTAATGGCTGCTATCAAGCCTGTGTCTGGGTGAACAGGATTTCCAGACGAGTCAAATTTACCTATTTCGTCAAAAGGAATGTTCTGTAGAAAAGTATAGTTCAGTAACAGATACAATACCATGACTATGGCTGTACCGAACAGCATGGCTCTTGGAATATTTCGCTTCGGATTGGCCACTTCGCTGGCAAAATAAGAGGCAGCATTCCATCCCGAAAAGGCATACGAAATAAACACTAAGGATACCGCAAATGGCATACTTAATATATCGTGATAGCCTGCACCAGTGGGCATTATATTAAAGTTTTGATGATTACCAATAAGGAATCCGCCACCTACCAATATCAGAATCAAAATTAGTTTTAGTATGGTGAAAAAGTTTTGAAAGTGTGCGCCAATTTTTACGCTTACTGAGTGAATGATGCTGATGATAATGACCACCGCTATACCCACCTTTAGTGGATTAATTTGAGAATAAATTCCATGCAGATATTCGCCCACTATCATACTATTTACAGCCACCGGAGCAGCAAATCCCACTGTAATGCTTACCCATCCAGAGATGAACCCAACAGCAGGATGATAGATACGGGAAAGCAAATTGTATTCGCCTCCGCTTCGGGGGAAAACTGTGGCTAACTCACTGTATACCAACGACCCACATAAAGCTGCTATACCTCCTACCACCCACAGCATCAACAAGGCAAATCCTGAATGAATGGTGCCCGTTTGGAAACATAAACTGGTGAAAACCCCTGTTCCAATCATGTTGGCTATTACCAAAAATGTGGCGGTTCGAACCGAAATTAGTTTAGGGCCGGTACCGGCTGATTCTTTGCTCACGATTTGGTTTAAGGGGGATTGAACTACTTTTTGGGAAAGCAAAAGTAATGGAAAAAATGAGTCTCTTAAGCCCAATTTTAAATCCTATTAAAAAATGAAAACATAGGGATTAAGCTCTATTTTTGAAAAACAGGGGCTGAACTTTGCAAAAAGTATTTTTTACCCTTTAACCTAGCTTTCAAACCAAACAATTACCTACCTATTATGAAGAAAATCGTTATTCTAATTTTATCCATGCTACTTTATTTCAATATGACAATGGCGCAAACTTTTGAAAAAAGGGATCTTTCGAAGTACAAATACCGTTTTGTAAGAAACAGAGCCTTAGGTTTTACCATAAATGGCAGCAATCAAAGTGTACTGGAACCTCAAAAAACCAGAACAAATCTTTCAAACAACTTCGATGGTTCAGGCTCGGTGTGGCTGAGGACCGCTAAAAGCAGCAAGAGATATCTTGGGAACACTGAGCTTCAGGCCAATGGTAAGGCAAATGATCAATGGCGTAATAGATCAAGTAATAGTATGAACTCTCCAGAATTTGAAAATTCTAGAGCCATTTCATTCCATAGCACTAACCAATTTTATCGTGATGAAGGCCGTTTTACTCTGGTAAGCATTGGCGCCTCAAAATTGAACAATCGAAGTGCGCAATCAACTTTTCAGGTAAATAATTTGATTAGTCGCCAACATCAAGAAAGTCAAAATATAAATGTAGAACTTGGCTTAGGCAACGGGCGTCTTGAAATGATTGACAACGCCGCTTTAACCATATTTTTGCTCAAAGCACTCGAAAAAGCAGGGCAGCTAAAAGGTTCGGTGTCTGATGCCCAAATTCTAAAACTTACCGATCTGCTCAATGAATTAAACAACAAACGATTGTTTGATTCACGAATGCGCCGTATTTACATTTTAGAAAAAATAGATTCGTTGCTTGAGTCTGAAGGCCTAATTTCGGTTAACGTAAAATCCTTTGCAATCATCAGCGACAATTTATTTTTCACCAATCTTCCAACGCGATTGGCAGGCAAGCAATTCAGTTTTAGTGTTTTTGCCGATTATTCGGAGTATAGGCGAAACAGCCGGAACACAAGCACCTATTTTTCAAATGGCCAATCTGAACTTAATAGCAGTAGGACTAGGTTTGACCAAAAAACTTTTCAGAGTGGCTTAAAATATACCTATAGTGTACACAAGCCACTCAGTTTATATTGGCATCGTGCAATCGACAATCAGATAGTATTAGCCTATGAAGAGTCGCAAAGCACTACCTTGAGCAATTACAATCAATTATACGTTAGAAAAGAAAGCAACAAAGCAAGTAATTTGCCTTATTTGAATCTGCTAAGCACCTACTCCTATACCTATACACCTAGCACCAGAACCGACCTGACGCTACAATCTAGGCTTGGCATGACTTATGCTACCACACGAATCAATACCTTCAGCCCTCTTGAGCCGATTTTTGCTTTCCGAGTGCAATTTGCCGCTTACTTGAATTATTGGCTCAACCCTAAGGTACAGAGTAGCCTTGGTGCCAACTTGTCAATTAACTCAAAATTTTCTAATCATTCATCCGTACAGCCAAACACAGGCTATTTCAATTCTAATATGATAAGCTCAAACGCTTATTTCAGATTAAATTACAATATTTGGTAAGTCGATTTTTTAAAATTTTAAGATGTTGTTCCAATCATATCCTAGCTAAATAATTTGCTTACATTCGCATTTATTTTTTTGAAGAAAAATCTGAATATTGAAAAATTACCTAGCAGAACGCATCAACCGCCTGAGCGAAAGCCAAACCATAAAAATGGCCAAACTGAGCCGCGAACTTAAAGCACAAGGCGAAGATATCATTGACCTCAGCCTCGGCGAACCTGACTTCCCTACCCCACAGCATATTATTGATGCGGCCAAAAAAGCGCTTGACGATGGCTATACGAAGTATACCCCCGTGGCCGGATTCTTAGAACTAAGGCAAGCCATCAGTGAAAAATTTAAACGCGACAATAATCTTACGTATAGCCCGGAACAAATAGTAGTAAGCACAGGCGCCAAGCATGCAATCATTAATGCTGTCTTAAGCTTGGTCAATCCGGGCGAAGAAGTAATTATACCAACTCCATATTGGGTAAGTTATAGTGAGATGGTTAGATTGGCACAAGGGGTGGTAAAATTTATTCCCAGCACTATCGATACCGATTTTAAAATTACAGCCGAGCAATTGGAAGCAGCCATTACTCCCAAGACAAAATTGTTGATGTACTCATCGCCTTGCAACCCTACCGGCAGTTTTTATTCAAAAGAAGAGTTGGCCGCTTTTGCTAAGGTTTTGGAAAAACATCCTCAGGTGCATGTGATTAGCGATGAAATTTATGAATATATCAACTTTGAAGGCAAGCACGAAAGCATAGCCCAGTTTCCGGCCATACATGACCGAGTGATTACCGTAAATGGTGTGAGCAAAGGGTATAGCATGACGGGATGGCGCATTGGATACATTGGAGCATCGCTGCCTATAGCCAAAGCTTGTGATAAAATGCAAAGTCAGTTTACGAGTGGCACCAATGCTATGGCTCAAATAGCCACCATTACAGCCTTGAACGGAAGCCTGGTTCCTACACAGGAAATGGTAAAAGCGTTTTTGAATCGAAGAAATTTGGTACTGTCACATTTGAAAGACATGCCCTTAATTAAAGCCAATACACCTCCAGGAGCCTTTTACGTTTTTCCTGATGTGAGCGCCTATTTTGGAAAAAGTTATAATGGGCAAATGATTAATGATTCCGACGACCTGTGCATGTATCTCATCCATGAAGGAAAAATGAGCATTGTAACCGGCCGGGCTTTTGGCGATGATAGATGTGTACGTATAAGCTACGCCACCAGTGAAGAAAAACTAACCGAAGCCATGATTAGGATGAAAGCCGCTTTGGCAAAATTAAAATAGCACCTATTTCCAACGAAATGAGAGACTATAAAAAGCTCTTTACTGATTTTAAAAAGTTTAAAATTGCCATAGTAGGTGATGTGATGCTAGACCATTACATACGTGGCAAGGTAGATCGCATTTCGCCCGAAGCACCTGTGCCTGTGGTTAATGTAGAGAATTTTGACGACCGAGCCGGAGGTGCTGCCAACGTAGCCATGAATATTAAAGCCATGGAAGCATCGGCTTTTCTATTTAGTATTATTGGAAATGATGCTCACGGAAATACCTTGTTGAATATTTTGAAATCAAACAAGATTAATAGTTCAGGAGTGCTGATAGATAAATCGGGTGTAACCACCCTGAAGGCTCGAATAATTGGCAACAATCACCAATTGCTACGATATGATGTGGAGAACAACCATGTGATGCCTGAGAAAATGGAAGAAGCACTGTTTCAAAATTTTGCAAAAGCTATTGCTAAAGAAAAATTTGATGCTGTGATTTTGGAAGATTACAATAAGGGAGTGTTGACTGCCGAATTAATTTCACGAATTATCAACCTTTGCAACAAAGCCAAGGTGCCTACCTTAGTTGATCCCAAAAAACATAATTTCTTTGCTTATACAAACTGCACCTTATTTAAACCGAACTTGAAAGAGTTGTCGGAAAGTTTACCGCACAATTCTATTTCGACTGATATGACGGATTTGAGTTTGGCAGCAAAAACGCTCAATAAGAAAATTAATTCAGCCTATACATTTGTAACACTCGGCGATAGAGGAATTTTCTATCACACCAAGAACCAAAGCGCTATTATACCAGCCCGAATCAGAAAAGTAGCTGATGTATCAGGTGCAGGCGACACGGTGATTGCCCTTTCGGCCCTAGGCTTGGCTGCACAATTGCCGGCAGTGGAAATAGCTCATATAGCAAATCTGGCCGGTGGGCAGGTTTGCGAACATCCTGGAGTGGTGAGTGTAAATAAATCGCAGCTGCTAGCCGAATTAACTACTTAATCGGTTTTTGAATAAGATAGTAGCCGGTAGTTAATCCCAATATTTTAAAAGGAATTTCGATAATGGCTTTAGGGTAATAGATACTGTGTATTTGCACTCCATTTTGTCGACACAAATTTTCAATTCCCTTACGTCCATAATAATTAATGTGTTCTTCAGGGTCGTTGTACACGTTTATCTTGCTTGTAATTTTCCAATCTGTTAGCAGTAGCCACAGCCAATTAACCACCGGCAATCCTACAAAGAAAAAGCCACCGGGTTTCATTACATGAACTATATCTGCAAATAATACTCTGGGTTCGTATACATGCTCGAGAACTTGATCGAGCCAAATAAAATCAATTGAATTGGGTCCATAATCGTTCTTGTCATAAAATCCTTTCTTCACCTGCAAGCCATCTTTAAGTGCTAACTCGGCCGCCTGAACGAGGGGTTCTACACCCATGGCATCATACCCAAATTGCTTGGCTACTTCCATACTATAACCCATGCCGCATCCAATATCTAAAAACTTGCCATGGTGTTTAACACCCTTCCTGGCCATAGTCTCAAGCACCCTTGTAATTTTATGCTGAGCTTTTGGTTTACGTGCCAGGTACCAATCCATGTCGAAATTATCGAACTGACGTTGCTCCATAAACTCCTTAGGATAGGTAAAATGGGTGTCGCATTTGGGGCAATGGTATAGAGGAATAGGTACCACTATTCGGTTGCCCATTAGGTTCTTCAAATAATCAACCTGATTGCCGCAAACTCGGCAGGTAGTAAATTCACTATTCATGCTGTGAAGATATAATCTCGTTGGCTTATGTTTTTCTAAAATATCAGGATAATGATAAAGCCTACTTAACTATCCTAAAGTCGTCATAGGTTTTAAAATCACTCACGGTTACTTCTACTTTTTCTACTTTTGAAATAGGCGCTCCTCTGTAGCACCAATCCGATAATCGTTTCAGCAGATAGCCATCGCCGGAAGCATTGATTAACACTTGCCCTGTTGGCAGGTTTTGTACGGTACCAGTCAACTGAAGTTCCTTAGCCTTTTTCAAGGTAAAATTTCGGTAGCCCACCCCTTGAACCAATCCGCTGACAATAATTTCATAATGCTTTAGTGGTTGAATTTTATACCTCTCAGGCGCAGTTCTGCTAATGGACTCCACTTGCACAATAGCCTCTTTATTTATAGGGCCATAAATATGAGGAAAGAAATCCTTTACGCTCTCTGCCCATTCATACTTTAACTCCTCAACGAGCAATTTTGAGTCGAGTGTAAGCAATACAATTTCAGTGAATGATTCAAAATAGCGATTAGCGCTAGCTTCAGCTTGCAAGGCGGTACTGGCATGAATAAACTTCTCCTGCCGCAAGGTTGGGCTTTCATAGGCAGCTTGTTCTTTAAACTTGTTCCACTGCTCGTATGTAGTAAGATGATAAATTATTCGTGGCTTATTCATTCTTCATTCAGTCTGGGACGAAGGTTGCTACGTTTATGTTTATTAAAAATCATAGAATCATTGGACAAACCTTTGCGTTGCTCTTTCTGCACCTCGGCAGGCAATGCCTTAAAATCTTTACACTCTTGACTACAACAACCGTCATATTTTGCCGCACAGCTTTTGCATTGAATAAAAAGCAGATGACAGGCATTGTTAGCACAATTGGTATGGTCGTCACAGGGGGCACCACACTGATGACAATGCGCTATTATATCATCGCTTATTCGTTCGCCGAGTCGTTCATCGAACACAAAATTTTTGCCAATAAATTTATTTTCAATACCTAATGCACGAGCCTTATTAGTGTATTCGATTATGCCGCCCTCTAAATGAAATACATTTTTGAATCCTTCATGCTTCAAAAAAGCGCTTGCTTTTTCACAACGAATGCCTCCAGTACAATACATCACAATGGTCTTATCTTTTTTATCTTTCAGCATATCTACCGCCATGGGCAATTGCTCACGGAAAGTATCACTGGGTATCTCAATGGCATTATTGATATGCCCCACCTCATATTCATAATGATTTCGCATATCCACAATCACTGTATCCGGATTTTCAGCCACTGAATTAAAAGTTTTGGCATCGAGGTATTCGCCTTTATTTTCCATGCTAAATGTAGGGTCGGTAATACCATCGGCTACAATCTTCGAGCGCACTTTTATTCGCAGAACCCAAAAACTTTTACCATCATCATCTACTGCAACATTTAAACGCAAATTATTTAACGGCTGGTGACTGTATAAGTACTTTTTAAAGTCGTCGAACAAATTGGCCGGCACACTAACCTGAGCATTGACACCTTCATGAGCAATGTAAATACGACCAAAAACCTTCAACTTGGTGAGCTGCATAAACCATTCATTGCGAAAGTCCTGAGGGCTTTCGATTGGGAAATATTGGTAGAAAGATAGCGTAACTCGTGGTTCAGTTTCCTTCAGCATGGCAGCTTTGAGCGCTGCATTGTTTACTCGATTGTGTAGAAATGACATTTTACAAAGAATTCAAAATGCAAAGTTAGAATTTCTATTCAGCTTGAGAATTCGGTTTGAATATGCTTCTGCCCTCCTCTTAATCTAGCTGCAGATTTGAGTTCGAAGTCCGGGTTGAAGTTTAATCTCTTTTTCGTCTGGAAAAATTCCGAAGAGCGTACTACCACTCCCACTCATGGCGGCATATATAGCGCCAGCTTCATGCAGGTCATTTTTAATTTTCATCAGTGCCGGATATTTTTCAAAGATGGGTATCTCGAAATCGTTTATAAGCTGCTCCTTCCAGTTTGCAATCTCTGAACTGATAATAGAGCGCAAAGAGCGGCTTGGTGTTTTTGGTTGAATCAAACTATATGCTAAAGCTGTGCTAATATGAAGTTCCGGAAAAACCAAGACAATTTTGTATCCTTTAAGATTGAGTTCGATTGGATTCAACACTTCTCCTCGACCGGTTCCCAATGCAGGTTTATTCCGAATAAAAAAAGCACAATCACTACCAAGTGTGGCAGCAAATTTTTCAAGTTCTACATCTGAAATCTGCAGGTGAAATTTTTCATTTATTAATTTTAATACAAATGCAGCGTCAGCCGACCCCCCCCCAAGGCCGGCCCCCATAGGAATGGCTTTATGAAGGTGAATATGAAATGATGGCAAAGGATACTTTTCTTGTAGAATTCGACAGGCTTTAACGCAGAGATTGTCATCCATATTACCCGACACGGCTAGTCCACTAGTTGTAAATTTGAACTCAGGTGACTCCATTAGTTCAATGGCGTCACAAAAGTTTACGGGATAAAAAACAGTTTCCAGCTCATGAAATCCATCTTCTCGTTTTCTGAGAATGTTAAGTCCCAAATTTATTTTGGCGTTAGGAAATGCTATCATGATGGGCTACAAATGTAGTTTCAAAATTTTGAATGGGAGAGGTTGGAACAACCTAAACTGGAATAGGTTAAAACAAGTTAACTACTTTTTTAATAGCGAATCAATCCGATACGAAAGCTCAAGCACCTGTTTTTGATGGTAGATGGATACATCCATTTTACTCTTACCAATTTCAGATTGTATGGCAGGTATTTTTGTTCGGTAAAGATATTCATCAGCCGCCCACCATATTATTCCTTCTGTCGTTTTACCATTATAATTAACCTTAGTTATATGGTCAATGTCGCTGCTCCAACGTGACCAGGGTATCAGCTGCCATGATGCTTGCTTGTTCGATTCATGGAAGCGGTGACAAATAAAAACTAGCAGTGGTTTGTTTATTTGAGAGCTAAGTTGAAGTCCTTGCTTCAGGTTTTCTTCTATATAATCGTTTTGAAGCTTTTGGTTTTGTTGTTCATCGGTATAAAGATCATAAAGTGATAGATAGATGACGTCCATCATGCCTAAAAGGCTTGTTAGAGCCATGGTTTGGTTGCGCCATTTATCATTTCTGCCCCAATAGGATGTAACAGGTAACCCATAAAAGCCCCACTGCATAGCAGGTCGAATTCTCTTAGCCAGCCTATACGCCTTTAAAAAAGCAGCGCAAGCATTCGAATACTCAGCAGAGGTTGGATTCTGATTTTGAAGTATTTTGTAATTAGCGCTCTCCCAATCAAGGCAGGCATAACCATTTGCCATCTTATCAGGAATGGCTTTTTTGATATCATTCACGAGCCGTGCAGAATCGAATAACAAATTGTTCTCAAGCGAATCGTAAACATTTAAGGTGGAGAGCATCGAAATTTGACGGTTGGCTAACAATTTCTTTGTGTCTGGAGCTAGGTCGTTCATACTGATAAAGAACTTCGTATTTCTACTAGTTACACTCGATTTTTGAGTGGCCGCCTCCGTACTTTCTAAATTGGAAATATTGGCACAGGCAAGAAACAGAATAATGAATATCGCTGCCAACATCGTGATTTTAGAAAGACGAAAACTATTTAAACGACCGTTCATTTGTAGTAGAATTTAGATAAAACAAGTTTAGGATAACCACTAGATGTTGACGGAGAAAATGAGATGTAAATCGGTATGCTTGATGCCGAATCGGGCACTGAGATGGCGATTGGTGAGGGTTCCTTTGTAAATATAAACTCCATGGCGAGTGCCATCATTACTCCATAATAATTTTTCAAAACCACCGATCTGACCAGCTTTGATTAACTTGGGTGTAAGCACATTGCTTATAGCGAAAGATGCCGTACGGGCAAATCGACTACCAATATTAGGCACACAATAATGGGT
>DAIMNW010000148.1:0-6193 GCA_036719905.1 Chitinophagales bacterium
AATCTATGTTATTTCAGAGGAAAATATTGGCAGCGAATTTTACTTTACAATGATTTTTTCAAAGGCTGAAAACAACAATTTAGTTGAAGATAGCAGCGAATACAAAACGCAGGTGCCTCCTCCAGAAAAATTAAGTGTGCTACTTGTCGAAGATAATCCATTTAATCAAATGGTGACCACTGATACCTTGAAAGATTGGATGCCTACAATTGATTTAGAAGTGGCTGAAAATGGTAAAATAGCTTTAGTTAAAGTGAAAGAGAAAGTGTATGATTTGATATTGATGGATATCCAAATGCCGGAAATGGATGGCCATACCTCAAGCAAATTGATACGATCTAAACTTGACCCACCCAATTGCAACATTCCTATCATTGCTTTAACTGCTCATGCTTCCGTGCATGAAATTGAAGAATGTTTTAAAGATGGGATGAATGAATACGTAGCTAAGCCATTTGATGCCAACGAGTTATTTGCCAAGATGGTCGGCGTCGTAAAGACGACTTAAGTTGGCTCTCTACACACAAAAGAACCGCTAATCTTTTTTTTTTTTGACCTTTTTCAAACTCAGTAATTTTCAGTAGAAAACTGCGTTCCTTATTAACTTATTTTTGTTAGCAAACTGTTTTTAGTCTGCTCTCTACATGCATTACTTTTAAACATAAATAATCTAACCTGCATGAACTTCCGACTTAAGCTTACCACAGTATTATCAATAATCTTACTTGCTTTACTTAGTATCAACGCTTCTGCACAATTGGTCAGAAAGTATAGTAATGAGTTTCTTTCCATCGGAGTAGGGGCCCGAGCTTTAGGCATGAGTAACGCACAGGTGGCTTTGGTTGATGATGTTACAGGAGGGTATTGGAATCCGGCAGGCATAGCCGGCTGCGGCGGCGGTTTGCAGATGGCAGCCATGCATAGTGCTTATTTTGGCAATATTGCCAATTATGATTACGGTTCAGTAGCCATTCCCATTACCGGTAAAACAAAAAACAATTATTTAGCCTTAAGCCTTATCCGTTTTGCTATTGATGATATTCCAAATACACTGCATTTAGTAGATGCCAATTCGAATGTTGACTATACAAAAATCACCAGTTTTAGTGCTGCCGACTACTCATTTATCGGATCCTATGCTCAGGATATAATGAGTGATAGAAGGAGTGGCAATTTTTTACGAGTGGGGGGTAGCAGCAAAATTATTTATCGTAGAGTGGGTGATTTTGCGCATGCCTGGGGCTTTGGTTTTGATGCAGGGGCTCAATACCATTACAATGGTTTATTGTTAGGCGCAATGATTCGAGATGTAACTTCTACTTTCAATGCTTGGTCCTTTTCTTTTAGCCCTGAAGATCAGCTAATACTAACTCAAACAAATAATGAAATACCAGTTAGTTCTACTGAGATAACCCTGCCTCGTATTATTATGGGTGGGGGCTACAATTTTAAAGTAGGAGAAAAGTTTAATGTAATTCCTGCCTTTGATTTGGATATTACAACTGATGGTAAGCGAAATGTTTTGGTAAGTGCCAAACCATTTAGTTTGGATCCACATATGGGTGTAGAGGCATCCTATAACCAAATGATATTCCTTAGGGGTGGCGTTGGTCGTATTCAACGAGCTACAGATGATACCGGTAAAAAGATTACCACCCTTCAACCCAACATGGGAATTGGATTTAAATTTAAGCAGTTCTCCATTGATTATGCCTTGACCAATATTGGCCAAGTTAGTGAAGTGTTGTACTCTCATGTGTTTTCCCTTAAACTTAATTTTAATAAAAGAAATTAATTCGCACTGGTGAGCAAGCAGAATACCGCTTAACCAATGTGATAAACACCAAATCAAATTTATCTTGTCTTTAATAAAGCTTTCGATGAAGAAAATATTACTTCTGCTTCCTTTACTAATCTTCGGTTATTGCACATCGGCTCAAACTTTGTACGGCAACGAATGGATTTTTGATTATTCAAAAACCTGGTACAAGGTAAAAGTAGCCAAAGATGGCATTTACCGAATAACGCAAGCTGCTTTGACTAATGCTGGCTTGGGATTAGTACCCGGGCAAGATTATATGCTTTTCAACAAGGGGCAAGAAGTTCCTTTATACGTAAGCACAAATGGTATTTTATCATCAGGCGATTTTTTGGAGTTTTATGGCGAAAAAAACGACGGTTGGTTCGATTCTTTGCTTTATAAAAATCCATCTACAGAGCAGTTGAATCCATTTTACAGCATGTTTAATGATACAAGTGTCTATTTCCTTGTTGCACAATCAGGATTTCCTCACCAACGGTACTCAATAGTGGCAAATAACAGTTCTTCACAACCTGCTGAGCCATGGTTTATGCATCATGAGATTTACACGAATGGCTCAGGGTTTTCGGCCGGCGATTATAAGACCTATGGCACTGAGCATGTTCATCCTTCTGCTTTTAATACGGCTGAGGGATTTTTTGCCGCCTATACCGGCTCAACGGGAAGTTTTTCAATTAGCACACCATCAATAGCTTCTTCGGCCCCTGCCACCGCCAAAATAGATGTTTACACTGCTGGGGTTTATAACCAACCTAATTCTATCTCAGTGAGCATTAACAATCAGTATAATTTTGCCCAACAGGTTTTTTCTGGCGTTCAACTTCATAAATTTAGCAGCACAACTGTTCCGCTGTGGGCCTTCGCCAGTAACACGCCAATCAACTTTTCGGGCAGTGGGGAGGTAATATCCGCTGTTGATTTGTGGTATCCTCGATTGTTTAGATTCGGCTCTAGGAACTTCTTTAAATTCGAAATTAACAGCACCCTCACATCTTACACCAATAAGCATCTACTCATTGATAGCTTTAATCATGGGGGGGCACCGGTTGTTCTACTAGACTTGACAAATAAAGTACGAATTTCTACAACACCAACTTCCTCAAGTGCTGTACTCGATTTCCTTCTACCAAATAGCCCTGTGACTATTCGAAATTTAGTTTTAGCCGGTTCCACAAGTGTTTTTTCAGTGAGTAGTGTAACGCCCGTTAAATTTATTGACTACAGTCAATCCATCCATCAAGGAAATTACATTATAATCAGTCACAATTCTTTGCGTAATGACAATGGACATGATTATGTAAGAGATTACGCGGCCTATAGAAATTCACTAGATGGTGGATCGTATGATACATTGATTGCAGATATTGATTTGTTGACTGATCAATTTGCCTATGGTATAATGAAGCATCCTTTGGCAGTCCGCAACTTTGCACATTATGTCGATAATCACTTTACAAAAGCAAAACCTTTTTATTTCTTTTTGATTGGTAAAGGTATTACCTATGACCAAGTTCGAACTAACAGCGGTAGTTATAATCTGTGTAAAATTCCGACTATAGGTACGCCAGCCGGTAGCGACAATTTGCTTACAGCGTACAACAACTCTGATAATCTTAGAATTGCGATTGGTCGATTGTCGGCCTACAGCCCAAGTGAAGTGAATACTTATCTTCAGAAGATTCAGGAGTATGAATACCGACAAAAAGATTTTATCCAGACCATTGATAATAAATTTTGGATGAAACAAGTGATGCATCTAACCGGCGGAACTAATGCTGTGGAACAGTCGATTTTCGATGGATATTTAAATACTTTCCCAAATAGTTATAGAGAAATTATTGAAGATACCAGCTATGGTGCCAATGTTTGGCGATTTGCCAAAACCAGTTCTCAACCTATTCAGATATCAGCCTCTCTAAAAATTGACTCATTAATCACTTCCGGAACTTCTTTACTCACTTTTTTTGGTCACTCGGCCTTCAATACGTTAGAGTTTGCCATTGACAATCCCGAAACGTATAAGAATAATGGTAAGTATCCAATGATTATTTCAAATGGTTGTTTTACCGGAAATATTTTTGACAATCCAGCCAATAACAACAACATTAGAGGTTTGAGTGAGCGTTTTGTAATACCTATAGCGCCAAGTGCTCCTAACATAGGCGCCATCGCCTATCTTTCTCCAACCGATTTTGGAATCAGCAGCGGCTTACGAGATTTTTCTGGAGCATTTTATGAAAATATTAGTCGCAAACATTACGGCAACTCCATTGGGGAATGTATTCGAATTGGAGCCGATTCACTCCTAAGTAATGGAAATCAAAGTTTTGAAAGAATTGTCTCGTGTGGTGAAATGACATTGCATGGCGACCCGGCCATTAAGCTAAACCCTTTTGCCTTACCTGATTATACTATGACCACTCGACAAGGGGAGAATAATCTGAGACTAAGCCCACCCAATATCACTTTCGAACAAGGTGGATTTTTTAATGTTATAGCCGATGTGGTAAACATTGGCCGTTCGGTTGATGATTCGATTTTGGTTACCGTTTCCCGTAATTTTCCAAAAGCCGATCTTACCTTAAGTGGCGTAAAAGAAGTGATACAAACATTTAGAATCAAAGCACCGGGAGCATTTACTACCCTTAATCTGCAAATACCATTGCAAGCTGAAAGAGCTTTGGGGCAAAATGAAATATGCATAACCGTAGATGCAGCCAATCAAGTCAACGAAATTTCAGAAACCAATAATGAAGCTTGTATAAGTTTCAACATTACTTCCATGGATATTTTACCGGTATGGCCATATCCGTTTAGCATTGTGGGCGACAATGCCTTGTTCACCTTGAAAGGTTCTACGGTAGAACCTTTTGCACCAGCACGTAAGTATCTTTTTGAAATAGATACCACTGAACATTTTAACAGCACATTTTTGAAAAAATATAATGTTACTCAAAGTGGGGGTGTTGTTACCTGGTCGAATCCACCGATTACTTGGATAGATAGCACCGTATACTATTGGCGTTTGGCAGTTGACACTTTGTATGGTAACCACACCCTGAAGTGGCATAACAGCTCATTTACCTATATAAGAGGAAGTTCGCCAGGATGGAATCAACAGCATTATTATCAATTTGAGAAAGATGATTCTGACAAAATTTTCATTGCACCATCCGACAGAACCTTTAAATACTTTGACGACAACCATGTGATTAAGGTGAAAGATTTTAATAATGGCACCTCTGATCAGGTGGCAGTTAATCTGGATTATGTAAAGTTGGGTAATGGCGGTTCTTGTATTCCATATGTGGTGCCTGGAGGGTTTAACATTGTTGTATTAGACTCTGCCACCGGACAAGCCTATCAAAGTGGATACCCTGCTAACCCACAAGGCGATTTCAATTGTGGCGGTGCAGCTACTTTACCCGTTTTTCAATACATCACCAACGGTAATATAAATTGCCCGGGATGGGGTTGTGGAAGCAGTTTCCCAGGACCCGGAGCTTCCAATAATACCATTCAACAGAGCTATCTGACGAACTTTATAAACAACTTTGTGCCGAACGGGGCGTATGTTTTGTTCTATTCTATTAACGACTTTGCCCCACAAAATTTTGATCCGGCTTTAAGAAATGCATTTCATACTCTTTTTGGCACAACGGTGCTCGATACCATGAGTGCAAGCCGCACTTATGTGTTATTTGCCAGAAAAGGTGGTTTTGGGTTTGCTACCAAGGAGGTAATGGCACCTGCTCTTGGCGCCATGATCGATACTCAATTTATATTCTCTGCCCATTGGTACAAAGGAATTTGGGAAACCCCAACTATAGGACCGGCTGTTCAATGGTCATCCTTGCATTGGCGGTACACCTCTGTTGAACCTACAAATACTGATTCTACCGGAATGGATCTTATTGGTGTAGATGCAGCTGGCAATGAGACGCTTCTGCTTTCAAACAATTCGAGTTCACTGAATACCATAAATATCTCCAATTTTAATGCTACACAGTATCCATATATGAAAATTCGAATGGCCACTAAGGATACTACCAATCGTACGCCATCACAATTAAAATACTGGCGAATCAATTATAGCCCAGCACCAGAGTTGGCTTTAGATCAGCATAGTTATTTTAGTTTTCATTCAGATACTCTTGAACGCGGCGACTTGTTGGATTTGAAAATTGCTGTAAGAAACGTGAGTGATTATAATTTTGATACCGTTTATACCAAATATTCGGTTACTCAGATTAATAATCATGTAGATACTTTTCTGGTTAAAATGAAAAAACTACCTAAGCAAGACACCCTAATTGCACATTTTACGCTTGGCTCCACTTTGTATCCTGGTTTAAATTCACTAAATATTGA